>JAKOYE010000128.1 GCA_029780675.1 Actinomycetes bacterium
GACCAGCCCAGCGCACGACACCAGATTGGGGTCATCGAAGACCGCGGCCCGCACCGGCCGGGTATGAGACAATCGCATCTACGAGATGCCCTTCGCTGTGATGGAATTCGGTCCTAGACAAACCTCATTCTCTCACCGCGACAGGGCATTTCGTCATCACGACCCGCTTCAAACCCCACCCCATCGGTGGATTCAGGCTAACGCACTGTCATGCGTAACGAACGTTACGTCTGGGGCTGCCGTGAGATGTGAAAAACCACAATCTTTTTACAGTTTTTTCTCAGCTGACCGCGCGGGGTGTTAGGCGGCGTCAGTCGGCGGCGTTCGGGGCCGGCCGGAACCGGGTGCCGTCGTCGAGTGCGCCCAGCGAATCCATCTCGGCCGCTGAGAGTTCGAACCCGAACACGTCGATGTTCTCGGCCAGTCGCTCAGGGCTGGAAGCGCGAACGACGACGACATTGCCCAACTGGATGCTCCAGCGGAGGAGCACCTGGGCGGGGGTCCGGCCGTGCGCGGCAGCCACCGCGGCCACGGTGGGGTTGTCCAGCAGTGCCCCGGTCCCCAGCGGGCAGTAGGCCGCGGTGGTGATCCCGTACTCCGCATGCGCAGCGCGCAGATCCGACTGGTTGAGCAGGGGGTGGAGTTCGACCCAGTTCACCGCGGGGGTGTAGAAGGTCAGATCGACGATGTCCGAGAGGTTCTCGGCGGTGAAGTTGCTCACGCCGATGGAACGGGTGTCACCGACTTCCTTGGACTTCATGATTCCGCCCCAGGCATCGATGTACTTGCCGTTCTCCTCGGCGGGCCAGTCCACCAGGTACAGGTCGACGTAATCCAACCCGAGTCGGGCCAGGCTGGCCTTGCACGCGTCCTGAGACGACTGAAAACCCTGGTCCGCGGTCGCCAGGGTGGCGGCGACACATACCTCCTCGCGCGGAATCCCCGACGCCGCGATCGCCCGCCCGGCCGCTTCCTCGTTGCCGTCGCCGGGTGCGGTGTGGATGAGGCGATAGCCGGCGGCCAGGGCGGCAGCGACCGCTGCCTCGGCCTCGCCGGCGGGCATTCCGGCGACGCTGATGCCCAGAACCGGGATGGCGTTGTCGTCGTTGAGCGTGACGGTGGAGGTCGCAGCCGTCGGCGTCATGTCACCTGCCTGTGATTTCGTCTCTGGTGGAGTCGCACCGAACCCGCGCCACGATATACCCACGTGGAATCGCCCGTCATCAGGGCTGGCGTAAGGTGGGCGGGCGTCGGAGAGGAGCAAACGTGACTGTCAGCCAGGTGGGTGCCCCACCCAAGTCCAATCCTTTCAAAGAGCGGGTGCTGGCTGTCGCTAATCGCTTGGGTATCAAGCTGATTCCGCTGCTGCCGACGCCGGTGAAACGGCTCATGTCCGGGGGCCGGGCAATCACTATCGACGGCAACACCCTCGACGCCTCTCTTCAGGTCATGCTCGCCAGTCAGCGGTCGATGGGTATCGCGGGACTCGCCGTCAACGACGACCCGATCGCCACCCGGATCGCCAACGGCGCGATGACCCGCACCCTGGACCAGCCCGACGTCCGGGTCGCCGAGACACGGTCGGTGACTATTCCGGGACCCGGCGGCACGATCGGCGCACGGCACTACCGCCCCGCGGGCGCGGCCGGTTCGGCCCCGCTGCTGGTCTTCTTCCACGGCGGCGGGTTCGTGATGGGGGACTTGGAGTCCCATGACGCGGCGTGCCGACTGATCTGCCGAGACGCCGGGGTCCATGTGTTGTCCGTCGACTATCGACTGGCCCCCGAGCATCCCGCGCCGGCGGCGGTCGAGGATGCCTACGCCGCCTACCGGTGGGCCCGCGAGAACGCTGCCCAACTGGGTGCCGATCCTCGGCGGGTGGCGGTCGGCGGGGACAGCGCGGGCGGCTGCCTGGCGGCGGTCGTCACGGTCCTGGCCCGTGACGCCGGGGACCCGCTTCCCGCGCTGCAATGGCTGATCTATCCGGTCACCGACATGAGGGGTGGATCCCGGTCGCGGAGCCTGTTCGGCGACGGGTTCCTGCTGACCAAACACGATATGGACTGGTTTCAGGACACCTACCTGAAGAATTCGGGCCTCGACGTGACCGATCCGCGGATCTCGCCACTGCTGACCGAGGACCTGTCCGGACTTTCTCCCGCGCTCGTGGTCACCGCCGGGTTCGACCCGCTCCGGGACGAGGGCGAGCAGTTCGCCGATCGGCTACGTGACGCCGGAGTTCCCGTCGACCACCGCAAGATGGGCTCGATGGTTCACGCGTTCCTCAACCTCAACGCGCTGGGCGGAGGTGTTTCCGCTGCCAACGCGGAGATGATCTCGGCCCTGCGGGCCCACCTCGCGCACGGCTGAAACCGCGACCGGTCGGGTGGGAACCCGGCGCCGGTACTCTAGAGGCGCACATCAGTCCCACACGACCAGCCCAAGGCTTCATCTCACGGCTTTCCGTATCGAGACAGCACAATCGAGACAGCAAGGACCTCACCGCCCGTGGCCAGCAACAAGAAGAGTTCACCCCGTTACGACCTCAAAGCGCAGGACCGCAAGCGCGACCTCATCATCCGGTTGGGGCTGACCGCGGTCGTCGTGCTGTTCGCGGTGGGCCTCGTGCTCTACATCGTGATGGGCAACAAGAGCAGCAGCGTCGGCGACGTCCAGGCGGTCCGGATCGCCTCGGACACCCTGATCAAGAAGGACGGCACCGACGAACCCAAGGCCGTGCTGTCCATCTACGAGGACTTCCAGTGCCCGCATTGCCGGGACTTCGCCAAGACCTTCGGCCCGGCGCTGGCCAAGATCTCCGAGAGCGGCGCCGCCGCGGTCGACTACTACATGGTCGCCATCCTGAACAAGGCGAACGGCGGCTACTCGGCCCGCGCGGCCAACGCCGCCTACTGCGTCGCCGACGAGGACAAAGAGGCTTTCCTCCGGTTCCACTCGGCACTGTTCGCCCAGCAGCCGATGGAGGGTTCGGGCACCGGCCCCGACAACGCCCGACTGATCGAGACCGCGCGTCAGGCCGGCGTCGTCGGCGGCGTTCCGGACTGCATCAACAAGGGGCGCTACGAGAAGATGGCCAAGGGCCTGGCGGCGGCTTCCAAGATCACCGCCACCCCGACCATCCGGCTCAACGGCCAGGACATCAGCCCGGCCACCCCCGACGAGTTGCTCGCCAAGGTGCGGGCCATCGTCGGCCCGTTGCCCGCTCTGGCGCCCACCCCGGCACCGTCCCCGGCGCCGTCTCCGGCGCCGCCCGCCCCGGTGAACCCGTGAGCGTGACCGCCCCAGCCCCGGTGCACTCCGGCCCGCCCGATTCGGCTTCCGCCGCGTCGGGCGTGCGGGTTCCTCGGGCCGGTGCCCTGTGGGTACTGATCGCGGGTGCCATCGGCCTGCTGGCCTCGGCCACTCTGCTGGTCGAGAAGGTCGAGATGCTCAAGAACCCGTCCTATGTGCCGACCTGCAGCATCAACCCGGTGCTGTCCTGCGGGTCGGTGATGGTGACGCCGCAGGCGTCGGTGTTCGGTCCGCCCAACCCGGTCTTCGGAGTGATCTCCTTCACCTTGGTGCTGGTCACCGGTGTGCTGGCGGTATCGGGGGTGAGGCTGCCGCGGTGGTACTGGGTCGGCCTGATGGTGGGCACCGCGGCCGGCGCGGTCTTCGTGCACTGGCTCATCTTCGAAACGCTGTATCGCATCGGCGCCCTGTGCCCGTACTGCATGGTGGTGTGGTCGGTGACGATCCCGTTGCTGGTGGTGGTGGCCTCGATAGCGCTGCGTCCGCTGGCCGGAAACCCGATCGCGCGGTTCGTCTATCACTGGCGCTGGCCGATCACCACGGTGTGGTTCACCGCCGTGTTGCTGGCGATCCTGGTCCGGTTCTGGGACTACTGGTCGACTCTGATCTAGCTCTTACCCACGATCCATCTCCTGCCACCCATCTCCTGCCACCGAGTGCGACGGCCCTACTGACTGTGACTGCCTAGCGTGACCCGGATCATCGCCGGCGCGGCCGGCGGTCGGCGGCTCGCGGTGCCCCCGCGGGGAACGCGGCCGACCACCGACCGGGTCCGGGAGGCATTGTTCAACGTGCTGGCGGCCCGGCTGGATTTCGACGGGCTGCGGGTGCTGGATTTGTACGCAGGCTCAGGCGCCCTCGGTCTGGAGGCGCTGTCCCGCGGAGCATCGGCGGTGACGTTCGTCGAGAACGATCGTCGAGCCGCCGACGTGCTCAACCGCAATATCGAGGCGGTCGGGCTGCCCGGTGCGACCCTTCGCCGCGCATCGGTGTCCGCCGTTCTGGCATCCGCACCTGCCGGGCCGGTGGATCTGGTGCTCGCTGACCCGCCCTATGACACCGCGGGCGGTGATATCGCGACCATGCTGGACGCCCTTGATCGTCATGGCTGGGTGGGGCCGGGCAGCATCGTCGTGGTCGAGCGCCCGGCGTCGGCGCCGGAATTGGGCTGGCCCGCGGGCTGGACGCCGTGGCCGCCGCGGCGCTACGGCGACACTCGGATCGAGGTGGCCGCCTGCTAGCGTCTGCGCGCATGAATAGCAGCGGGAAGCTGAAGGCGGATCGCAGGTGAGCGGCGCTGTCTGTCCGGGGTCATTCGACCCGGTCACTCTCGGCCACATCGATGTCTTCGAGCGTGCCGCCGCGCAGTTCGACGTGGTGATCGTGGCGGTTCTGGTGAACCCGAACAAGACCGGCATGTTCACCATCGACGAGCGGATCGCCATGATCTCCGAGGCGTGCGCACATCTGCCCAACCTGCGTGTGGAAGCCGGACATGGCCTGGTGGTCGACTTCGTCCGGGTGCGCGGACTGAGCGCCATCGTCAAGGGACTGCGCACCGGCACCGATTTCGAATACGAGGTGCAGATGGCCCAGATGAACAAGCACATCGCCGGGGTCGACACGTTCTTCGTGGCCACCGCGCCGCAGTACTCCTTCGTGTCCTCCTCGCTGGCCAAGGAGGTTGCCGGTCTCGGGGGCGACGTGTCGGCGTTGCTGCCGGATTCGGTCAATCGGAGGCTGGCGGCAAAACTCGGCCGCTGAGCACGCCCCGCCGCGAGATCCACCTGAGGGTCGTGGTGGGCGCGAAAGTCGCAACCCTGGCGTCGATATCGGCGATGCGCGAGGGAATTCGCAACACACCGTGTCGGCAGCACTGTCACAGCGGTAACACCAGGCACACTAGTCCCACCAACTAGTTGCCTGGAGGGCGCCGTGTACCGAGTTTTTGAAGCGCTCGATGAACTGAGCGCCATCGTCGAAGAGGCCCGCGGTGTTCCGATGACGGCCGGCTGCGTGGTTCCCCGCGGTGACGTCCTGGAGTTGGTCGACGACATCAAGGACGCCATCCCCGGTGAACTCGACGACGCCCAGGACGTCTTGGACGCCCGCGACGCCATGCTGCGCGATGCCAAGGAGCACGCCGAGGCGACGGTGTCGGGGGCTAACGCCGAAGCCGAATCGGTCCTCAGTCATGCCCGCGCCGAAGCCGACCGGCTGCTCTCCGAGGCGAAGTCGCAGGCCGACCGGATGGTCGCCGAGGCCCGGGCGCACAGCGAGCAGATGGTCAGCGAAGCCCGCGAGGAGGCGTCCCGCTTGGCCGCCTCGGCTAAGCGCGACTACGAGGCCGCCACCAGCAGGGCCAAGGCAGAGGCCGACCGTCTGGTCGAGAACGGCAACATCTCCTACGAGAACGCCGTGCAGGAGGGCATCAAGGAGCAGCAGCGGCTGGTGTCGGCCACCGAAGTGGTCCAGGCCGCGAATGCCGAGGCCGCCCGGCTCATCGACTCCGCGCATGCCGAGTCCGACCGGTTGCGCGGCGAATGCGATATCTACGTCGACAACAAGCTGGCCCAGTTCGAGGAGTACCTCAACGGCACGCTTCGCTCCGTCAGCCGCGGGCGCCATCAGCTGCGCACGTCGGCCGGCACCCACGACTACGTTCAGCACTAGCGAGGTTCAGCCTTAGCGACGTGCAGCGCTAACGGCGCGCGTCGTCAACGAAGCAGTCGGTCGCAGCTAAGATCGGGCCATGGCGTCGGCTGGCAGGGAATCCCGATCGCCCTTGGTATTCGATGTGTCCCGGTTGGGCCGGCGCCCCGGCGTGATGCAGACCGTGCACCAGACGGTGCCGAGTCCGTCGCGGATTGGGTTGGATCTCATTGCGATTCAACCCGGGGCAGAGATGGAACTCGATCTTCGGCTGGAATCGGTGTCTGAGGGAATCCTGGTGTCCGGGACCGTCTCTGCGCCGACGGTCGGCGAATGCTCGCGGTGCCTGGAACCGATCACCGGTGATGTCGAGATCACCTTGACCGAGCTGTTCGCCTACCCCGACAGCGTCACCGAGTCCACCACCGAGGCCGACGAGGTCGGCCATGTCGTCGATCAGACCGTGGATCTTGAGCAGCCGATCGTCGACGCCGTCGGCCTTGCGCTGCCGTTCACCCCGCTGTGCACGCCGGACTGCCCCGGACTGTGTCCGCAGTGTGGTGTCGCGCTGGCCGGCGCGGAGCCGGATCACGGCCACGACCTCATCGATCCCCGCTGGGCCAAGCTCGCCGGGATGGTGACACCAGAAGACGGACCCGGAGGTCAGGGTTCGTGACACCGCCCCGCGAGGAACTCCTGGCGGCGTTGGGTGCCGACCTGCCCGACGATCTGCTCACCACAGCCCTGACACATCGCAGCTATGCCTACGAGCACGGCGGGCTGCCCACCAACGAGCGTCTGGAGCTACTCGGTGACGCCGTGCTGGGGTTGGTCATCGTCGAGGAACTCTTCCGTCGTCACCCCGACAGCTCCGAGGGTGACCTCGCCAAACTGCGCAACAGCATCGTCAACAGCCGGGCACTGGCCGGCGTGGCACGCCGGCTGACCAGCACCGGACTGGGCGACTACCTGCTGCTGGGCCGCGGTGAGGTCAACACCGGCGGACACGCGAAGTCCAGCATCCTGGCCGATACCGTCGAATCGCTGCTCGGCGCGATCTATCTCGAGCACGGCCTCGATGGTGCGCGCACAGTGATCCTGCGGTTGTTCGGGGAGTTGCTGGACACCGCACCCACGCTGGGTGCCGCGCTCGAATGGAAGTCCAGCCTTCAGGAGCTGACCTCGGCGCGGGGGCTGGGAGTGCCACGCTACGAGGTGAGCGCGGAGGGGCCCGATCACGACCGGCGGTTCACCGCGGTGGTCTATCTCGGCGACCGGCCGTACGGCCGCGGCCGGGGCAGGTCCAAGAAGGTCGCCGAGACCGACGCCGCCGCGCAGGCCTGGACGGCGCTCGACGCGGAACTGGACGCCGAACCGGTCGCCGAATCAGGCGTCCAATCAGGCGCCGAATCAGGCGCCTGACCTTGCCGGAGCTTCCCGAAGTCGAGGTGGTTCGGCGGGGTCTGGCCGAAGACGTTCTCGGACGGACCATCACCGAGGTGCGGGTGCACCACCCGCGGGCGGTCCGCCGGCATGAGCCGGGAGCGGCAGACCTCACCGCCAGACTGCTGGGCACTCGGATCACCGGCACCGATCGACGCGGCAAGTATCTGTGGCTGGTGCTCGATGACGACCGCACCGCGTTGGTGGTCCATCTCGGGATGAGTGGGCAGATGCTCCTCGGCACCGTCCCCAATCCCAACCATCTGCGCATCGCGACGGTCCTCGACGACGGTACCGACCTGAGTTTCGTCGACCAGCGCACCTTCGGGGGCTGGCAGCTCGCCGATCTGGTGACCGTCGACGGCAGCCGGGTTCCGACGCCGGTCGCGCATATCGCCCGCGACCCGCTCGATCCGCGCTTCGACCGGGAAGCGGTGGTGACTACGTTGCGCCGCAAACACTCTGAGATCAAACGCCAACTGCTCGACCAGACCGTGGTGTCCGGTATCGGCAACATCTACGCCGACGAGGCGTTGTGGCGGGCGGGGGTCAACGGTGCCCGGATCGCCGAGAAGCTGACCCGCCGATCGCTCGGACAGGTCCTCGACTGCGCCACCGAGGTGATGCGGGAAGCGCTGCGGGAGGGCGGTACGTCCTTCGACTCGCTCTACGTGAACGTCAACGGCCAGTCCGGCTACTTCGACCGCTCGCTGAACGTCTACGGCCGTGCGGACCTGCCCTGCCGGAGGTGCGGGGCGGTGATCCGGCGGGAGAAGTTCATGAACCGTTCGTCCTACTACTGCCCGGCCTGCCAGCCGCGACCGCGGCGCTGAGTCAGCGCTGCACGATCAGGCTGTCATAGCCCCGGAACCGGTCCCCGACGAATCGCTGCGAAGCCGCCGCGTCATAACCGAACTCCGGCAGGTGATCGGCCATGGCCTCCAGTACCAGGGCGGACTCCAAGCGGGCCAGGTTCAGGCCCACGCACTGGTGCATTCCCGGGGCGAACGACAGATGGCGGTTGGGGGACCGGTCCAGGCGTACCGCGTCGGGGTCGGGGAAGTGACCCGGGTCCCGGTTGGCCGCCCCGACCAGCGCCGTGACCGCCTGACCGGCGGGGACGGTGACGTCCCCGATCTCGATGTCCTCGGTGGCCAGGGCGGCGTTGACGGCCTGAGCGGGGGCGTCCCAGCGCAGGACCTCCTCGACCGCGACCGGGATGAGCGAACGGTCGGAGCGCACTTGCCGGTACACCTCGGGGTGGGTGGCCATCGCCATCGTCAGTGTCCCCACGAACAGCCTGATGGTGAAGATGCTGGCGGCGTAGAAGTTGCTGCTCAACAGCAGCAGCATCTGCGCGTCGCTCATCGTCATCCCGTCGATCGGGTCGGCGATCAACCGGCTGGTCAGGTCGCCGGTCGGCTGTCTGCGGCGCTGCCGGATCAGCGGCAGGAAGAAGTCTTCGAACACCGCGACGGCGTCGTCCCCGCCGGTGGCGATCTGGGCGTCCTGGGTCAATCCGCGTGCGGCGACGAAAGGGCCGACCACCTCGGCGGCCTGCGCCTGTTCCTCCGGTGGGACGCCGATCAGATGACTGACCACGTACACCGGCAGGTCGTTTCCGAGAACCCCGGTCATGTCAAACGAGTCGGCATCGTGCACCGCGGTCAGCCTCCGCTCGGCGAAGTCGCGGATGAACGCGCTCAGATCGTCGAAGTCGATGGCCCGATAGGCGTTGATGACGTGACGGCGCAGCATGCGGTGGCGCTCACCGTCCATGTAGGGCAGGTCCATCTTCTGCAGCTCGTAGATGTCGGAGTTGCCGTAGATCTGCGAGAGCCGGTCGCGCTCGGCCTCGCGAACCAGCCTCCGGTCCCGCAGGGCCTCGGCCGCTTCGGGATAGGACAGCACCGCCCATATCTGCGGGCCCGGGCACCAGTGCGCGACGGACTGCTCGCGCATCTGCGCGTAGATCGGGTAAGGATCGGGGTGCCCCGGCAGGGTCGGGTCCTGCAGGAAATCTGCGCTCATGCTCTCACCAGTCGGGTCATGACCGTCCCATCCGCCGATCCGAGAGCCGGTGCGATCCGGCCGCACACCAAAGGGTAGAAGAGTTGTATGACCAATTTGGATTCCGCGACCGACCCCGTGCCGACGACCGACCCCGTGCCGACGACCGAACTCTGGGTGGAACGCACCGGAATCCGCCGCTACACCGGCCGAAGCGACCGCGGAGCCGAAGTGCTGATCGGTTCGGCGACCGACGAGGGTGTTTTCACCCCGGGGGAACTGCTCAAGATCGCCCTGGCCGGCTGCGCCGGGCTGAGCAGCGACCAGCCGTTGCGGCGGCGCCTCGGCGACGACTTCGCAGCCACCATCCGGGTCTCCGGCGCCGCCGACCGCGATCAGGAGCGATACCCGGTGCTGGCCGAGAAGCTGGAGATCGACCTCTCCGGGCTGTCCAGCGCGGAGCGGGAACGGTTGCTGCTGGTGGTGAATCGCGCCGTCGATCAGGCGTGCACGGTCGGGCGCACCCTGAAGGCGGGCGCCGAGGTGACTTTCGAGATCGTCGACACCGGCGATATCGCAGTGACCGACGATGAGTGAGCAGACCCGGTTGACGGCGTGGGTGCACGGCCATGTCCAGGGTGTGGGTTTCCGCTGGTGGACGCGGTCGCGGGCGCTCGAACTGGGTCTCAACGGTTATGCCGCCAACCAGCCCGACGGTCGGGTGCTGGTGGTCGCCGAGGGGCCCCGTCCCGCCTGCGAGCGGCTACTGGAACTGCTGCGGGGAGCGGGCACACCCGGATCGGTTGAGACCGTGGTCGCCGACTTCACGCAGGCAGGGCAGTCTTCGGCCCCGATCGAGCCGGGTTTCCGCGAACGCTGACCACGGCGGCGTCCCACCCCGCCGGTAGGCTGCCACGACGTGTACCTCAAGAGTCTGACGCTGAAGGGCTTCAAGTCCTTCGCCTCGGCGACGACTCTGCGCTTCGAACCGGGCATCACCTGCGTGGTCGGGCCCAACGGCTCCGGTAAGTCCAATGTGGTCGACGCGCTGACCTGGGTCATGGGCGAACAGGGCGCCAAGACGCTGCGCGGCGGGAAGATGGAAGACGTCATCTTCGCCGGCACCTCCTCGCGAGCCCCGCTGGGCCGGGCCGAGGTCACGCTGACCATCGACAACTCCGATAACGCGCTGCCCATCGAATACTCGGAGGTGTCAATCACCCGCCGGATGTTCCGCGACGGCGCCGGCGAGTACGAGATCAACGGCAACAGCTGCCGGTTGCTCGACATCCAGGAACTGCTCAGTGACTCCGGCATCGGCCGGGAAATGCACGTCATCGTCGGCCAGGGTCGGCTGGCCCAGATCCTGGAGTCCCGACCGGAGGACCGTCGCGCCTTCATCGAAGAGGCCGCCGGGGTGCTCAAGCACCGCAAGCGCAAGGAGAAGGCGCTCCGCAAGCTGGACGCCACCTCCGCCAACCTGGCCCGGCTGACCGATCTGACCACCGAGCTGCGCCGCCAGCTCAAGCCGCTGGGCCGGCAGGCCGAGATGGCCCGACGTGCCCAGACCATTCAGGCGGACCTGCGCGACGCCCGGCTCAGGCTGGCCGCCGACGACCTGGCGACCCGCCGCGCCGAGTACGTCGGCGCCGACGATATCGAGACCTCGCTGCGTCGCGAGCATGAGGAGGCCGCCGCGCGCCTGGCGGTGGCCAGCGAGCAGCTCAGCGCCGGTGAGGCGGCGGTGGCATCGCTGTCCGAACGCGCCGACGCCGCCCAGCAGACCTGGTTCCGGCTGTCCGCACTGGCCGAACGGGTCAGCGCCACCGTGCGTATCGCCACCGAACGGGCCCAGCACCTCGACACCGCACCGGTCGGCGGAACCGGCCCCGACCCGGACGCGTTGGAAGCCCAGGCGAACGAGGTCGCCGCGCGGGAGCAGCGACTGGTCGCGGAATTGCAGGAGGCCCGCGGCCGACTCGAGGCCGCCCGGGCTGAGTTGGCGGCCAAGGAGAGCGCGGCGGCCGAGGCGGAACGGGCTCACCTGGCCGCCGTTCGCGCCGAGGCCGACCGGCGCGAGGGCCTGGCCCGCCTGGCCGGCCAGGTCGAGACCGCACGCGCCCGTGTGGAGTCCATCGACGACGGGGTGGCGCGGCTAAGCACCGGGATTGAGGAAGCCGCCCGCCGCACCGAAGCCGCGAAGGCCGAGTTCGAGCTCGTGCAGAGCCGGGTGGGGGAGCTCGACCAGGGTGAGGTGGGCCTGGACGAACAGCATGACCGCAGTGTCGCCGCGCTGCGACTGGCCGACGAACGGGTCGCCGAACTGCAATCCGCCGAGCGCGCGGCCGAGCGTCAGGTCGCTTCTCTCCGCGCCCGCATCGACGCGTTGGCGGTGGGGCTCGAGCAGCGCGACGGTGCCGCCTGGCTGGTCGAGCACCGCGGCGATGACGGACTTTTCGGGACGATCGCGAAGCTGGTTCGGGTGCAGACCGGGTACGAGACGGCGCTGGCGGCGGTCCTCGGACCGGCCGCCGACGCCCTGGCCGCCGACGACGCGCGCGCGGCCACCGCCGCGGTGGCGGCGCTGAAGGAGGCTGACGGCGGGCGGGCGGCGATCGTGCTCGCCGACTGGCCGGCTGCCGGGCGCCCCGACACGGTGCCGTTGCCCGACGGGGCGCGTTGGGCGCTCGACCTCGTCACGGCCCCGGACCGCCTGCAGGGCGCGCTGACCGCCATGCTGGCCGGGGTCGCCGTCGTCGACGACCTCGACATCGCGCTGGATTTGGTGACCGCACGTCCGGCGGTGCGCGCGGTGACACGTGACGGTGACGTCGTCGGCGCGGGATGGGTGGACGGGGGATCGGACCGCAAGCCCAGCACGCTGGAGATCGCCGGCCAGATCGAGAAGGCACGCACGGAACTCGCTGCCGCCGAGACCCAGGTCGCCGAACTCGCCGCCGCGCTCGCGGGTGCCGTCGCCGAGCAGGCCAGCCGGCAGGATGCCGCGGAACAGGCGCTGGCGGCTCTCAACGAGTCCGATGCGGCGATCTCGGCTGTCTACGAGCAACTGGGTCGGCTCGGGCAGGAAGTCCGGGTGGCCGAGGAGGAGTGGCGGCGGCTGACCGCTCAGCGCGACCAGTTGGAGTCCGGTCGGACCCAAACCCTCGAGGAGCTCACCCAACTCGAGACCCGCCTGCACACCGCGCAGGAGATGCACACCGTCGTCGACAATTCCCCGGCCGACCGGCAGGACTTGCAGGCTGCCGCGGACAACGCGAGGGCGGTCGAGGTCGAGGCCCGGCTCGCGGTGCGCACGGCCGAGGAACGGGCCAATGCCGTTCGGGGCAAAGCCGATTCGCTGCGCCGCGCGGCCGCCAACGAGCGGGTGTCCCGTCAGCGCGCCGAACAGGCCAGGGCCGCTCGCGTGCACGCCGCCGAGGTGGCCTCCGCGGTGGCCGACGCCGGCCGCAAGGTCGCCGACCGATTGGCCGGGGTCGTCGCCGCGGCCTCGAAACTGCGTGATCGGCTGACCTCCGAACGCGGGCAGATGGTCGCCACCATGGCCTCGGCGCGGGCGGAGGTCACCGCACTCAACGCCCGCATCGCGACACTGACCGACGCACTGCACCGCGACGAGGTCGCCAAAGCCCAGGCGATCCTGCGGATCGAACAACTCGAGGCGATGGTGCTCGACCAGTTCGGTATGTCCGGCGACGACCTGATCGCCGAATACGGCCCCGATGTCGCGCTGCCGCCGACCGAACTCGAGATCGCCGAGTACGAGCAGGCCAAGGAGCGCGGCGAACAGGTCAGCGCCCCGGCGCCGATGCCGTTCGACCGGGCCACCCAGGAACGCCGCGCCAAGCGCGCCGAACGTGAACTGGCCGAGCTGGGTCGGGTCAACCCCCTGGCGTTGGAGGAGTTCGCAGCGCTGGAGGAGCGCTACAACTTCCTGTCCACCCAACTCGAAGACGTCAAGGCCGCGCGCAAGGACCTGCTCGACGTGGTCTCCGACGTCGACGCCCGGATTCTGCAGGTGTTCACCGAGGCCTACGCCGACGTGGAACGTGAGTTCTCCCAGGTCTTCTCGGCACTGTTCCCCGGCGGGGAGGGGCGGCTGCTGCTCACCGACCCGTCGGACATGCTCACCACCGGGGTCGAGGTGGAGGCCCGGCCGCCGGGCAAGAAGGTCAAGCGACTGTCGCTGCTGTCCGGCGGTGAGAAATCGCTGACCGCGGTGGCGATGCTGGTGGCGATCTTCCGGGCCAGACCGTCGCCCTTCTACGTCATGGACGAGGTCGAGGCCGCCCTCGACGACGTCAACCTGCGTCGGCTGATCGGACTTTTCGAGCAGTTGCGCTCACAGTCCCAGCTCATCGTCATCACCCACCAGAAACCGACGATGGAGATCGCGGACGCGCTCTACGGGGTGTCCATGCAGGGCGACGGCATCACTGCCGTCATCTCCCAGCGGATGCGCGGGGAGAATCTGGTCGCCAGCGAGGCCGGCTAGCCCAGATCAGCCGTTCACGCCGATCCGTCGCAGTTCCTGGAGGTCTGCCGACCCGGCGCAGTGCAGGCACACCCGGAGTTCCTCGATCAGGGTGCCGAGCACTTCGACCACGGCTGCCGCCGACTCGATCGCCGGTGCCAGCAACGGCCGGGCCATCGCCACCACGTCGGCGCCCAGAGCCAGCGCCTTGGCGGCATCCATACCCGTGCGAATCCCGCCGGAGGCCATCAGCGGCACACCCGGCAGCGCGCGGCTCACCTCCATCAACGCCTGGGCGGTCGGTATCCCCCAATCGGCCAGCGCGGGGGAGCGCACCTCGCCGTAGCGGACGACCTGCTCCACCCGGGCCCACGAGGTGCCGCCCGCACCGGCCACGTCGACGGCCGCGATGGGCAGCCCGCGCAGGCGCCCGGCCGCCGCCGAGCCGATCCCGTGGCCGACCTCTTTGACCATGACGGGGAAGTCCAGTTCGGTGGCCAGCCGGCGCAACGCGTCCAGGGATCCGCTGAAATCGGTGTCGCCGGCCTCCTGCATGGCCTCCTGCAATGGGTTGGTGTGCACCGCCAGCGCATTGGCGCCGATCCGGTGCAGTGCGGTGGCGATCAATTCCACGGGGGTCCCGGCCAGCTGGGCCAGGCCGATGTTGCCGATCAGCAGGATGTCCGGGGCGAGGTCGCGGACCTCGAAACTCACCGCCGCGGTGGTGCTGGCCGGATCATCGCCGAGCATGATCCGCTGGGAGCCGAGCATCAGGCCGACGCCCAGTTTCTGGGCGGCCTCGGCGAGGTTGCGGTTGATGGTCCGCGCCAGTTCGGCTCCGCCGGTCATCGCGCCGATCAGGACGGGCGCCTTCAGCGGGGCACCCAGAAAGCGGGTGCTCAGATCCACCTCGCTCAGGCTGGTCTGAGTCAGCGCGTCATAGGGCAGTTCGAACCGCTCGAAACCGGTGGTGAGCCGCCCGTGGTCGACCTGCCCGGTCAAACAGGCGTCGATGTGCCGCAACTTACGGGCCGACAAGCCGCTCTCGCCGGTCATCGGACAGGCACCTGAGACAATGGCGGCGTGTCCCAGGGTCTCTGGATCGCCATCGCGGTCATTGCCGTCCTCGTCGTCATCGCGCTGGTGGTCGGATTGGTGCGCTACCGCCGCAACCAGATCAGCCTGCGGCGCACCTCCGAGGCTGCCACACCGGTCGATCGGTCCGGTTCCTACACCGCGGCCTCCGGCATTACGTTCACACAATCGTCAGAACCTGTCCCGCCGATCACGGCGGGTAGCCGGGACCGCGACGTCTCGGGGACGACGGATCTGCTGCCCAATGTCGGTGACGACGCCGCAGTCCCGCGGGATTCCCCCAAGCGGCCCATCGCTCAGGTACATCTGCCCGAGCCGTCGGTGGTGGACGAGATCGTCGCCCGCGATACCGCGACGATGCCGCCCACGGTCATCGAGGAGCTGGTTGGGCCTGATGTTGGCGCCATTGCGCCTGCGGGGCCCGATGTCGGGGCCATCGCCCCTGCTGGGCCTGATGTCGGCGCCATTGCGCCTCCGGCAGGCCGGCTGGAGCGGTTGCGCGGCCGGTTGGCCAAATCCCAAAACGCATTCGGTCGCAGCATGCTGGGGTTGCTCGGCGGCGGCGATCTCGACGAAAGCTCCTGGGAGGAGGTCGAAGACACACTCCTGATCGCCGACCTGGGTCCCGCCGTCACCGCATCGGTCATGGAGAAGCTGAGGTCTGAGCTGGCAGCGGGCACGGTGCGCAGCGAGGCTGATGCCCGGGCCGTCCTGCGCGAGGTGCTCATCGGCGAGCTCCACCCCGGATTCGATCGTTCGATCAAAGCCCTGCCGCACGCCGACAAGCCCTCAGTGCTGCTGGTGGTCGGTGTCAACGGCACCGGGAAGACGACCACGGTCGGCAAGCTGGCCCGCGTTCTGGTGGCCGACGGCCGCCGCGTGGTTCTCGGCGCGGCCGACACCTTCCGGGCCGCCGCGGCCGACCAGCTCCAGACCTGGGCGGCTCGGGTGGGGGCGGAGGTGGTTCGCGGCGCCGAAGGGGCGGACCCGGCGTCGGTCGCCTTCGACGCCGTCGACACCGGCATCAAGTCCGGCGCGGACGTCGTGGTCATCGACACCGCCGGACGGCTGCACACCAAGACCGGTCTGATGGACGAACTCGGGAAGGTCAAGCGGGTGGTCGAGAAGCGCGCCTCTGTCGACGAGGTGCTGCTGGTGCTCGACGCGACGATCGGGCAGAACGGACTCGCCCAGGCGCGGGTGTTCGCCGACGTCGTCGACATCACCGGGGTGGCGCTGACCAAGCTGGACGGCACCGCCAAGGGTGGCATCGTGTTCCGCGTCCAGCAGGATCTGGGAGTGCCGGTGAAGCTCGTCGGCCTCGGTGAGGGGCCCGACGATCTGGCACCCTTCGAGCCGGCCGCGTTCGTCGACGCACTGCTCGGCTGACCGCACGGGCGTCCTAAATCGCCTGATGTAACAACAGCGAAACGCAACCCCCGACTCCGTTCATCTGTCGGCAACACGGCGTTGCGGGCGATGAAACAACCACTGCGCAAGGTTCCTCAGGAGCCGCCTTCCGGCGGTGAACAGGAGGAGACTTCGAGTGGATCAATTCCCGGTAATGGGAGCGTCGGACGCCGGCGACACCGCGTGGATGCTGGTCAGCGCCGCGCTGGTGTTGTTGATGACCCCGGGCCTGGCGTTCTTCTATGGCGGCATGGTGCGCGCGCGCGGCGTGCTCAACATGATCATGATGAGCATCAGCGCGATGGGCCTGGTCACGGTGCTGTGGGTGCTCTACGGATATTCGGTGGCGTTCGGCGAAGACAAGTTCGGGCTGTTCGGGGACCCGGGCCAGTACTTCGGCCTCAAAGGGCTGATCGGGGGTAACGCCTTCACCGAGGTCATCGCGGACCCGGCGGCAGGCGTCGAAGCCGTCGCGGCGGTGAACATCCCGTTGGCCGGCACCATCCCGATGTCGGTGTTCGTGGCATTCCAGTTGATGTTCGCGATCATCACCGTCGCGCTGATCTCGGGTGCGGTCGCCGACCGTCTCAAGTTCAGCGGCTGGCTGGTGTTCGCCGGGCTGTGGGCGACATTCGTGTACTTCCCGGTCGCGCACTGGGTGTTCGCCTTCGACGGCGTCACCGCCGAGACCGGCGGCTGGATCGCCAACAAGCTCAAAGCCGTCGACTTCGCCGGTGGCACCGCGGTGCACATCAACGCCGGTATCGCCGCGCTGGTGCTGGCGCTCGTCCTGGGCAAGCGCCTCGGGTGGCCCGGCACCCCGATGCGGCCACACAACCTCCCGTTCGTCATGCTCGGCGCCGGGCTGCTCTGGTTCGGCTGGTACGGGTTCAACGCCGGTTCGGCGCTGGGTGCCGGCGGTGTCGCGGGTACGACGTTCGTCACGACCACGATCGCGACCGCAGCGGCGATGCTGGGCTGGCTGCTCACCGAGCGGGTTCGGGACGGTCACGGCACGTCCCTCGGCGCCGCGTCAGGCATCGTGGCCGGCCTGGTGGCCATCACCCCGGCCTGTTCCTCGGTCAACGTGGTCGGGGCGCTGGCGATCGGTGCCACAGCCGGTGTGCTCTGCGCGCTGGCGGTCGGACTGAAGTTCAAGTTCGGCTTCGACGACTCGCTCGACGTGGTCGGCGTGCACCTCGTCGGCGGTCTGGTCGGCACCCTGATGGTCGGTCTGGTCGCGACTCCGGAGGCGCCGGCCGCGGTGCAGGGCCTCTTCTACGGTGGCGGCTTCGACCAGCTGTGGCGCCAGGCCGCGGGTGCCTTCGCGGTTCTGGGGTACTCGGCTGTGGTCACCGCTATCTTGGCCTTGGTCGTCAAGTACACCATCGGGCTGCGGCTTGACCGCGAGTCCGAGGCGGCCGGTATCGATGAATCCCAGCACGCGGAGACCGCGTACGACTTCACGGTCGCGGGCACCAGTTCGGTCTTCCCTCGGACGAGCGCGGAGGTATAGGAAACATGAAGCTGATTACTGCGATCATCAAGCCGTTCACCCTTGAGGACGTCAAGACCGGTCTGGAGGAAATGGGCGTCCTGGGAATGACGGTCAGCGAGGTCCAGGGCTACGGACGGCAGAAGGGCCACACCGAGGTGTACCGCGGTGCGGAGTATTCGGTCGACTTCGTCCCCAAAGTCCGGGTCGAAGTGGTGGTCGACGACGCCGCGGTCGACAAGGTGGTTGACGTCATCGTCGCCGCCGCCCGCACCGGCAAGATCGGTGACGGGAAGGTGTGGGTCAGCCCGGTGGAGGCCGTTGTGCGGGTCCGCACGGGCGAGCGGGGATCCGACGCTCTCTGACGATGAGGGCGAAGGGCGCTGTTGATGACCGAGCTGTCTGATGACCGAACTGTCTGATGACTAGGCGAATGGACGATCCCGCCGCCGGCCGAGCCTCTCGGCCGGCGGCGGGTCCACCGCACGCGGCAACCGATCTGGCGGCGGCGAGCCGCCAGTTGCTGGAAGGCGGCTACCGGCGTCTCGACTCGGCGGGGTTGCGTGAGGCATTGGTGGACCTCCACGAGTTGTGGCTGACGGCGAAGTCCACCGAACTGGGGATCACCGCGGACAGCGGTTTCGCTCTGGTCGCCACCGGTGGACTGGGGCGCCGGGAACTGGTGCCGTTCTCCGATCTGGACCTGATGCTGGTGCACGACGGTATGCCCGCAGATCTCGTGGGCGAGACCGCCGAGCAGTTGTGGTATCCGCTGTGGGACGCCAACATCCGGCTCGACCACAGTGTGCGCACGGTGCCCGAGGCCCTCTCGGTGGCGGATTCGGATGTCGCCGCGGGTTTGGCGATGCTGGAGGTCCGGCACATCGCCGGGAACGAGCAGTTGTCGGCCACCCTGATCGACGGCGCCCGCCAGCAGTGGCGCGCCGGGATCACCAAGCGCTTCGAGGACCTCGTGGCGGCCACCCGCGCCCGCTGGCAGCGCAGCGGGCAGATCGCTCATCGCGCCGAACCGGATCTGAAGTGCGGGATGGGCGGATTGCGCGACGTCCAGTTGTTGCGCGCCCTCGCCGTCGCGCAGGTGGCCGATGTCTATCCGGTGTTGGCTCCGGACTCGCAGGCCGGCTCTCTGTCCGGGGCTTACCTTGCCCTCCTGAACGTCCGCACCGAACTGCACCGGGTTTCGCGGCGTGGTCGCGACCAGCTGCTGGCCCAGTTCGCCGACGAGGTCGGCGCCGCGCTGCGCATCGGCGACCGGTTCGACCTCGCCCGGGTGATCTCCGACGCGGCACGCACGGTCAGCTACTACGTCGACGCGGGACTGCGCACCGCGGCGAACGCCTTGCCCCGTCGGGGGCTGGCAAAGTTGCGCAGACCGATCCGCCGGCCCCTGGACGAGGGTGTCATCGAGTACGCCGGTGAGATCATCCTGGCCCGCGATGCCCGGCCCCAGCGCGACAGCGGTCTGGTGCTGCGGGTGGCTGCGGCCTCGGCCGCCACCGGAATCCCGATCGCCGCCTCCACCTTGGGCCGGTTGGCCGACACCGCGCCGGAACTTCGCGCCCCGTGGCCCCGGGACGCCGTCGACGACCTGCTGGTGCTGCTGACTGCCGGTCCCACGACGGTGACCACCATCGAGGCACTGGATCGCACCGGCCTGTGGGGCCGGCTGTTCCCGGAGTGGGGGGCGATCCGCGACCTACCCCCGCGTGATCCGGTGCACACCTGGACCGTCGACCGGCATCTGGTCGAGACCGTCTCGCGGGCAAGCGCCTTCACCACCAGGGTGTCCCGGCCCGATCTTCTGGTGCTCGGTGCGCTGCTGCACGACATCGGGAAGGGGCGCGGCGGCGACCACAGCCAGATCGGCGCCGAACTGGCGGTGCAGGTGGGCAACCGGCTTGGCCTGTGGCCGTCCGACGTCAGAGTGCTCGCGGCGATGGTGCGTCATCACCTGCTCCTCCCGTCGACAGCCACCCGCCGAGACCTCGCCGACCCGGCGACCATCAGCGAGGTCGTCGACACCCTTGGTGGCGACTCGGTGCTGCTGGAACTGCTGCAGGTTCTGTCCGAGGCCGATTCGCTGGCAACCGGACCCGGGGTGTGGGGCGACTGGAAGGCCGCCCTGATCGGCGATCTGGTGCGCCGCTGCCGGGCGCTGATCGGCGGCGAGGACCACATCGAGCCGGAACCCATTGCGCCGGAGGATCTTTCCCTGGCCAGTGACGGCGAGGTTCACGTCGTGCTGAAGCCCGGTGACATTCCGCACACCTATCAGGTCACCATGACCGCGCCGGATCGGCGCGGACTGCTGTCCCGCGCCGCGGGGGTGCTTGCCCTGCACTCGCTGGGGGTGCACTCGGCGACGGTGAACAGTGCGGTGGTGTCCGGCCGGCGCATCGCGATCAACACATTCGTGGTGTCTCCGCAGTTCGGTACGCCGTCGGCGGCCGAAGTGCTCCGTCAGCAGTTCAAGCTCGCCCTCGACGGGGAACTGGACGTGTTCGCCGCACTGGAGAAACGCGGCCGCGACGCCGCCGCTCACGGTCCACGGCGGGCCGGCGAGCCCGAACCCGCGGTCCCGGCCGCCGCCGCCGCCCCGCCGGTCATCCTGTGGCATGACGGTGCGGTTCCCGGGGGAGCGGCGGTCGAGATCCGGTCCGGCGACCGCACCGGTCTGCTGGCGATGCTGACCCGGGTTTTCGAGCGCGCCGGGATCGACATCGCCTGGGCCAGGATCACCACCCTCGGTTCCTCGGTGGTCGACGTCTTCGCCATCACCGACCCGGGTGTGGCCGGCCGGCAGTCGCTCGAAGACGACCTCTACTCGGTGCTGCCCGCCCCGCCGCCGGGGACACCGGTGCAGGAGGCGGGCTGACCCGGCCCGGGATCGGGCGGGATAGGAACGGATAAGTGACCCGGCAGTGGTTAGTCTGGGCAGGTGTTTGAATCCCTCTCCGACCGGCTCAACGGGGCGCTCGCCGGACTGCGCGGCAAAGGCCGGCTGAGCGACGCCGATATCGACGCGACAGCCCGGGAGATCAGGCTGGCGCTGCTGGAAGCCGACGTCTCGCTGCCCGTGGTGCGCGACTTCATCGGCCGCGTCAAGGATCGCGCCAAGGGGGCGGAGGTCTCCGGCGCGCTCAATCCGGCCCAGCAGGTCGTCAAGATCGTCAACGACGAACTCATCGGCATCCTGGGTGGTCAGACTCGGCAACTGGCGTTCGCCAAGACCCCGCCGACGGTGATCATGCTGGCCGGTCTGCAGGGCGCGGGTAAGACCACCCTGGCCGGCAAGCTCGCCAAGTGGATGAAGGGGCAGGGCCACACCCCGCTGCTCGTGGCGTGCGACCTGCAACGCCCCGGTGCCGTCACCCAGCTGAAGGTGGTGGGGGAGCGCGCCGGTGTGAGTGTGTTCGCCCCGCACCCGGGGACCGCCGCCGACGCCGCGGAGATCGACGGGTTCGGCCCGGGTGATCCGGTGTCGGTTGCCGCGGCCGGGCTGGCCGAGGCCAAAGCCAAGCACTTCGACGTCGTCGTCGTCGACACCGCCGGCCGATTGGGTATCGACGACGTGTTGATGGCCCAGGCCGCCGCGATCCGCGATGCCGTCAACCCCGACGAGACATTGTTCGTCCTCGACGCGATGACCGGTCAGGACGCTGTCGCGACCGCGGAGGCGTTCGGCGCGGGCGTCGGATTCACCGGTGTCGTGCTGACCAAACTGGACGGCGACGCCCGGGGCGGCGCCGCGCTGTCGGTGCGCGAGGTGACCGGCGTGCCGATCCTGTTCGCCTCGACCGGAGAGAAGTTGGAGGACTTCGACGTCTTCCACCCGGATCGGATGGCGAGCCGGATCCTGGGGATGGGCGACGTCCTGTCGCTGATCGAGCAGGCCGAGCAGGTCTTCGATGCGCAGAAGGCCGAGGAGGCCGCCGCCAAGATCGGCTCCGGCGAGCTGACCTTGGAGGACTTCCTCGAGCAGATGCTCGCCATTCGGAAGATGGGCCCGATCGGCAACCTGCTGGGGATGCTGCCGGGCGCCGGTCAGATGAAGGACGCGCTGGCCGCCGTCGACGACAAACACCTCGACCGGGTGCAGGCGATCATCCGCGGCATGACTCCCGAGGAGCGGGCCGACCCCAAGATCATCAACGCCTCGCGCCGGCTGCGGATCGCGAACGGGTCCGGAGTCACCGTCTCCGAGGTCAACCAGCTCGTCGACCGCTTCTTCGAGGCCCGCAAGATGATGTCGCAGATGGCCGGCGCGATGGGTATGCCGTTCGCCCGCCGATCACCCAAGCGCAGCGCCAAGGGGAAGAAGGGCAAGAAGGGCGCCCAGAGACGGGGCGGCCCGACGCCGCCGAAGGCACGCAACCCGCTGTTCGGGGGCGGAGTGCCCGAAGGCTTCCCGGACCTGTCGCAGATGCCAGAGGGTCTCAACGAGTTGCCGCCCGGTCTGGCCGGCTTCGACCTCTCCAAACTCAAGTTCCCCGGCAAGCACTGAATTGAGCCTCCCCACGGCACTGCATGTGCGGGGGCGCGGGCTGCCCGGGGGTGAGCCCGCCGAGTGGTGGATCGCTGACGGCCTTCTGCGCAGCGAACCCATTGCCGGGGCCGCGACCGTCTTCGGCGGGGACGGTTTCGGCGGCTGGATCATCCCGGGACTGGTGGACGCCCACTGCCACGTCGGACTCGGACCCCATGGCGCGGTCGGCATCGAGGAGGCGGTGGCCCAGGCGGAGACCGAACGCGATGCGGGGGCACTGCTCCTCCGGGACTGCGGGTCGCCGCTGGACACCCGGCCACTGGCCGGACACCACGATCTGCCCGAGATCATCAGGGCTGGAAGGCATCTCGCCCGTCCGAAGCGTTACTCGCGGGGCTTCGCCATCGAACTGGAAGACGAGTGGCAACTGCCCGCCGCGGTGGCCGAGCAGGCCCGGCGCGGTGACGGGTGGGTCAAACTCGTGGGCGACTGGATCGATCGCTCCACAGGTGACCTGGCGCCACTGTGGTCCGATGACGTCGTGGCGGCGGCAGTCGCCGCGGCGCACGCCGAAGGCGCCCGGGTCACGGCACACGCGTTCAGCGAGGACGCCCTGCCCGGTCTCATCCGGGCCGGGATCGACTGCATCGAACACGGCACCGGGTTGACAGGCGACACGATCGCGATGATGGCGGAGCGCGGTACAGCACTGGTTCCCACTCTGATCAACGTCGAGAACTTTCCCGAGTTCGCCTCCGCGGCGGGGAAATACCCGATCTACGCCGCCCATATGCGTGATCTGCACGCGCGTTGCGCCGAACGCATCGGGGCGGCCCGGGAGGCCGGAGTGCCGATCTACGCGGGAAGCGATGCCGGCGGGGTGCTGCCGCACGGACTGATCGCGCAGGAGGTCGAGGCGCTCAAGGGCATCGGAATGTCACCGACCGAGGCGCTCGGTGCGGCCTGCTGGGATGCCCGATCCTGGTTGGGGCGGCCCGCCCTGGCCGAGGGGGCGCCGGCGGACCTGCTGTGCTTCGCCGCCGATCCACGCGGCGGCCCGGGGGTGCTGTCCCGGCCGGACCTGGTGATCCTTCGCGGTCGGATCTACTGACCGACCGTCCGCTGACGGCCCGGCACAGCCGGCGCCCCATCGACGCCGGCTACTGCTGGGCGAAACCCCAGTCCAGCAGGGCTCGGCCCTGGCTCCACAGATCGTCGTCGCCGTACATCATCACCGCGATCAGACGTCTGCCGTCACGCTGCGCCATCGCGACGTAGGTTTCCTGGGCCAGGTTCGTGTAGCCGGTCTTTCCGCCGATGTAGCCCGGGTAATTGGTCAGCAGACGGTCCTGGTTGGCGATCTGCTTCATGCCCCCGGCGCCGTCGGGGAACGCCGCGGCCCGCTGCTGCATGATGTGGGGGATCAGCGGGTAGTTCAGCGCGGCACGATAGATCACCGCCAGGTCGTGGGCGGTCGTGACGGACTCCCACCCCGGTCCGTCCAGCCCCGACGGGGACGCGGCCCGGGTGCTCCGCGCTCCGACCTGGGCCGCCTTGGCGTTCATCTTCGCGATCGCGATCTGGTACCCGCCGAGCATGTCGGCGAGCATGTTGGCCGCATCGTTGCCGGAGACCATCAGCAGGGCGTCGAGCAGGTTCCGGGTGGTGTAGACCTGACCCGGCACCAGCCCGACACAGGAGCACTCCACGTCGGTGTGTGCCTCAGTCGCACGGGCCGCGGCGTTCGGGGCGACCTGGTCGAGCACCACCATGGCCAGCAGTGCCTTGATGGTGCTGGCCGGGGCATGGGCGCCGTAGGGATCGTGCCCGCCGAGGATGCGTCCGCTGATCAGGTCCGCGACCAGCCACACCGGCGCGGGCCCGGCGGGCAGGGCCGCCTGTGGATTGGGCTCGGCCGCCGCCACCGGAACCGCGGTGGGAAAGACCACCAGACACACCGCGAGCACTGCAGAACCGAGGGTGCGCCGTACCGACATGCGGGCCGACGGTAGTCGGGCTGTGCAGCCCGCCGGGTTGCGGCGGGGTCACCAATCGGTTGCGAAAACCGCTCAGGGTGTCGATCGACTGACCCGGACGGCGATCTGCTCACCGGAGGGCACGTATGCGACGTACTCGACCTGAAACTCCGGATGGGCGGTGAGGTACTCGCGCCACGCCTTCGCCTCGTGTAGCTCCCAGGCCGGGTAGTTGAAGAATTCGTCGAAGACGATGACCCCGCCGTCGGCCATCCGTGGCATACAGGCCTCGAGGACGGTGACGGTCGAGGAATACAGGTCGCAGTCCACGTGGAGCAGGGCGATCGGGTCGTCGTTGGCCGCGAAGAAGGCCGGGATCGTGTCCTCGAACCAGCCGATGCAGAGTTCGCGGCCGTCGAAGTCCTCCGGATTGACATGGCCGAAGAAACCTTGCGGGAAACCGCTGCGCCAGTCTTCGGGTAGGCCTTCGAAGGAGTCGAAACCCACAACTCGCCGCTCGGGCAACTCCTCCTGCAGCCACCCGAGCGAGGTGCCCTCACCGACCCCGAACTCGAGGATCATGCCCTCGGCCGGAGCGTTGCGGGCGGCCTGCCGGATGTTCTCCTGCCGGCTTCTGCAGACCGTCGAGGTGTGCATCATCTGCTCCACGAACGCGGCGGAGGAAAATGCGGCACGCCACGCCAGCAGATCGGACACGTTGCACTGCGCCAGGTACTCCCAGCGGTTGTCCGGGCGCGGCAGGAAGCCGCGCAACATGGACTCCACGGAGCGGACCCGTTCGGATGTCGGTGAGATCGTTCAGCCGGCCTTCCAGAGCCGTGATCCGCTCGATCAGATCATCGATCTGGGCGGGGCGCGCCTCGTCGGCGACGGAATCCACGTCAGGACCTCATGGTGTCTCACATTCCGGTGTTGCCGGTACGTCAATATGTGAGAGAACCCTATCCCAGCAAGTCCCTTGATCTGCGGCCCGATGAAGGGGTGGCACCTTCAGTTACCCGGTCGGGTTGGTGCGGTTCTAGCAGGCCGACTTGTCGGAGGCCCGCCCTAAAATCGAATGTATGTTCGATATCGGGTGTCGGGGACTGGACGACGCGGGAGTGGTGGACGCGATCGGGTCGGGTGCGCGGACGGAGGCCGCCGCCGCGGCCCACCGTCTGGCGGCGGTGGCGGAGTTGGTGCGCCGTCGTTGCGGCGGGGACGACCGGGCGTTGTGGGCCTGCGATTCCTGGGACGCCGCGGCCGCGGAGGTGTCGGCGGCGATGGGCGTCAGTTCCGGCCGAGCCTCTACGGAGATGTATCTGGCCGCGGCGTTGTTCACCCGACTGCCGCGGTTGGCCGCGTTGTTCATGCAGGGCCTGGTGGGGTATCGGGTGGTCGTGGCGATCGTCGACCGCACCGACCTGGTGACCGAGGACCAAGCACTGGCCGCGATCGACGAGGCCCTGGCGGGGCTGGCCGGCGGCTGGGGTGGGCTGTCGCGCTACAAGCTCGACCAGTGTTGACCGGCATTCAGGATGGGCATGATGGCGGCGTTGATGGTGGGGATGTGTGGGTGTGAAATGACCCCGCCGGGTGGTGTCCGGCGGGGTCGGTGGTGTTCGGGGTGTCGGGGTGGTGTTCAGTCTGCCGTGACTTCGGCAATGGCTGTGCGGGTGGAGGATTCATCGACGATGGCCTTGTCTGCGGCGAATGCGGC
>JAKOYE010000133.1 GCA_029780675.1 Actinomycetes bacterium
GAAATCGCGGATCACCGCCACATGATCGGCGCCGATCCGCCCGTCGGCCTGGGCGGCCGCGGTCGCCGCCAACTGCGGCGACAAGGCCTGCCCGGTGAGGGTGCGGCGCGGACCCAACTCGGCGGCGTCGACGATACGACGGCGGGCATCCCCGGCGGCGATGCCCAATCGGTGGGTCAGCACCGCCGGCCACGATTTGGCCCCCATCTCCCGGGCCGAACCCAATCCCTGCATCTGGCCGATCAGAGCGTGTTCCACGGCGGGTTGGCGGCGCCGCTGGACCTCCAGACGTTCAAGGGCCTCTAGCACCTGGGGGACCCCCATCCCCTCAACCGGAAGGGCGGCCAGCCGCTCCCACGCCGCCTCCACCTCCGCCACCGCGGCGAGCACCGCCTCACCAGCCGCGGTCCACAACTCCATGACTCGAACACTAGTTCGAACAACCGACAAAAATCGGCCAGCCAAGCGGCAGGCTGAACGGAAACGCTTCGCCTACAACCAGGTGCGACTCAGGGCCGCGCCGCCAGTGCCGCCGCCGCGTCGCGCAGCGCCTCGGATTCCACTGCGGTCAAAGGTGTTTCGACAATCCGTCGTACACCGCCACGGCCGAGTTCGGCCTGCACTCCGAGGTAGACGCCACTGATCCCGTACTCGCCGTCCAACCACGCGCACACCGGCAGCACCGCACCGGAGTCCAGCAGGACGGCCTCGGCCATCCGAGCGGCCGCGGCCGAGGGGGCGAAGTAGGCGGAACCCGTCTTGAGCAGGGCGACGATCTCGGCGCCGCCGTTTCGCGTCCGCTCCACGATGTCCTCGATGTCGGCCTCCCCCATCACCTGGGTGAGCGGAGCGTCACCCACCGTGCACTGGGATGGCACCGGCACCATCGTGTCGCCGTGCGAGCCGAGGGTCAGTGCCTGCACCGTCTCGATCGGGACGCCAAGCCGCTCGGCGATGAAGTGGGTGAAACGGGCCGAATCGAGCACCCCGGCCTGACCGATGACCTTGCGGTGGTCGAATCCGGTGACGGACTGGGCCAGCGCGGTCATCTCGTCGAGCGGATTGGACACCACGATCACCACGGCCTCGGGAGCGTGCTGAGCGATCGCTTCGCACACCGAGGCGACGATGGCCGAGTTGACCGCGATCAGGTCGGCCCGGCTCATCCCGGGCTTGCGCGGCTGCCCCGCGGTGACCACCACGACATCCGATCCGGCGATGGCCGTCTGCCCCGCGCCGTCCGGACCGGTGGTCACGCCCAGCACCTCGGTACCGAACCCCTCGATGGGGCGGGACTGGTTGATGTCGAGGGCGACCCCCTCGGCCTTCCCCTCGGCGATGTCGGTCAAGACCACCTGCTCGGCGATGTCGAACTGCGCCAGGCGCATGACCGTGGTCGCCCCGATGAAGCCCGCTCCGACGACGGTGACCTTCCCCGACCTGCTCATCTGTCCTCCGCGCTTGTGGTGTGGCTGTCAGTGAGGTTGTGCCACGAGCTTGTGACACTCGCCGATCACCGTAGTGGCCGGGACGGTGGGGACACCGAGGGGCCACCGGCGCGGCACGATGGAGAACATGGACCTTGCACCGGAAGCGCATGGCCGGGCCGACCAGGGCTATCGGGCACTGGTCGTCGACGACGAAGTCGCACTGGCCGACGTCGTCGCCAGCTACCTGCGCCGGGAACATTTCGACGTGACGATGTGCCACAACGGCACCGACGCCCTGGCGGTCGCGCGGGATGTCGACCCCGATGTCGTGGTGCTGGACCTGGGTCTGCCCGGTATCGACGGTGTGGAGGTCTGCCGGCAGTTGCGGACCTTCTCCGACGCCTACGTGGTGATGCTGACCGCCCGAGACACCGAGGTCGACACCATCGTCGGTCTGTCGGTCGGCGCGGACGACTACGTGACCAAACCGTTCAGCCCGCGCGAATTGGTCGCCCGAATCCGGGCGATGCTGCGCCGCCCACGCGCCGTCGGCACGACCACCGTCCCGGTCACCCCGCCACGGATATTCGGCCCGCTGTCCATCGACGTCGAAAGTCGGCAGGTTTTCCTCGACGACGAGTCGATCGCATTGACTCGCACCGAGTTCGACATTCTGGCCGCCTTGTCGTCGCGTCCGGCGGTGGTGTGGAGCCGCCGCCAACTCATCGACGCGGTATGGGGCGAACCCTGGGTCGGGAACGACCACCTCGTCGACGTCCACGTCGGCCACGTCCGCCGCAAACTCGGCGACGATCCCGCGGACCCGAGGTTCGTGTTCACCGTTCGCGGTGTCGGCTACCGGATGGGCAGCGGCGTATGAACGGCCCGCGCGGCTCCGGTGTCCGGCGTCGGCTTCTGCTCGCCCAGACCGCGGTGCTGCTCGCCGCAGGCGCGACCACCTGGTTGGTAGCTCTGATGGTGGGCCCGCCGCTGTTCCGCGATCACCTGCACCAGGCCGGAATAGCCCACGACTCCAACGAACAGTTCCACGCCGAGCAGGCCTACCAGCACGCGACCGCGATCTCGATCGCCGTGGCGATCGCCGTCGCCGCGCTGACCGCCTTCGTCGTCACCGCGTATCTGAGTCGGCGACTTCAGCAGTCGATCGCCGAAGTATCCGCCGCGGCCGCTGCGGTCGCCGACGGCCGCTATGACATCCGCGTCGCGCCACCCGGGATGGGTGACGAATTCGACCAACTGGCAACGGCTTTCAATCGAATGGCCGAACAACTTCAGGCAGTCGAGTCGACACGGCGCCGGCTGTTCTCCGACCTGGCGCACGAGATGCGCACACCGGTGTCGGTGCTGGAGGCCTATCTGGAGGCCGTCGAGGACGGGGTGAAGACCCTTGACCCACACACCGTCGCGATGTTGCGGGAGCAAACCGGGCGGCTGGTGCGATTCTCCGCCGACGCCGCGGCCCTGGCCCAGGCGGAGGAGGCGCAGGCCGCCGTCTCCCCTGCCTGGGTGGACGCCGGTGAACTCGTCCGTGGGGTCAGCGCGGCCGTGTCCGATCGCTATGACGCCGGCGGCGTCACCCTGGAGGTCGAGGCGGCGGGCGCACCCCGCCTGTGGGCCGACCGACAACGGCTCGCCCAGGTCCTCGGCAACCTTCTGGAGAACGCACTACGGCACACCCCGGCCGGTGGGCGTGTCGTGCTGACCGCCGACCGGAACGGCGCCGACGCCGTCTTCACCGTCACCGACGACGGGGAAGGAATCGCCGCGGCGCACCTACCCCATCTGTTCGAGCGGTTCTACCGCGTCGACACCGCCCGCGACCGATCCCGCGGAGGCTCCGGCATCGGACTGGCAATCGCCAAGGCATTTACCGAGGCCCACGGCGGCCACATCACCGCAGCCAGCCGGGGCCCGGGGCACGGCACCACGTTCACCGTGACGGTGCCGATCTCACCGCAGGACGGCCCCCCTACAGCGAGCTGAGAATCTGGTTCATGGTGTCGATTTCCCGCTGTTGAGTCTCGACGATGGAGTTGGCCATCGCGATCGCGTCGGCGAACTGCCCGTTCTTGATCTCGTCCTGGGCCATGGTGATCGCGCCCTTGTGATGCTCGATCATCTGCGTCAGGAAGATCGAGCTCGCCTCAACACCCTGGGCGTTCTTCAGCGCATCCATATCGGCCGGCGACATCATCCCCGCCATGCCCGGCATGCTTCCCATGCCACCGTGATCCATGCCCGGCATATTCCCCATGCCACCGTGATTCATTCCCGGCATATCGGCCATACCGGGCGCGCCCCACTGGGTCAGCCAGCCCTGCATCTGCGCGATCTCCGGGCCCTGCGCGGCCTTGATCTGCGTGGCCAACTCCACCACCCGCGGGTCGAGGCCCTGCTTGGCCAGGATGATGTCGTTCATCTCGACGGCCTGCTGGTGGTGCGGGATCATCATGTGCGCGAAATGGACGTCCGCCTGGTTGTGCGCGGACACCGCCGCGGTGCTGGATGTCTGCGCCGGTGCCGCCGGGGATGAGGCCGTCTCCTTGGTTGCCGTGTTTCCACACGCGCCGATCGCCACCGCCGCACTCAGTGCGGCCACCCCGGTCACCACGGTCTTCACCATCGTCCTCATCGTCACCGTTCTCATCGTCGTCGTTCTCCCCTTCGCTCCATCGGTTCACTTCCGTCCTTCAGAGTTCCCGACTCCGATAGGGGTCTTCTGGTCGTTCTGTAAAGATTCGACGAAGGAGGTCGAGAAGCGGCCTCCTGCAGACTGGTAGCTTTAGCCTTTTCGCCTGACAGTGAGGTCCGCATGGTCACCAGGACTGTCCCGCTCGGGGCGGCTGTGCTCGCTCTGGGGTTCTCGCTGGCAGGCCCGCAATCATTGGGTGTCGCGTCCGCCGATGACGGTTCCGGCGATTCCGCGGCGGTGACGTCGGAACAACGTGGCGAGGCGCAGACGCCAGACCGCGCCGCCGCGGACACACGGACGGCCCGAAACTCGCCACGGACGCCGCGGGGGGAACCGGCATTCGGCCAGACTCGGCGGGATCTCGCCCCGCAGGTGACGATTCCGCGGTCCGCTGCCGGCACCGACCCGCAACCCGGACGACGGAGCACCGCCGCCGTGGTGGTGGCCTCCCCCGCCGCCGTATTCGATAACGCGCCGGCTGTTGATGCGCCCACCGGTGACCCACGGAATCCCATCGGCCGTGACCCTCGAAAAGCACTGGCCCGCAGCCCTTTTACGGCAAGCGCCCCCCTACCGGCATCCGCGTCCCCGGCAGCGGTCGTCATCCCGTCGAGCATCCTCGGACAACAGAGCGGGCCCTCGGCCGCCGCCCTCTCGGCACCCGTCCTGCAGCGACTCAACGCCGCGGTGATCCGGGTCTTCGACAACGCCTCCGATGTGTTGTCGACACTGCCGGCCGGGCCGGTCACCGAGTTCCTGGCGGGGGCACTGCTGCTGGTTCGCCGCGGTCTGTTCGACCAGGCGCCCACCGTCGTGTCCACACAACAGCTCACGTCGGCGCTGCAAACCGAAGGCCTTGTCGACGCGACCGACCCGGAAGACGACCCCGTCGAGATCGACCTCGTCGCGGCACCGCAGTTCGGCGTTCTGAGACTGGACGCCGACGGTCGCTACCTCTACACCCCGGGGCCTGAGTTCGCCGGGGTCGACAGCTTCACGATCCGGGCCACCGACACCAACGGCGGCGTCAACCTGCTGGACCCCGGCCGGGAGCGGGCCACCCTGTACACCGTCGAGATCGACGGTCCGGCGCCGGCGACGATGCTGACGGTCAATCTGCGCACGGCCTTCCTCAAGGACGTGACCGGCACCGAGACCGGCCAGCCCGGCACCGGCACCCTCAACGGCAGCTACGTCTACCTCTATCAGCCCCAACCCGCCGAAGGTGCCCCGAACTGGACCAAGCTCGTCGACAACGGCCGCATCACCTCAGCGGTGAACGCCCCCGACGCCGAGCACCCCGACTACTGGGTCAACGTCGCCCTCAACGCGCAGGGCCAGTTGATCAACGGCGGCGCGATCTACCTGATCGTGCAGAGCGAGAACCCCGAGCCGTGCCAGGGCGGCCAGCAGACCACCTGCCACACCGACCTCACCCAGGTTGCGGGCTGGCAGGAAGCCTTCGTCCAGCAGAAGGTGCAGGCCTACAACTACGGCTACACCGCCTTCGAGTACGCCCTGCTCAGCCAGGCGGGCGATCAGGGCGACATCACCTACATCCCCGGCTTCGGCCCGCACGTCGCGGTGAAGGTCTGCGCCACGCCGAGTTCCTGCGACACCCGCGGCCTGGCACAGAACGCGACGGACTTCATCGCCGGTCTGCTGAACGCCGGGGTGAGCCCGGACGCCGTCTTCACCTACCCCAGCGCCCCGGAGTCGAGCACCCCGTACAGCCCGCTGGACGGCAAACCGTCGATCGTCATCTCACCGTCCAACGGCACCTTCGGCGCGAGCTTCTATCCCGAGAGCAACTGGAACGACTACCTCACCAAGACCATCGACGCGCTGCCACCCGGCGCGATGACCTTCTCCGGCACGACGGCCGGAGCGCGGGACGCCGCCGGTATCTGGCACAACGGGCAGTACTACTCCTACAGCGTCCAGGCGGTCAAGGACAGCGGCGGCGAGAGCTACTACCTGTTCAGTCCCGACACCAACAGCCAGACCAAGGGCTACATGCTGATCAAGCAGACCGACGTCGGCAAGAACCTGTACGCCCCCGGCCAGGGCAGCGCACTGGCATCCCTGTACGAGAACGTCACGGTCAGCGACGGCGTCATCACCGCACTCGGCAAGCCCTATGACATCCCGGGCCGCACACCTCCCGGCACCACCGCACCGGCCCCGGGCCAGTTCAACGTCTCGGCCAACAACCAGTGGGGCAACGCGCTGACGCAGTACTTCACCGGTTTCACCGCCGGCAACTGGGGCACCGTCGCCGAGCAGGCCAACCCGGCCAATCAGGGTGGCCCCACCTCGGCCAACCTCGCCAGCCCGGTTGACCTGAACACCAACCTGAACTGGGACCCGGCCTACGCCTTCGACCGCAATCGGGTGCCCGGGACCGCCCCTGTCTACCAGCACAACGACCAGTACAGCTTCTACTTCTACGAGAACGCCAACACCTACGCCTCGGCATTCTCCGACAACCTCGCCCAGAAACTCAACCCGGGCCCGCAGATCTCCCTGGCCGCCGGACCCGGCGTCAACCAGAACGTCAGCCAGATCGACCTCTACGTCTTCGGCGCCGACGAGCCCGTCGGCCCCGACGGCGACGGGTTCTACAAGAAGCCGGTCAGCACCAACTTCCTGGCCCAGCCCTCCGGCGGCGACTACCTCATCCCGACCGCGCCCAACAGCGCTCTCACCCTTCAGGTCCAGGGATTCAATGTGGGGTCCAAGGTCGTCGACGACGCAACCGTGAAACTGGGCATCTACCGGGGCGTCGACGCCGAGAAACGCGCCCAGTTCGACTACGTGACGCTGCCGACCGCGGGCGAGGCCTACCAGTACTTCACCGTCAGCGGCGAACCCGGCGCCTGGACGGCCGGGACCGCCGGGGCGAATCCGCTCGGCTTCATCCAGATCAACGGCCTGCCGATGCCGGCCACCGTCGCCGAGGGCGACGTCTACTGGTACCAACTGGTCCTCGCCGACGGCGCCGGCGCCGACCAGCGGGTGTTCAACATCTACGCCACGGCCGCCGGCACCACTCCGGGCGAACTGACCCCGTTCAACCCGGGCGCCGGTGTCGGCTCGGCCAACAATCCCACGGCCGCGATCGACAACAACGCCGGGCTGAACGTCTTCACCACCTACAACAACGGGACCTTCGTCAACAGCCAGATCACCGTCAACCTGCAACCCGACGCATCACTGCCCGCGTCGCTGCTCACCAACGGCTGGGATCCCAACACCGTCAACAAGCCGCAGGGCACGCAGCCGCCCGGGGTCAATCCGATCATCTCGGCACTGGCCGCTCCCGTCGTCGGACACCTCGGCACCGATGGCACCTTCACCGCCGTCGCCGGCCAGTACGGGACCGGGGTGGCGACCACACAGGGCTACCCACCGATCCTCAACCAGGCCGCCACGAACGCCGCCGGGGCTCCGGTGTACTTCGACAATCCGCTGCCGACCGCCCACGTCACCGGCGGCACCTCCATCGCGTTCGGCTGGACCGGCACCAATACCTATGCCGGCGAGCCCGATTCGCAGGGCAAGAGCTACGCGCCGACCATGCCGGTGTTCCAGACGACGGCGCCGTTCACCATGACGCAGGCCGGCCAGGTCGGTCAGTACACCAACAAGATCCTGCCGGGCAACACTGCGCGGGTCACCATCACACAGGGCACCACGGTGATCACCACGGTGGAGGGCGTGGCCGATCTCGACGGGCAATGGCAGACCGCAGCGATCACCCTGAACCCCGGCACCTACACCGCGACGATGACCGAACTGACCCCCGGCGGTAAGCCGGTCGTCGATTACCTCGGTCGCCCCAAGCCGGACAGCGTCGCGGTGACCATCGTCGTCGGCTGAGGGGCACGTGCGGGCAGCGCGTCACGATCAGCGTCGACGCCCGACGGCGGTCACACCGTCGTGACGGTGTTGCGCCCCGTCTGCTTGGACGTGTACATCGCCGAATCGGCCCGTGCCGTCATCTCTGGTACCGACTCTCCGGGCTGAGCCAGCGTCGCGCCGATGCTCATCGTCGCGTGGATCGCCAGCCCGCCGTGGTCGATCGGTTCGGCGACATGACGACGGATCTTCTCGGCGATGTTCACCACGTCGTCGATATTGCGGACGTTGGGCAACAAGACGAGCATCTCATCACCCCCGATCCGGCCCACGGTGTCACCATCGCGAACACAATTACGGATCCGGGCAGCAAGGGTGGACAGGACGACGTCTCCGACCGCGTGGCCCCAGGTGTCGTTGATGACTTTGAATCGGTCTGTGTCGCAGAACAACACCCCGAGGTGGTGAGATCCGGGGATCCGGCGATCCTGTAGGGCGGCCTCGAGGCGAGAAATCGTTTCGGCGTGGTTGGCCAGACCGGTCAGGGAGTCAATGCGAGCCAACCGTTCCAACTCCTCCAACCGCTGTTCATCAGCACGGCGGTCGGTGACATCCCGTATCGCCGCTGAGACATAGGGGGTCCCTTCGATCCGCAAGGGGCTCAGGCTGATGTCGACCGGAAACTCCGTCCCGTCGTACCGCAGGCCCCACAATTCGAGGCCCCGGCCCATCGGCCGCAACATCGGGTCGGCCAGGAAGCCCTGCCGACGCCCCAGATGCGCGGAACGGTATCGCTCCGGCAGCAGCACTTCGACCTCGCAACCGATCAATTCATCGCGCGGATGCCCGAACATCCGGTCGGTCTGAGCGTTCACCACGGCGATACGGCCGTCCGGTCCGACGATCACCATCGCATCGGGGGCCGATTCCAGCAGGTCGTAGAACATGGGATGGGTCCGCTGCCGATCACCGACCAGGTCGCGCATGACTTCGATGAAGCCGGTGACCGATCCGCCCTGGTCGCGGATGGCACTGATGACCACGCCAGCCTTGAATCGGTGACCGCCCCTGCGGACCCGCCAGCCCTCGAATTCGACACGATCGGACTCCCGGGCTGCCGCCAACTCGGACTCGGCAGCCCCGGCGGCACGCTCCTCTTCAGTGAGGAACATCGACACCGGAGCACCCAAGACCTCGGCGTCCGAATAGCCGAACAGGTTCTGCGCCCCGGCACTCCAGCGCTCCACCCGGCCGGCGGCATCGAGTTTGACGATGCCGCGATCGGCGACCGCATCCAGCATGACCTCTACGTCACTGGCCGTCATCCGCGCCGCTCCATCTCAAGTCCGACCCTGAGCCTGCTTGACCAGCATGCAGGGTCTTACCCACTTTCGCACTACGGGGTTGGGCCGCGCAGGACAACTGGAGGTTACCCTCGACGGCCGCACCCGATCCATCCCATAGTTCCGCCCTACTGGGATCCGACTCGTTTACGCTGCCGATGTGAACCTCGAGAAGGTGGTGTTCGGCTTCTTTGTGCTGCTGGCGGCGACGCTGAACTTCGGCTTCTTCCTCGGCGATATCAGCGACCCCGAAGTCCACAATTCCTGGGAACTGTTCAGCGCCCTGGTCGTCGCGCTGATCACCACGATCCTGAAGTTCGGGGACAGCACCCAACTCGGCGCGATCCATCTGGCCACCAGCCTGGTGGCGCTGCTCCAACTCGCCGCGGCGGCCGGGATGTGGGTCTGGGCCACGCAGGTCTCGGCCGACGGCCTGGACGGGCACGCCATGGCCAGCGTGGTGTCGCTGTCGGGCGGGGCGCTGCTGGCCAACCTGGTGTCCGTCACCCTCCTCGTCGTCGAGACGGCGTCGTTCCGCCGCCGGTAGCGGCGATCGTCAGTCGCTGAAGCCCCGCCTGAAGCCCGTCTGAACTCCAATGTCGAACCCGCAACAGCCTTTCCAGCTCTGGACGCAGCGGCGCGCAGCCGCTCGCCGCACGGCGGTTCGCATTCCCACCGACGTCCCGTCGACCGAGGTGATCTTCCTGATCATGCGGCGGATGCGGGTGCCGCTGATCGTGGTCATCACCACATTCAGCTTCTGCACTGCCGGGATGCTGTTCATGCCGGGCACCGACGCGGACGGAAACCCCTACCGGCTGAACATCTTCGACGCCTTCTATCAGATGACCATCACGCTGACGACGGTCGGCTACACCGAGGCGCCGTACCCGTTCAGCTACCCGCAGCGGATGTGGCTGTCGATGTCCATCTTCCTGCTCGTCATCAGTTGGGCGTATGCCATCGGGGTGTTCCTCGCCCTCGTTCAGGGCAGCGCCTTCCAATCCGCGGTCGCCACCGCGCAGTTCCGGCGTCAGGTCCGCCGGTTGGTCGAGCCGTTCTTCATCGTCGCCGGTTATGGGGATGCCGGCCGGATCGTCGGCGCCGAACTCGACGAGCACTACCGGCGGTTCGTCATCATCGACGGGCGGGAGGACAGGGTTCAGTCGGTGATCTCCGAGCAACTGAGTTTCGATGTTCCCGCCGTCCAGGGCGACAGTGCCTCACCGTCGGTTCTCGGCATGGCAGGTCTGGGCAACCGCAACTGCGCGGGGGTGCTGGCCCTGACCGACGATGACGACACCAATCTCGCGGTGGTGATGGCGGCGGCGCTGCTGAGACCGGAGTTGCCCGTGCTCGGCCGGTGCGCCCGGGAAGTCACCCGGACCCGGATGGAACACTTCGCCCCGGCCTCACCCATCAACGCCGACGCCCGCTTCGGTGACTACCTCGCCCTGTCGATCCACCAACCCGTCAGCCATCAACTGCTGCAGTGGCTGATGGACAACGATCAGGAGCGGTTACCGCCGGTGCGCCGGGATCTCGCGACCAGGCGATGGGTGGTCTGCGCCGATGGCGAATTCGGCGAAACGCTGGTCACCGATCTCGCCGCGATCGGGGTGGACGTCGACCTCGTCGATCCGGACGGCACCGAACCCGACGTGTCGGGATCGGTGGGATTCGTCGCCGGGACGGCCAGCGACACGGCCAACATCGCGATGGCCGAACGCGCCCGGCACGCCAACCCGGACGTCTACCTCGTGCTGCGGCAGCAGACCAACGCCAAGCGGGCCCTGCTGGAGTCGCTGCAGATCGACTCGGTCTACATCGCCACCGAACTGATCGCCCGTGAGGTGCTCGCGCGCATTCTGACCCCGGAGTTCTGGAGCTTCGTCGAGCATGCGCTGACCCGCGATGACGAGTGGGCTACGCAGGTGCGCGACCATCTCATCGACCGGTGCGGCCGGCGAACCCCGGAACGCGAGGTGATCACGCTCTCGGCCGACCAGGCACCCGCGGTCGCCGACTGGCTGCGCCGCGGCCACACCCTGACGTTGGGCACACTGTTGCGGCAACCCGATGACCGGGAAGCGACGCTGCCACTGTCCGCCCTGGTGCTCATTCGCGGCGGCCAGCCGCATTTCATGCCGGCCGAGGACGCCCCTCTACAGGTCGACGACCGGGTGCTGCTCGTCGGCAGGCCCAGCGGGCTGTCCCAGGTGCGCGACGTCTGCCACTACCCGGCGACCGTGGAGTACCTCGCGACCGGCCGCGACAACCCGTTGACATGGGTGTGGGCCCGGCTCACCTCCCGGCGCCGGGCCCGCACCGAGTGACGTCAGCCGTCCTCCGGCTCGTCTTCGCGGTCATCGCCACCGAATGGGTGGCCGCAGGCACCGCACTGCCACTTTCCCAGGGAACAACAGCCGGTGGTCCTGAGCCAGGGTTCCCGAGGGCGCCAGTCGGTGAAGCCTGACGTCATCGTCCTCATCGTCCATCGCGCTGAGCAGACCGGGCACCGCGGGTGGCGGCTGAATCGGAAGTCCAGGAACCCGGTGAACCCGCCCATCCGCATCTCATCGTGGCAGTCGTCGCACAGGGCGGCCGGCCAGTCCAGGGGAAGCCGTATCGGCTCCCGCCATTTCGTGACGCGAATGGAGTCTGGGCCGTACTCGTCCGATACCGGCTCGGGCGGCTCGTAGGCGACGGGTGTCCACGGAGCCGCCGGATCGGCGTCGACGGTGTGAATGTGAACGTGGTAGCGCGCGTTGGCGGCCGTCAGGTCGAGCTCACGACGGCACCCGGTGCACCAGCCACCCGAGTCCAGCAGAATCCGCGCGGCGGCGAGCGTGCTGTGCCCCTGCCGGTAACGGAGCCCCCCGCTCGCTGGAACGCGCCTGGCGATGAATTCGGCGAGACCTGCCGCGCCGCGGGCGATCACACCGGACTCGTCGCGATACACCTCCAGACCCGTCAGATGAGCGAGCGTCTCGAGTTCGAGCAGAGCGGGCCGACCCCCCTTCTCGGTGTCCATACAGCGGGCTATGGCGGGTTCCACTCCATCACGCGATTCGATTGTCACCAGCTCGGCGATGACGGATGTCGGTTCGGTCTCCAGCATCACCAGGACCGCGTCTCCGGGTTCGGCGTCGAACTCCTCGCCCCAGGGCCGATACGGTGAACTCGGCTCCAGAAGTTTGATGATGGCGTCCTTCCACGCCACTGCCCGCACAACGTGAATCTTGGTGTCGCTGTCAATCTCCCCCATGTATTCATTGTCCCGGAGGCCACCGACAGAATCCGCAGGTGAAAGGCGCCGTCAGCCCGGGCCGTGGGGATAGATGCCGCGGGCTTCAAGCCGTCGTTCGATGGCGTCGTTACCGTTCTGGACGTCGCTGTTGTCGGAGTCGACGATCACCCAGTCGCTGAGCGCTTCCAGATGCTCCAGTTCGCCATCGGCTGAGATCAGCACATGCCGGTCGTTCGTCCGGCGATGCGTCGCATAGAACTCCAGACTCGGTGCACCCGAGGCATCGCGGTCGACCCGGTAGGTGATCGCCCAACCACTGCCGTCGCGGATCGTTCGTCGGCTGCCGACGATCACCTCGTCGGGCGCGATACCGATCCCGAAGTTGGCGAAATAGTCGTTGAAAGCCGCGGCGATTCGTCGCTCATCGTCCCCCACCCGCTGCTGTGAATCCATGTCCCGAATGGTGCCAGTCACGTCTGACAACAACGATTCGATGGCTGCCAGATGCAGGACACACGGCCCGGCGCCGAAAGGGGAGCCGAAAGGGGTAAGCCCCGTCGCCGGCAATCAGGAGATGATGTCGAGCGCGGATTTCTGACCCTGGCGCAGGAACTCGACGATTTCTGAAGCCGCCGAACGGAGTTGCTCGTCGGTGGCGGTTTCAGGTCCGAGCAATGCGGTGACTGAAGCGGCCAGGACAAGGAACGGGTCGTCGATGCCGTCGGACCGGGAGCCCGGTCCGGCGAGTGCGAAAGCGACGCCGGTGATGAGCGCCCGCAGCGCGAATTTCTGGTCGTCGACATCCCAGTCTCTGCGTGCCAATCCGTTTCGGCGCCAGATCGGGACGACAGCATTGAGAACGGCGACCGGCCCGAGCGCTCTATCGAGGGCGAGTGAACGCGGATGCTCGGTCAGCGCACCGAGAACGTCGGCGTCACATCTCTGAAGTGCGGCGATCAGTGGCTGACTGGCCACGATCTGCAGCATCGCCGGGCAGAACCGCGACGGCCGGGCGAGATCGGGCTCGTCGGTCAGTCTCCCGATCAGTTCGTCGAGCAGACCGAGGAAGGCACGTCCGATGAGGCCGATCAAGAGGTCTTCCTTGGTCGGCCAGTAGAGGTAGACGGTGCCCTTCCCGACGTGCGCACGCGCGGCGACGTCGGCGACGGTGAACCCCTTCACACCCCGCCCGACGAGTAGGTCCCCAGCCGCCGCGAGCATCCGCGCGGCCTTGGCGGAGTGGGCTTCGGGCAGCTCTCGCATCGGCGCACTCACCCCTTCACTGTAAAGACCGCACCCGGTTCACTGATAAACTGACCAAAATCGTCAACTGGTCAGTTCCGGGACGGGCCGTATCCCACCAAGTCCGCTACCCAGGAGAGCTCTATGCAGACGCCACTGCCGCAAGAAGATGTCGATCGACTGATAGACCAGCCGCCGCAGGTGGCGGCCCTGAGGAAAGCGATCTTCGCCCTCGCGGGCGAACTGGCACCCGCCGTCAACCTTTCGCGCGTCTACGTCGACGGGCAGGAGAACCTGCCGAAAGATGGCCGGTTCCTGCTCGTCGGCAACCACACCTCATCGGGTCTGCCGGAAATCGTGCTGATCCCCTACTTCGTGCACCATCACCTCGGTGTGCGCGTCAGAGGTCTCGCCAGCCGTTCCGTCGCCCGGCTGAGAGGCCCGGCCCGGGATCTCGTCGAGGCAGCAGGAGCTGTACCCGGCCACCCGGATATCGCCGGTGAGTTGATGCGACGCGGCGAGACGCTGCTCGTCTTTCCGGGCGGCGGCCGCGACATGCTGAAGTTCAAAGGCGAGGAATACCAATTGAAGTGGGAAGGCCGTTCGGGATTTGCGCGCCTGGCAATCGCTCACGGATATCCGGTCGTTCCCGTTGGGCTCGTCGGCGGGGACGACGTCTACCGCAGCCTGGTCGTGCGCGATGGAAGCTGGGAGCGGATGACACGCACCCTCGGGGAGCGCATACACGGGGTGGCCGGCGTCGGCGTGCCCCTCACCCGCGGCCTTGGGCCCACCCTCATACCTCGGCCGCAGCGGATGTACCTCCGCTTCGGCAAACCCATTTCGACGACAAGCCCCAACCGGGCGACCCCCGACACCTGGGAGACAGTCGTCAAGGAACGGACCCAGGTCGAACTCGAGACGCTGCTGGCCGATCTCCGAGAACTGCGGGACCGGGACCCGTTTCGCAACCTCAACCCTCTGCGATGGGGCGCAGCACTGCGGCCAACCCGGCCGGGTTCTGACTGAGCGGTGCAGTCGTCTCGGCCACCTCAGAATCCCCGGGGGTCAGAAACCCCACGGTCAACCGCTCCGGTCAGCCCGCAATCGCGCATGGCCCGTGTTGTGATGGGCGAGCACACAAGCACGGGAGGCTCCATGTCGGAGACGGGTAGCGCGGAGACCGAAGCAGACAACGAAGGGGACACCGGGGCAGACACCGAGACGAACCCCGGCGGCCCACCGGCCGTCGTCGCCCGCGGCATCACGATGCGTGGACCGTGGGGTCCGGTCTACGGCCCGGTCGACCTCGAGATCCCCGACGGCGGGGTCACCGTACTCGTCTGCCCGGCGGGAACACCGCGGGACGCCCTGTTGATGACGATCGCCGGCCGGATGACGCCGATGTCGGGCGAGCTGACGGTACGAGGGGCGACTCGGGCCAAGCGGATCTTCCCGCTGTGCGCCCTGGCGGGCATCAATGAACTCGACACCGTCTCCGAATCGGTGACGGTGCGCGACCTCATCACCGAACAGCTCCGCTGGGACGCCTCCTGGTACCGGTTCATCGGGCAGGCCGACCAGGCCGACCTGGCCCGGGTGTGCACGCCGGTGTTCGGCGACCTGCCACTGCCTCCGCTGATGGAGTACTTCGAACTTCTCTCCGAGCTCGACCAGCTGTTGCTGCGGATCGCCCTGGCCAACACCCGACGACCACCTCTGCTGGTCGTCGGCAACCTCGACGTCGTCACCAGCGACAGCAACCGCGATGTGCTCATCGAGCGGCTGATCGACCTCGGCCGCGAACAAACCGTCATCACCGCAACCGTCAACGGGGTCACCGCCCACGCCGTGCGCGCCCAGATCGCCGTCCCGAACACCGACCGCGCCCAATTGGTGCAATCACGGAAGGGCAAGGGGTAACCATGCTTGCCGCCATGTCACTGGGTACCGATATCAAGCGGTACTCCCGCGGGCTGCTGCCGCGGATCGCGCTGCTCACGGTCGTGCTCATGCCGTTGCTCTACGGCGCGCTGTACCTGTGGGCCTTCTGGAATCCGTTCGGCAATGTCGACAAGGTGCCGGTGGCGCTGGTCAACGAGGATCGAGGTGCCACCTCCGAGGGCAAAGAGGTACGGGCCGGAGATCAAGTCGCCAGGTCGCTGATCGACTCCGGTGAACTGGGTCTGCATCAGGTCTCCGCTGAGGAGGCGGCCGACGGTCTGGCCCACGGCCGTTACTACTTCACCATCACGATCCCGCAGGACTTCAGCGCTGACATCGTCTCCCCGTCGGGTGGCGACCCTGAATCCGCCACGCTCCGGTTCACGTTCAACGACTCCAACAGCTACCTGGGGTCGATCATCGGCCAGAACGTGGCACGAGCGGTGATCAGTGATGTCAACTCCAGCGTCGGCGAACAGACCGTCATCGCGGTGCTCAGTGGGCTGACCGACGCCGGTGCCGGACTCACCAAAGCCGCCAACGGTGCCGAACAACTGGCCGACGGACTCGTACAGGCGCGTGATGGCGCGGCCCAACTGGCGGCGGGCACCCGCCAACTCTCGTCGTCGGTGGACACCGCGACCGGTCCGCTCATCGAGTTCCTGGAACGGGTGGACCGGCTGAACCTCGACCCCGACGTGGTCGGGGCAGCGGCCCACAAGTTCAGTACGGCAGTGGCGTCCACCAGCGACCGGATCGAGGCGCGCAATATCGACTGGGTTCGGGCCGGCGCCATCGTGGACCAAACCGTGGCCACGCTCCGTTCCTTCCCGGACCAGGACGTGCGACGCGCCGGAGACCTCCTGGCGGTGGCGCAGGATCTGATGCGCCAGCATGACGTCGACCCGGCGACCGACGAGGGCCTGCGGAATCTGCGGGACAGTGCAGCCCAGTTCGAGGCGGAGCTGGGCGACCCGCACAGCACGCTTCGGACGTTCATGACCAGTGCGCTGGACGGCGGGTTGCGCGCCGACGTCGAGAGACTGCGTGACGGGGTGGACGAACTCGACGCCGGCGCCCACCAACTCAGCAGCGGTCTCGTCCAGCTGTCCGACGGCGGGACCGAGTTGGCGGACAAGTTGCGCGAAGGATCCACCCAGATCCCCTCATGGACAGCCAAGCAGCGGATCGCGGTGGCCGAGACGGTGTCCGAACCGGTGAAACTCGACCTCGTGACCCACAATCCGGCACCCACCTTCGGCAACGGGTTCGCCCCGTTCTTCATGGGTCTGGCCGTCTTCGTGGGGGCGCTGCTCATCTGGATGGTGCTCAAACCGGTGCAACCGCGCCCGATCATCAACGGACTGGGCTCATTCCGCGTCGTACTCGCCTCGTACTGGCCCGCCTTTCTGGTGGCGGTGGCCCAGGTCGTGGTGATGTACACCGTCGTCCACTTCGGCGTGGGACTGAATCCCAAGTACCCGTTGTTCACCGGGCTCTTCCTACTTCTGGTGCTGGCCACCTACCTGGCGTTGATTCAGGCCTTCAACGCCGTGTTCGGGGTCGCGGTGGGCAGGGTGGTGACGTTGGCATTCCTGATGGTTCAACTGGTGTCCGCAGGCGGGATCTATCCGGTTGAGACCACCGCGAAACCGTTCCAGGTGATTCACCCCTTCGTCCCGATGACCTACTCCGTCAACGGATTACGCCAACTCGTCGGTGGCGGGATCGACCATCGCCTGACCGTGGCGATCATCGTGCTCGTCAGTGTGCTGGCGGTCTCGATGGCGGTCAGCGCGTGGGCCGTGCGCCGAAGTCGGCAGTACACCATGGAGCAGTTGCATCCGCCGATCGAGGTGTGATTCGCGGCAGGCTGCTCAGTTGTGCGCCGACGGGAATCGGGGTGGCCGCTTCTCCCGCAGGGCGGTGAAACCCTCCATCACGTCGGGGCCGAGGAAGGTGAGCATCTCGTAGGCCGCGGACTGATCGAAGGTCGGTCCGGCGCTGCGCAGCCAGTTGTTGAGCGCACGCTTGCTGAGCCGGATCGCCTGCTGCGCCCCCGTCGCCAGACCGTCGGCAATCCGCAACGCCTCATCGAGAACCTGCTCGCGCGGAAGGGCTTTGGCGACCAGTCCGATGCGCTCGGCTTCGGCGCCGGAAAGCATCTCACCGGTCAGCAGGTAGTAGCGGGCCTTGGCCATCCCGATCAGCAACGGCCAGATGATCGCAGCGTGGTCGCCGGCGGCGACCCCCAGTTTGACGTGGCCGTCGCCGATCTTGGCGTCCTCGGCGGCGATCGCGATATCGGCGAGCAGTCCGACCACCGCCCCGGCGCCGACAGCGGCGCCGTTGATCGCCGAGACGATGGGCTTGTCGCAGTTGATCATGTTGTAGACCAGGTCGCTCATCTCGGTGAGCATGTGCGACACGGCTTCGTAGTTACCGGCCATCCGTTCGACCATGGCCAGGTCACCGCCCGCGCTGAAGGCCTTGCCCGCACCGGTGATCACCGCGACCCGGGTCTCGGGGTCGGCTGCGACGTCCTTCCAGACTCGGGTCAACTCGGTGTGCATACCCTCGTCGGCGGCGTTGTACTTCTCCGGCCGGTTCATCGTGATCAGCAGGACCCCATTGTCACGGCGGGTCAGGGCCAACTGCTCGTAGTCACCGAACTCCATCAGTGTCCTTTCGTCACCCAAGCCTGGGTCTTCGCACTCGAAGCCGGGGCCTCGACCTACTGGCCCCCGAACGGCCCCAGTGTTCCGCTACCGCTGAGTTCCGACACACCCGGTGCCGGCAGGTCGATCGGCGTCTCGGGCAGCAGGTTGATGGGACCGTTCTGCTCGTTGCTGTTGATTCCGATCAACGGCAGGGTAACCAGGGTCAGGGTGTTGTCCGGCGGGAAGGGTCCGCGGGGGTAACCACGGTAGGTGCGGTCGATCGGCGGGGTCGGGGTGTCGGAGTTGGTGCCCCAGATGAAATAGGTGATGTGGCAGTCGGCCGCAGGGCTGTTGCTGCCGCAGGTGCCACCGTTGCCCGGTGTGCTGCTCTGCAGGTAGGGACCGGTCTTGGTGTTGTCCGTCGGATCGGGTCCGTTCGGCGAGCACAGGCTCGTGATGGAGGCGACCACGCAGTAGCCGAGTTTCTCGCTGATGAACGCCTGCAGCGAATACTGCAGGTTGAACGGGTCGACATCGACGGCGCCGACGACTCCGGTGACGGGCACGTCGACGTCGAGTGCGAGGTCGTAGTTGTAGTCGAACTCCTCGATCCGGTCGACCTTCCCATCGGACACCAGAATCTGGATCGGTCCGAGGGCGGCGGTTCCGGAGGAATGGATGCCGTCGCCCACTCCCCCGATCCGCACCATGAGGGCCTGCCCGCCGAAGGGGGTGCCGATGCTGATCGGGCCGAGGGAGATCGGGCCGACGGTGACCGCGGGCAGGAGTTCGAGTCCCGCGCACACCCCGTAGTTGTCGTCCCCGGCACACGGGTTGTCCGCCGGGTACGGCGTCACCGTCTGGGGGTTGACCGCGATCGCCGTCGGGGTGTTGAAGGGGGTGGTCACGCCGGCGCCGACCTTCTGGATGATGTCGTTGGTTTCGGTGTCCACCACCCAGACGCTCTGGCAGCGTTCGGCTGTCGTGGTACAGCCCAAGCCTGATCCAGAGTTGACGACGTACAGACGTTCGCCGTCCGGCGTGACCACCACTCCCCACGGCTTGTAGCCGACGGTGATCGTCGACACCACCGTGTTGGTGGCGGTGCTGATCACCGATACGGGGTGCTGCGGGCACCCAACCTTGCACGTGGCACCCGTGTTCGTGTTGGAGACGTACACGGTGGTGCCGTCGGGAGTCACCGCCACACCCGTCGGATTGGTGCCGACCGCGATGGTGGCGATGACGGTGTCGCTGGCGGTGTCGATCACCGACACCGTGCTGGCGTTGTTGTTGGTGACATAGACGCGGGTGCCGTCCGGGGCCACCGCTACTCCCGTCGGCCTCGCGCCGACGGCGACCGTCGCGATGACGGTGTCGCTGACGGTGTCGATCACCGACACCGTGTTGGCAGTGTTGTTGGCGACGTACACACGAGCACCGGACGGGGTGACGGCCAGCCCCGACGGCGCGGCGCCCACACCGATGGTGCCGGTCACCAGGTTGGTGGCGGTGCTGATCACCGACACCGAGTTCTGACCGTTGTTGGCGACGTAAACCCTTGTCCCGTCGGGGCTTACCGCCACACCGAGGGGTCTGGTTCCACCACCCAGAGCGATGGTGGCGACAACGGCGGGCGGGTCGACGAACACGAAATCGGCGCCGACGATGACGCCCGACTCGATGACCGACACCGTGTTGGCGCTGTTGTTGGTGACGTAGGTCCGGGTGCCGTCGGGACTGACCGCCACCCCGGACGGCGCGCCGCCCACCGTGGTGGTCTCGGTCTGCTTGGACGTCGTCTCGATGGTGATCAGCCTGCCGTTGCCGTTGTTGGCGACGTAGACGCGGCCGGTGGCCGGGTTCAGCACCGTTCCGAACGGGGTGACGATGCCGGCCTGCAGCAGCGGTCCGGGGCCGATATTGACTGCGGGAATGGTGATCTGCGGGATTTCCGCGGAGCTCAGGGTGGCCTCGATCGGGATATCCACCGGTATGTCGAGGCCGTATTCGATGGGGATCTCGCTGACGGTGATGACCCCGTGTTGCTGGGCTGTGGGCAGGTTGACCCGGAACGGGCCGACGCCGGCGGCGAAGTCGATCGGGATCGAGGTGCCCGGACCGCCGATGAGACCGGCGAGGTCTGGGAGGTCGACCGACACCGTCGGCACGGTGATCGCGCCGACCGGGATGGCGCTGTCGAAAACCCCGAAGTCGATGAGCAAGGTGCACAGCGCGTTTCCGCTGCCGTCCCGGCAACCATTGAGCGACAGGCCACTCGGATACGGAAGATCCGCCGGGAAGCCCAGGTTCACCTCGGTCGTCCAGTCGCTCGTGCTGATCGGGAAGCCGGGGATGGAAAAGCCTTGGAGGCTGAGGGTTCCCAGATCGGCGTTGAACGGGATGTCGACGCCGATCTCGGCACCGACGGTGATGGGGATCTCGGAGACGGCGACCTCGGACAGGCTGAGCGGGATCGGGGTGTCGAGTCGCTCACGAATACGGTCGATGTAGTCACCCAGACTGAGCGGGTTCTGGAACCGGCCCGAGATGTCGGCGCCGGTGTTGGCCATACCGGAGATCACCCCAGGTTGACCGTGCGGTTGTGTACTGGTGTTGAGCCGGCCCGACACCAGGCCGCCGAGGTTGGCCAGGCCCGAGCCGGTTCCCTCGTTGAACCAGCCCGACAGGAACGGTGCGGCGGCACCGAGGAGTTGTTGCACGGCGACGTTCCAGAAGCCGGAGACACCCGCGCCGGTGTTGAAGATGCCGGACCCGCCGCCCGCGCCGGAGTTGAACAGCCCCGATGACGGTGCGTCGGTCGCGTTCAGCAGGCCGGGGCCGCCGATGTCGAGCAGCGTGGCCTTGAGGGGTCCGATCGCCCCGCTGAGGCTGATCGGTATCGAGACACCTGGGCCACCCAGGTTGGCCGACAGCAGAGGCTCGGTAGCCCCGATGGTGATGTCCGGGACGGTGATCGGGCCGATTCCGATCGTGGGACTCTGCGGCAGTTCGATCGGGCCGAGGACCGCGGTGAGACCGGACGTCGCGACCCGTACGGTCAGGTTCAGCTCCGGAAGTGCCAGTTCGCCCGGGATCTCCGCGATCGTGAAGCCGGACATCCGGACCGGGTCGGGACCCAGGCCGGCTCTGAAGGGGATGTCCAGCGGGATGTCGGCGTCGAGGGAGAAGGGCAGTTCGGAGAGGCTGGCGGCGATCTCGAGATTGAGTTGACCGCTCTCGTCGCCGCGTTGGAACAGGCCGTTGTTAGCGTAACCGGCGATGAACGCCCCGGTGTTGAGGTCCCCGGTGTTGGCGAAGCCGGTGTTGGCGTCCCCGATGTTCAGCGACCCGGTGTTGCGGACACCGATGTTGTTGTTGCCGGTGTTCACGCTCCCGATGTTGGTGCCGCCGCTGTTGTAGCTGCCGGTGTTGTACCAACCGGTGTTGAAGTCCCCGACATTGCCAAAACCGGAACTCACATCACCGACGTTGAACATCCCGGTACTGGTGCTCCCGGCGTTGCCCAGCCCCCAGTTCCTGGTTCCCGAGTTGAACAAACCGGTATTACCCGTTCCGGCGTTGAACAACCCACTGTTGCCGGACCCGGAGTTGAACAACCCGGTGTTGCCCGTCCCCGAATTGAACCCACCGAACCCGAACTGGTTGTCCCCCGTCAACCCGATCCCGACATTACCGTTACCGGTATTACCGAACCCGAAATTATTGTTCCCGGTATTCCCCAGACCGATATTGCCGTCCCCCGCGTTACCCAACCCGAAGTTGAAGCTACCCAGATTCCCGAACCCGAAATTACCGCTCCCCGCATTA
>JAKOYE010000144.1 GCA_029780675.1 Actinomycetes bacterium
CTTCGGTGGCACCCGCACGGTGGACGTCCATGTCCGGCGACTGCGGGCCAAACTCGGGCCCGAATACGAGGCGCTGATCGGCACTGTTCGCAACGTCGGCTACAAGGCCGTCCGTCCGGCGCGCGGCCGGTCGCTGCCCGCGGGCGCGGAGGCGGCCACGTTCGACGACGACGGGGCAGCCGACGACGGGGCAGGGGACGACGGGGCAGGGGACGATCTGGAAAACGGCCTTGACGGCGAGTTCGATGACGAGGCGCCAGACGCCGTCGAGCCGGTGTCGCACTCCCGGACTTCCTCCCGGTGACACCACCGCGCTGGAGCGCCGAGTTGACGGACGCCGAGCAGGACGCCGTCCGACGTCTGATCGACGCCGCGACCCTCGCCGACGGCGTTTCCCCGGTGGGGGAGCAGGTCCTCCGGGAGTTGTCCGGCGACCGCACCGAGCATCTCGTCGCCGGGTATCCGGGAGATCCGGGTCGGCGGGTTGCGGGATACCTCAATCTGGCTCCGGGCCGCGACGGCGCGGACGCTGCCGCGGAATTGGTGGTGCACCCCGATGCCCGTCGCCTGGGTTTGGGCAGCCGACTCGTACAGGCCGCGGTCGAACGCAGCGCCGGGCGGGTCCGGTTCTGGGCGCACGCCACCCTGCCGCCGGCCCGTGCGACCGCCCGGGCACTCGGGTTGGGGGCCGTGCGCGAATTGCTCCAGATGAGCAGGCCGTTGCCGACTTCCCGCGAAGCGTCCCCGGACATCGTTGTGCCGCAGGGTGTTCAGATCCGACGCTACGGGGGAGAAATCGATCACGCGGAGCTGCTGCGGGTCAACAACGCAGCGTTCTCCTGGCACCCCGAACAGGGTGGTTGGACTGGTGCCGATCTTGCGGAACGGCTGTCCGAACCGTGGTTCGACCCGGCCGGACTCTTCCTGGCCGTCGAAGAGCAGAGTGGAAGGCTCCTCGGCTTCCACTGGACCAAGGTGCACGACGACCGGGTGGGGGAGGTGTACGTCCTTGCGGTGGATCCGAGCGCTCAGGGGCGTGGACTGGGCCGGACGATGACGATGGTGGGGGTCGACCATCTCGCCCGTCGCTTGGGTGACGCGACGAATCCCGAGGTCATGCTCTACGTCGAGAGCGACAACGTCGCGGCGGTCAACACGTATCGGGGTCTGGGTTTCACCGTGGCGGGGGCGGATACCGCCTACGCACCCGGTTGAGCGGGGCTGTTCACCGTCCGTTCACCTTTCGTGCCCGAACCGTCCACCCGGCACGAATACGTTGCGCACAGTCCAGGAACGTCACAGCAGCCTGGGCGGCAGACGAAAAAGGGGACTTCGTGACTGGTTTCGGCAAGGCAATCGCACTGATGGTTTCCGTCGTCGCGGCCGCGGCGCTCAGCGCCTGCGGCAGCGACAACAATGCGCCGGCGACCTCCACGTCCGCCGGTGCCGGATCGGCGACGGCGGCGGAGTGCGGCGGCAAGAACACCCTCAGCGCGGAGGGCTCCACCGCCCAGCAGAACGCCATCGGCGTCTTCAACCAGGTCTGGGGGCAGAAGTGCCCGGGTAAGAACCTGTCCTACAACCCGACCGGTTCCGGTGCAGGCGTGAACCAGTTCATCGCCGACCAGGTCGACTTCGCCGGATCGGACTCGCCGCTGTCGAAGGATCAGCCCGAGCAGGCCGCGAAACGCTGCGACGGCAACCCGGCCTGGAACCTGCCGTTGGTCTTCGGCCCGGTCGCGCTGGCCTACAACCTGCCCGGTGCCGACAAGGTGGTTCTCAACGCCGACCTGATCGCGAAGATCTTCACCGGCGCGATCACCACCTGGGACGACCCGGCCATC
>JAKOYE010000155.1 GCA_029780675.1 Actinomycetes bacterium
CCAGGAACAGGTCCTGACGGGCCAGCGCGAAACGGGGGTTGCCCCACAGCGCCCGGACCCCGGCCTCCGTCGCCCGATAGACCAGCACGTCACCGGCCTCCAGTCGGCTGTGAGCGGGTGCCTCGCTGCCCAGGCGTTTCACCTTGGCCAACTCGAACTCAGGAGTGGCCGCGATGCCGAGTTCGGCGGCGGTGCGCCCGACACTGTTGGCGTGCCCGGACAGCGGGATCTCGGCACGCCAGGACAGCTCCCGCGGCGCGGCCTCGGTTTCGCCGCGGCTCAGCAGTGGCGCGGTGAGCAGCAGCACCGCCCAGCCGGCCAGGGCCACCGGAATGGCGACCGGCACGAAGGAGAACATCGACAGGCTGACCCCGTAGGTGTCGGCGATGCCCGCGATGAGCAGGTTCGAGCTTGTTCCGATCAGGGTGGCCGAGCCGGCCAGCGTGGTCGCGTGGGCGATCGGCAGTAGCACGGCGCGGGCCGGAACGCCGTTCTGCTGCTCGAGTTCCTTGCTGGCGGGAATGAGCATCGCCATGATCGGCGTGGTGTTGATCAGCCCGGACAGCACCCCGACGGGCGGGATCAGCCGCACCAGCGCCTGCCGGACCGACGTCACACCGTGCAGCAGCCGAAACGTCACCCGGGAGACCACCCCGGTGTAGAAGACGCCCTTGGCGATCACCAGCATGGCGGCGATCGTGATCACACCGCCGTTGCTGAACCCGGCGAACAGTTCGGCAGGTGTGGCGATGCCGAGGAAGCCGGCCACCAGCAGCGCGCAGATGAGTGCGAGGACGGCCGGAGCCCGCCCGGTCACGATCACCACGAGGGTGATCGTGACGATGATGGCTGCTACGACCGGCATGGGCGTTCATTATGGCCAGGTTTTGCCCGCGCGGTACCTTGTCGGGCATGAGTCAGGACACGAACTTCGCTGAGCAGGAACATGCCCGCCTGGAGACGGAGCTGGCCGAGCTGAAGCGCCGGCGCGACCAACTGCGGGCTGACCTGCAGGCTGACGCCGAAACCGTCGGCGACCGCGGTGACGCGGCCGACGCGCTGCAGCGCGCCGAGGACCTCGGCGGAGTCGAGGAGCAGATCAGCCGGGTGACCTGGCTGCTGGCCGGCGGAAACCCCACCGTCGAGGGTCAGCTACCCAACGGAACCGCCGTCAAGTTGCGCTTCTCCGACGGTGAAGAGGTCGACATGCGGGTGGTCAACTTCATCGAGGAGACCCCGGCCGGGGCCGAGGACAGCACCCTCACCGCCGACAGCCCCCTCGGCCTGGCCCTCTACGGGCACAAGGCCGGCGACACGATCACCTACCAAACCCCGCGCGGCGAGTTGCAGGTGACGCTGTTGGCGATCGAGCAGCCCTGATGCGTGCCGTCAGGGTCGTCTCCCTGGACGGGCCGGGGTCGCTCGAACTGGCCGAGATCGACGAACCGGCCGGTGCCGACGGGATCGTCATCGACGTGCACGCCGCCGGGGTGGCCTTTCCGGACGCCCTGCTGACCCGCGGGCTCTATCAGTACCGGCCGGAACTGCCGTTCACTCTGGGCGCGGAACTGGCCGGCGTGGTCCGGACAGCGCCGCCGGGTGCGCATGTGCGCCCCGGTGATCGGGTTCTGGGGCTGACCATCATCGGCGGTGCGATGGCCGAGACGGCCGTGCTCGACGCCGAACGGGCGTTCCCGCTGCCGGACGCGGTGAGCTTCGAGGCCGGGGCTGGGCTGTTGTTCAACGACCTGACGGTGTACTTCGCGCTGACGGTCCGCGGCCGGTTGTCGCCGGGCGAGACCGTGCTGGTGCACGGGGCGGCCGGCGGGATTGGCACCTCCACCCTGCGCCTGGCCCCGGCGCTGGGTGCCGGCCGGGTGATCGCCGTGGTCAGTACCGAAGAGAAGGCCGAGGTGGCCCGCGCGAACGGGGCCACTGACGTCGTCCTGGCCGACGGGTTCAAGGACGCCGTCGCCGAGTTGACCGGTGGCCGCGGTGTCGACATCGTGCTGGATCCGGTCGGCGGGGATCGGTTCACCGATTCGCTGCGCTCGCTGGCCCCGGCCGGTCGGCTGCTGGTGGTCGGCTTCACCGGCGGGGAGATTCCCACCGTCAAGGTCAACCGACTGCTGCTCAACAATATCGACGTGGTCGGTGTCGGCTGGGGTGCCTGGACGCTGGGCCATCCGAACTCGCTGCGGGAGCAGTGGGACGGTCTGGCCGCCCTGCTGAACTCGGGCCGACTGGCCGCGCCGCACCCCGAGGTCTACCCGTTCGAGGAGGCTGCCGCCGCGGTGGCCGCGTTGGAGAACCGCACCGCGCGCGGCAAGGTCGTATTGCGGATCCGTTGACCTTCAGCGAGAGTGGGGACAATGGACATCGCAGGTTCGTTATATGTCCACAAGACCCACCGTCGACGGGGTTGACGTGAGCATCGCCGGTTCGCATGTGGAGTCCGGACCTGCGGGCCGGATCGTCGAACACCCGCACGCCGGTGACTTCGCCCATGCCCGCAGCCTCCCCGCCGACCGCACCTGGTTCAAACGGGCCGTGTTCTATGAGGTGCTGGTCCGAGCGTTCTACGACTCCGACGCCGACGGTGCCGGTGACCTGCGCGGTCTGATCGACCAACTCGACTACCTGCAGTGGCTGGGCGTTGACTGCCTGTGGCTCCCCCCGTTCTACGACTCCCCACTGCGCGACGGCGGCTACGACATCCGCGACTTCTACAAGGTGCTGCCGGAGTTCGGCACGGTGGACGATTTCGTGGCCCTGCTGGACGCCGCGCATCGCCGGGGTATCCGCATCATCACCGACCTGGTGATGAACCACACGTCCGACACCCACCCGTGGTTTCTCGAATCCCGCAGCGATCCGGACGGTCCCTACGGCGACTTCTACGTGTGGAGTGACACCAGCGACCGCTACCGCGACGCCCGGATCATCTTCGTCGACACCGAGGAGTCCAACTGGACCTTCGACCCGGTGCGCCGGCAGTTCTTCTGGCACCGCTTCTTCTCCCACCAACCGGACCTCAACTACGACAACCCGGCCGTGCAGGAGGCCATGATCGACGTCCTGCGGTTCTGGTTGGACCTCGGCATCGACGGATTCCGGCTGGACGCCGTGCCCTACCTGTTCGAACGGGAGGGGACCAACTGCGAGAACCTGCCCGAGACGCACGCCTTCCTCAAGCGCTGCCGGAGGGTGGTCGACGACGAGTACCCCGGTCGGGTCCTGCTGGCCGAGGCCAACCAGTGGCCCGCCGACGTCGTTGAGTACTTCGGCGACCCGGCGACCGGTGGAGACGAATGCCACATGGCATTCCACTTCCCGCTGATGCCAAGGATTTTCATGGCGGTGCGACGCGAGTCGCGGTTCCCCATCTCGGAGATCCTGGCGCACACCCCGAAGATTCCGGAGTTGGCACAGTGGGGAATCTTCCTGCGCAACCACGACGAGTTGACGCTGGAGATGGTCACCGACGAAGAGCGTGACTACATGTACGCCGAGTACGCCAAGGACCCGCGGATGAAGGCCAACGTCGGGATCCGGCGCCGGTTGGCACCGCTGCTGGAGAACGACCGCAACCAGATCGAACTGTTCACCGCGCTGCTGTTGTCGCTGCCGGGTTCGCCCGTCATCTACTACGGCGACGAGATCGGTATGGGCGACATCATCTGGCTCGGGGACCGCGACGGGGTGCGAACCCCCATGCAGTGGACCCCGGACCGCAATGCCGGCTTCTCGAAAGCCAATCCGGGCCGGCTGTACCTGCCGCCCAATCAGGATCCGGTCTACGGGTATCAGTCGGTCAATGTCGAGGCCCAACGG
>JAKOYE010000174.1 GCA_029780675.1 Actinomycetes bacterium
AGTCGCCCCGTTGCTGGCGGTGGCTGTCGCGTTCGCGCCCACCGCTGCCGCGAACTCCAACGAGATCCGCTGCCTGGACAGTGGCACGGCGAAGGTGTGTGGCAAGCAGGGGCACGCCTCTTTACACGCCAAACCCACACCGCGCAGCCCGCAGGGCGGGCTGTTCAGTTCGCCGTGGCTCCCCGGCTACGGCAAGGGGCATCTCCCGCCGCTGCTCGCCCTAGACTGAGCCGGCACCTCGTGGCGTTCCCGGACCGTCGGGGTTCATGTCGAAGATCCGGGCATGCATGACCGTACGGCCGCGCAGCGCGGTACGAACCGCACGGTGAAGTCCGTCCTCGAGGTAGATCACCCCGCGCCAGCGCACGGCATGGGGGAACAGGTCGCCGTAGAAGGTGGAGTCCTCGCTCAGCAGCCGGTCCAGCGCGAGCACCGTGGTGGTGGTCACCAGTTCGTCGAGCCGGATCTGGCGCGGCGGAATACGCGCCCAGTCCCGGTAGGTCAGGCCGTGGTCCGGGTAGGGCTTGCCGTCGCGGACGCCCTTGAAGATCACAGGGGAAGGGTAGTCGGCGGACCACCCCGGCCGGCGGTGAGGTCATTGGCACTCGCCGGCTTCAACTGCTATTCCTGCTGCTGGCGCGACGTAAACTGGTCGGGTCAGGAGGTGAAACCGGATGGCAAGTGCCGAAGAGCGACGTTTCGAGGTGTTGCGGGCCATCGTGGCCGACTTCGTCGCGACCATGGAGCCGATCGGGTCCAAGGCCCTCGTCGAACGCCACAACATCGGGGTGTCCAGTGCGACGATCCGCAACGATATGGCCGTCCTGGAGGCGGAGGGCTACATCGCCCAGCCGCACACCAGCTCCGGGCGGGTACCCACCGAAAAGGGCTACCGGGAGTTCGTCAACCGCCTCAACGGCGTCAAGCCGCTGTCAGCGCCGGAACGCCGCGCCATCCTGTCCTTTCTGGAATCCGGTGTCGACCTCGACGACGTGCTGCGACGGGCGGTGCGACTGCTCGCCCAGCTCACCCGCCAGGTCGCCGTCGTTCAGTACCCGACGTTGTCGGCCTCCACGGTGCGCCACCTGGAGGTCGTCGCTCTGACCCCGGCCCGGCTGCTCCTGGTCGTCATCACCGACTCCGGTCGGGTGGACCAGCGCATCGTCGAACTCGGCGACACCATCGACGACCACCAGTTGGCCCAACTGCGAGAACTGCTCGGTCAGGCGCTGGTGGGCAAGAAACTCTCCGCCGCTTCGGTGGCGGTGGCCGATCTGGCCAGTCGGCTCAGCCCTGGCCCGGACGGCACCCAGCCCAGTGGGCTCGGCAACGCAGTCGGACGTTCGGCGACGGTGCTGCTGGAATCTCTGGTGGAGCACAGCGAGGAACGGCTGGTGATGGGCGGCACCGCCAACCTCACCCGCAACACCGCGGATTTCGGCGGGTCGCTGAGGTCCGTGCTGGAGGCGCTCGAGGAGCAGGTGGTCGTTCTTCGGTTGCTGGCGGCCCAGCAGGAGGCCGGTAAGGTGACGGTCCGGATCGGCCACGAGACCGAAGCGGAGGAGATGGCCGGCACGTCGGTGATCACCACCGCCTACGGCAGTTCGGGAACGGTGTTCGGCGGTATGGGGGTCGTCGGTCCGACCCGAATGGACTATCCCGGAACCATCGCCAATGTCGCGGCCGTTGCGATGTACATCGGCGAGGTTCTGGGCAATCGCGCTGGCTGACGCCAGCCCTGGGCAGGAGAAGGTTCAAGCGTGGCACGCGACTACTACGGCTTGCTCGGCGTCAGCAAAGGCGCCAGCGATGCGGACATCAAACGCGCCTACCGCAGGCTGGCCAGGGAACTGCATCCCGACGTCAACCCCGGCGAGGAGGAGCGATTCAAGGAGATCAGCACCGCCTACGAGGTGCTGTCCGACCCGGAGAAGCGGCGCATCGTCGATCTGGGCGGCGACCCGTTGGCCAGCGCGGGGCAGTCCGGGGGATTCGCCGGTTTCGGCGGCCTCGGTGATGTCTTCGAAGCGTTCTTCGGTGGTGGGCCGGGGTCGCGGGGGCCGATCGGTCGGGTGCGCCCCGGGTCGGATTCGCTGCTGCGGATGCGGCTGACCCTGGAGGACTGCGCCACCGGCGTCACCAAGCAGGTCACCGTCGACACCGCGGTGTTGTGCGATCTCTGCCAGGGGCGCGGGACACACGGTGACTCGCGGCCCTCGACCTGTGACATCTGCCGCGGAAGCGGTGAGGTGCAAAGCGTGCAGCGCTCGCTGCTGGGTCAGGTCATGACCTCCCGGCCCTGCCCGGCATGTGCCGGGGTGGGAGAGGTGATCCACGACCCGTGCCACCGCTGCGGCGGCGACGGACGGGTGCGGGCGCGCCGCGAGATCAGCGTCAAGATCCCCGCCGGGGTCGGCGACGGGATGCGGGTGCGACTGGCCGCGCAGGGCGAGGTCGGTCCCGGTGGCGGTCCGGCCGGCGACCTCTACGTGGAGGTGCACGAGAAACAGCACGAGGTCTTCGTCCGCGACGGCGACGACCTGCACTGCACCATCACCGTCCCGATGGCCGACGCGGCGCTGGGCGCCGCCGTCACCGTGCCGGGCATCATCGACGGCGATGCCGAGATCACCATCGCCCCCGGAACCCAGCCCGGTTCGGTGACCACGCTGCGTGGACTCGGGATGCCGCGTCTTCGCTCGGAGGCCCGCGGCGATCTGCACGCCCACATCGAGGTGGTGGTGCCCACCAAACTCGATGCACGCACCCGGGAACTGCTCGGTGAGATCAAGAGCCGCAGTGGCGAACAGGCCGCCGTCAAAGCGACCGGGCCGGCCACCTCGACCTCGGGCGGTGGAGGCCTGTTCAGCCGTTTGCGCGAGACCTTCAGCGGGCGCTGATCCCGCCCGGTGGTCGCGACACTGTTCTACGTGGAGTCCGTCCCGGCCGCGGGCGAACTGGTCACCGTCGACGGGGACGAGGGTTTCCACGCCGCCACGGTGCGCCGGATCCGTCCCGGCGAGGCGCTGGCACTTTCCGACGGGGCCGGAGCCCTGGCCGATTGCGTCGTGGACACCGTCGGGAAACGTTCGGTGACCGCCCGGGTCGTCCATCGCCGGACGGTGCCCCCGTTGCGTCCGCCGGTGACGGTGGTGCAGGCGATCCCCAAATCCGAACGTTCCGAACTGGCGGTGGAATTGGCCACCGAGGCCGGTGCCGACGCCATCGTGGCCTGGCAGGCCGAACGGTGCGTCGCCCGCTGGGACGGCGAGCGAGTGGAGAAGGGTCTGCGCCGTTGGCGGGCCGTCGCGCGGTCGGCCGCCCGGCAGTCCCGCCGGCCCCGCATCCCGGCGATCACCGGCCCGATGTCCACCCCGGAACTACTCGCCCGGGTCGCCGACTGGCGCGCCGGCGGGGCCCTCGTGTTGGCGTTGCACGAGTCGGCGGCCGAGCCGTTGCCGAGCATGTGCGCCGGTCAGCCGGATTCGGTCGTCATCCTGGTGGGTCCGGAAGGGGGTATCAGCGACGCCGAGATCGATGGCCTGGTCGCGGCCGGCGCCGCGGCGGTGCGTCTCGGCCCCACCGTGCTGCGCACCTCGACCGCCGCGGCGGTGGCCCTCGGCGCGATCGGTGTGCTCACCCCGCGCTGGCGGTAGAATCCACCTATTCGTACGGACCGGTGAACCCGGAGGAAGCAGGCACGTGACGCCCCGCGAACCGACCGCTGCCGTGCCGGTACGCAGCACGATGACTGTCCCGCCGGAACTCATCGCGGGCCTGCTGGGTTCGGCCGATCAGAATCTGCGGGCCCTCGAGGTCGGTCTTGCCGCTGAGATTCACGTCCGCGGCAACGCCGTGAACCTGTCCGGCGCGGCCGGGGACGTTGCCCTGGCCGAACGGGTGATCTCGGAGTTGGTGGCCATCCTGAGCGGCGGTCAGACGCTGTCGCCGGACACCGTGCGCCGCAGCATCGCGATGGTTTCCGGCACCGACAACGCCTCGCCGGCCGAGGTCCTCACCCTCGACATCCTGTCCCGGCGTGGCAAGACCATCCGGCCAAAGACTCTGAACCAGAAGCGTTACGTCGATTCCATCGACACCAACACGATCGTCTTCGGCATCGGTCCGGCCGGCACCGGCAAGACCTATCTGGCGATGGCGAAGGCTGTCCAGGCGTTGCAGACCAAACAGGTCAACCGGATCATCCTGACCCGCCCCGCGGTGGAAGCCGGTGAGCGGCTTGGCTTCCTGCCCGGGACGTTGAGCGAGAAGATCGACCCGTACCTGCGGCCGTTGTACGACGCATTGCACGACATGATGGACCCTGAGGCGATCCCGAAGTTGATGGCCGCGGGTGTGATCGAGGTCGCTCCGCTCGGGTATATGCGGGGTAGAACCATCAACGATTCCTTCATCATCCTCGACGAGGCTCAGAACACCACCGCCGAGCAGATGAAGATGTTCCTCACCCGTCTGGGTTTCGGTTCGAAAATCGTTGTCACCGGGGACATCACCCAGGTAGACCTGCCGGGTGGGTCGCAATCCGGCCTGCGGGCGGTGATGACCATCCTGGACGGGATCGACGATATCCACTTCGCCGAACTCACCAGCTCCGATGTGGTTCGGCACCGACTGGTCTCTGAGATCGTCGATGCCTACGCGAAGTCCGAACACAGGTCCGAACAACAGTCCGGTCTGAGCCGGACCCAACGCCGGTCGCCCCGGCGATAGGACGGCGAATCAGCGAATGAGTATCGAAGTTTCCAACGAGTCGGGTCTCGACGTTTCCGAGGAAGAGCTGATCAGCGTCGCCCGGTTCGTCATCCGCAAGATGAACGTCAACCCGGCCGCTGAACTCTCGATGGTCCTGCTGGACCTGCCTGCCATGGCCGACTTGCACATGCGCTGGATGGACCTGCCCGGTCCGACCGACGTGATGAGTTTCCCGATGGACGAGCTGGAGCCGGGCGGCCGGCCCGATGCGCCGGAGCCCGGCCCGTCGATGCTGGGCGACATCGTGCTGTGCCCGCAGTTCGCCGCCGAGCAGGCCGCGGCGGCCGGCCACACCCTGGGTCAGGAACTGGCCCTGCTGACCGTGCACGGAGTGCTGCATCTGCTGGGATACGACCACGCGGAGCCCGAAGAAGAGAAGGAGATGTTCGCCCTGCAGCGTCAATTACTTGAGGAGTGGGTCGCCGATCAGGTCCGAGCCTATCACTCCGACCGTCAGGCGGAGAAGGATCGGCGGCTGCTCGACAAGTCCCGGTTCTTCGATCAGCCGTGAGTGATCTGGCGTCGCTGGTCGGCGCAATCGCACTGATTCTGCTCGGCGGTTTGTTCGCGGCCATCGATGCCGCCATCGGCACCGTCTCGACCGCGCGGGTCGCCGAACTGGTGCGCGACGAACGGCCCGGGGCGGCGCGCCTGTCCAAGGTCATCGCCGAACGCCCGCGGTATGTCAATCTCGTTGTCCTGCTGCGTATCGCGTGCGAGATGGCCGCTACTGTGCTGCTGGTCGGTCATCTGTACGGGCGGCTGCCGTTCACCTGGGTGCTGGTGGTGGCCGCGGCCATCATGACGATCATCAGCTTCGTGTTCGTCGGCGTCGGTCCCCGGACCCTGGGACGACAGAACGCCTACTCGATCGCGCTGGCGTCGGCACTTCCGCTGCAGGCGATTTCGGTGCTGCTGGCACCGCTGAGCCGGCTGCTGGTCCTGCTCGGCAATGCGCTCACGCCGGGTCGGGGTTTCCGCAACGGCCCGTTCGCCTCCGAGGTCGAACTGCGCGAGGTCGTCGACCTGGCGGGCCAGCGCGGGGTGGTGGACGACGAGGAGCGGCGGATGATCCAGTCCGTCTTCGAGCTCGGCGACACCCCGGCCCGCGAGGTGATGGTGCCGCGCACCGAGATGGTCTGGATCGAGTCTGACAAGACGGCCGGGCAGGCGACGTCACTGGCGGTGCGCAGCGGCCACTCCCGGATCCCGGTCATCGGGGACAACGTCGACGACATCGTCGGTGTCATCTATCTGAAGGATCTGGTCCGCCGCACCTACTACTCGCTCAACGGCGGCCGGGACACCCTGGTCGCGGAGGTGATGCGTCCGGCGGTGTTCATCCCGGACTCCAAACGCCTCGACGACCTGCTGCGGGAGATGCAGCGCGACCGCATCCACATGGCGCTGCTGGTCGACGAGTACGGGGCCACCGCCGGTCTGGTGACTATCGAGGACGTCCTGGAGGAGATCGTCGGCGAGATCGCCGACGAGTACGACACCGACGAGGTCGCACCGGTGGAAGACCTCGGCGACAACGTCTTCCGGGTCTCGGCCCGGCTGCCCATCGAGGACGTCGGCGAACTTTTCGGTGTCGAGTTCGACGACGACCTCGACGTCGACACCGTGGGCGGCCTGCTTGCCCTCAAATTGGGCCGCGTGCCACTGCCCGGAGCGGACGTGTCCGCGTACGGACTTCGGTTGCGCGCCGAGGGCGGCCCAGACCCGCGCGGCCGACTCCGGATCGGCACGGTGCTGGTGCGCCGCGAACAGCCCGCCGAAGAAGCGGCCGAGACGTGACCACCGAGTTCCGATCCGGGTTCGTCTGCCTGGTCGGCCGCCCCAACACCGGGAAGTCGACGCTGACCAACGCCCTGGTGGGGGAGAAGGTCGCCATCACCTCGAACCGGCCGCAGACCACCCGGCACACCATCCGCGGGATCGTGCACCGCGAGGACTTTCAGATCGTGCTGGTCGACACCCCCGGATTGCACCGTCCACGCACACTGCTCGGCAAGCGGCTCAACGATCTTGTGCGCGACACCTACGGCGAGGTCGACGTGATCGGCCTGTGTATTCCCGCCGATGAGGGAATCGGGCCGGGGGACAGGTGGATTCACGAGCAGATTCGCGCGGTGGCGCCCCGCACCACCCTGGTCGTCATCGTCACCAAGATCGACAAGGTGCCCAAGGACCGGGTCGCCGCGCAACTCGTCGCGGCCGGGGAACTGGCTCCCGACGCCGCGGCGATCGTGCCGGTTTCGGCCGCCACCGGTGCGCAGGTCGACGTCCTGACCGAGGTGCTCGCCGGTCAGCTGCCGCCCGGCCCGGCGTTCTATCCCGATGGGGAACTCACCGACGAGCCCGAAGAGGTTCTGATGGCGGAGCTGATCCGGGAGGCCGCGCTCGAGGGGGTGCGCGACGAGTTGCCGCACTCGTTGGCCGTGGTGATCGACGAGGTCAACCCCCGGGAGGGGCGCACCGAGGAGCAGGGCGAGCTGATCGACGTCCACGCGATTCTCTATGTGGAGCGGGACAGCCAGAAAGGCATCGTGATCGGCCGCGGCGGGGCCAGGCTCAAGGAGGTCGGCAGCACCGCCCGCCGGCAGATCGAGAAGCTGCTCGGCACCAAGGTGTATCTGGATCTGCGGGTCAAGGTGGCCAAGAACTGGCAGCAGGATCCCAAACAGCTCGGTCGGCTGGGCTTCTAGTCGGGCAGCCGGATCGAGAGTGTCAGTCCGCGAGGTTGTCGCCGCGTGATGCCACACTGGTCGGATGCGGCTGTATCGGGACCGGGCGGTCGTGCTGCGCCAGCACAAGCTCGGCGAAGCCGACCGCATCGTCACCCTGCTCACCCGTGAGCATGGCCTGGTCCGCGCGGTCGCCAAGGGCGTACGGCGCACCCGCAGCAAGTTCGGCTCCCGGCTGGAACCGTTCGCCCATATCGACGTCCAATTGCACCCGGGCCGCAACCTCGACATCGTCACCCAGGTGGTGTCCATCGACGCGTTCGCCACCGACATCGTCAGCGACTACGGCCGGTACACCTGCGCGTGCGCCATCCTGGAGACCGCGGAGCGGATCTCCGGTGAGGAACGTGCCCCGGTCCCGGCGTTGCACCGGCTCACCGTCGGTGCGCTGCGCGCCGTTGCCGACGGCGCCCGGCCGCGGGAGCTGGTGCTCGACGCCTACCTGCTGCGTGCCATGGGTATCGCCGGCTGGGCGCCGGCCCTGACCGAGTGCGCGCGCTGCGCCGCTCCCGGCCCGCACCGGGCCTTCCACATCGGTGCGGGTGGCAGCGTCTGCCTGCATTGCCGGCCCTCCGGGTCGGTCACCCCGCCCCAGGCGGTGCTCGACCTGATGTCCGCGCTCTACGACGGTGACTGGGCGGCTGCCGAGGCGTCGTCGGCCTCCCACCGCGGGCAGGCCAGCGGGTTGGTGGCCGCACATCTGCAATGGCATCTGGAACGCCAATTGAGAACCTTGCGGCTCGTCGAGCGGGTCCACTCTCAACCGACCGAACTCTTCAGGCAGGATGTCCCCCATGGCGATGGACCGGGTGGCCAGCTCCTGGCGGGGGGCTGAGCGCAGGCGCAGGGAGGCATTCCCCCAGCTTTCCCCGGCGCCTGAGGACTACCCGATCTTCCCCGACACCTCCACCTGGCCGGTGGTATTCCCCGAGTTGCCCGCCCCGCCCGGCGGCGGCCCGCGCCGGCCACCGCAGCATCCGTCGCGAGCCGTCCCGCCGGCCATCCCGGCCGACCAGATGCCCCGACACGTGGCCATCGTGATGGACGGCAACGGCCGCTGGGCCACCCAGCGCGGCCTGAGCCGCACCGAGGGGCACAAGATGGGCGAGGCGGTGCTCATCGACATCACGTGCGGCGCCATCGAAATCGGCATCAAACACCTCAGTGTGTACGCGTTCTCCACCGAGAACTGGCGGCGCAGCGCCGACGAGGTGCGATTCCTGATGGGCTTCAACCGCGAGGTGGTACGCCGGCGCCGGGAGAACCTCGACATCATGGGCGTGAACATGCGGTGGGTAGGTTCCCGCGCCCGCATGTGGCGAAGCGTGATCAAGGAGTTCGACATCGCCGAGCAGATGACGGTCGGCAACGACGTCATCACGGTGAACTACTGCGTGAACTATGGCGGACGTGCCGAGATCGCCGAAGCCGCGCGCACCATCGCCCGCGAGGCCGCGGCCGGCCGGATCGACCCGGAACGGGTCAATGAGCGGACGATCACCGAGCACCTGCACCGGCCCGACATCCCCGACGTCGACCTCTTCATCCGAACCTCGGGGGAGCAGCGGGCGAGCAACTTCATGCTGTGGCAGGCGGCCTACGCGGAATACGTCTTCCAGGACAAGCTCTGGCCGGACTACGACCGGCGTGATCTGTGGGCGGCCTGCGAGGAGTACGTACACCGTAACCGCCGCTTCGGCAGCGCCTAGCCAGTCGATGACCATGGATCTCCGCCGCACCCTGGCCGCCGTCATGCCGGTGCAGGCCGAGGACGACGGCGCGCTCACGGTTCGCCACGACGGCACGGTGGCCTCGCTGCGCACCGTGACGATCGCCGACGGCCTCGAGATGGTGTCGATCACCCAGGTGTTGGCCTGGGATCTTCCGGTCAACGCCGATCTACGCAAACGCGTTGCCGCCCAGGCGAACTCGACAATGCTCGGCACCGTGACCATGTCCGAGCAGCCCGGTCGGCGGGCCGACGTGATGCTGCGCTACAACTTCCCGGGTGGTGGTCTGAGCGAGTCCGCACTGCAGACCCTGGTGCTGATGGTGCTCGACACCGGCGCGCAGGTGCGCCGATCTCTGCAGGGCTGACCGCGGCAGGGCCGCTCAGGCCGACTGCGGCAGGGCCGCTCCGGCCGACTTGCGGCAGGGCCGCTCAGGTCGACTTGCGGCGGGGCCGCTCAGGCACAGTCGGCGCAGGTGCCGAACAGTTCGATCGTGTGACTGACGTCGGAGAACCCGTGCCGGGCGGCGACCTCGGTGGCCCAGGCCTCGACATCTCGGCCGCTGACCTCGACCGCCGATCCGCACTGCCGGCAGACCAGATGGTGGTGATGGTGCAGGGCGGCGCAACGCCGGTACACCGATTCGCCGGTGTCGGTCCGCACCGCATCGACCAACTCGGTGCCGGCCAGCGTCTGCAGAGTCCGGTACACGGTGGTCAGTCCGATGTTCTGGCCGCGCCGGCGGAGTTCGTCGTGCAGTTCCTGGGCGGAGCGGAATCCGTCCACTTCCTCGAGCAGGGCGATGATCGCGGTGCGCTGCCGGGTGGACCGGACCGATGGGGACGTACTGGAAACGATTTCCATTAAGGCCTCACTGTGGCACGGGCGATGGTGCATGTCAAAGGGTCCGGCCCGGCATCGCTACGCTGTGAGGCTGGTTCCCGTCCCTAAGGAGTGTCAACGTCGTGGCGTCCGTGATCGATTCCGTCGTCAATCTGGCCAAGCGCCGCGGCCTGGTCTATCCATGTGGCGAAATCTACGGCGGCACCCGTTCTGCCTGGGATTACGGCCCGCTGGGGGTCGAACTCAAGGAGAACATCAAGCGGCAGTGGTGGAAGTCGGTGGTGACCAGCCGGGACGATGTCGTCGGCCTGGACTCCTCGATCATCCTGCCGCGCGAGGTCTGGGTGGCCTCCGGCCACGTCGAGGTCTTCCACGATCCGCTGGTGGAATGCCTGCAGTGCCATAAGCGGCACCGCCAGGACCATATGCAGGAGGCCCACGCCGAGAAGAGGGCCGCCAAGGAGAAGGTCGACGTCGACCCGGATTCGGTGTCGATGGAGGACATCGTCTGTCCGGACTGCGGGACCAAGGGGCAGTGGACCGAGCCCCGCGAGTTCAACATGATGCTCAAGACCTACCTCGGCCCCATCGAGAGCGAGGAGGGGTTGCACTACCTGCGTCCCGAAACCGCGCAGGGGATCTTCGTCAACTTCGCCAACGTGGTGACCACGTCGCGTAAGAAGCCGCCGTTCGGTATCGGCCAGATCGGCAAGAGCTTCCGCAACGAGATCACCCCCGGCAACTTCATCTTCCGCACCCGCGAGTTCGAGCAGATGGAGATGGAGTTCTTCGTCGAACCCGACACCGCCAAGCACTGGCACCAGTACTGGATCGACACCCGGCTGCAGTGGTACGTCGACCTCGGTATCGACCGCGACAACCTGCGCTTGTACGAGCATCCCAAGGAGAAGCTGTCGCACTACAGCGACGGCACCACCGATATCGAGTACAAGTTCGGCTTCCACGGCAACCCGTGGGGGGAGTTGGAGGGGATCGCCAACCGCACCAACTTCGACCTCTCCACGCATTCGAAGCACTCCGGGGTCGATCTGTCGTTCTACGACCAGGCCACCGACAACCGCTACATCCCTTACGTCATCGAACCGGCAGCCGGGCTCACCCGGTCGTTCATGGCCTTCCTGGTCGACGCCTACGCCGAGGACGAGGCCCCCAACGCCAAGGGCGGGGTGGACAAGCGCACCGTGCTGCGACTGGATCCGCGGCTGGCGCCGGTGAAGGCGGCCGTGCTGCCGCTGTCCCGCAACGCCGACCTGAGCCCGAAGGCGCGCGATCTGGCCGCCGCTCTGCGCAAGAACTGGAACGTCGAGTTCGACGACGCCGGCGCGATCGGGCGCCGCTACCGCCGTCAGGACGAGATCGGAACCCCGTTCTGCGTGACGGTCGACTTCGACACCCTCGAAGACCAGGCGGTCACCGTGCGGGACCGGGACGCGATGACGCAGGAGCGGGTGAGCCTGGACAACGTGGTCGGCTACCTGGCCACTCGCCTCGTCGGGGGCTGACCGGGCGGCGCGCCGTCCCGATCGTTGACGCGATCTTCGGGGACTGACGCCCCGTCAGAATCGGCCGCCGCCCCCGAACAGGTCGCCGCCGCCCTGCGAGCCGCCGTAGGTGGTCGACGTCCAGCCGCCGCTGCCCCCGCCGCCGAAGCCTCCGCCCCCGCCCCGGCCGGATCCGCCGGAGAGGATGCTGCCCAGGATGATGCCGCCGATCACCGCGCCCATATCGGATTGGCCCCCGCGGTGATGGGACTGGTACTGCCGCTGGGCGGCCCGCACGTCGTCGTTGGCCAACTGCTGGGCTTGGGCGGCCAGCAGCGAGGCGCCGTTGGCGTGGGCGATCGCCGCACTGACATCGCCGGCGGCCTTGGCCTGCGCGGCCTCCAACTGCCGTGTCGCCTCGTTGAGCCGGGTGCGGGCGTCCGGCCCGATGCTGCCGCGGCGGGTGTCGATGTATTCCGAGACCGACCGGACCCGGGACTGCGCCGTGAACAACGCCTGTTCGTAGGAGCGCTGGAGCCTCGCGGCCGCCTCACGCTCCTCGGTGACCTCGGCCAGCAGCCGATCGAGGTCGGCGTCGGCCTGAGTCAGCTCGGTGAAGGTCCCGAGCGGGTCGGCCGTGCCGTTGATATTCGCCTGTGACACCGCGTTCACCGCGGCAACCCGGGCGGCGGAGAGTTCGTTGGCCTTCGCCACGCCCCCCCGGGCAAGCTGCTCGTCGGCCGAGCTGATCCCTCGCTGGATGTCCTCGATCGCCGCCGGCAGCGCGGTGACCGCCCGACGGATGTCACTGGCCGCACTGTCCACCGCGTCGAGCATCGTGTTGGCCTGCTGCAGAGCAGATTCCGCCCCACGCACGCAGTCCACCAGTTCGCCCACCTCACCGGCGACCGGTTTGGCGGCCAGTTCGCGGCCTCGCGTGATGGCCTTCTCGGCGAAGGCCAGCCGCTCCCTGGCGGCGTTGACGTTGCGGGCCACCGACTGCAGCGCCGACTCGGCGAACTCGGTGTGCAGTTGGGCCAGGGTCTGCTCGGACGGCTCGACCCGGGCGGTCACCGACACCAGCTGACGGGTCAGCACATCGAGCCGTTCCGGTGAATTGATGACCAGGTCGCGCATCTGGTGGAACGCCTCGGTCTGGGCCGCCAGCTCACGGTTGGCCCGCGCCGCGGAAACCACCACCCGGGTCAGCAGATCGCGGCGCTCGGACAGCGGCTCGGGAACGTTGTCGTCGAGCTTCTGCCGCACGTTGAAGGCCTGCCGCAGGGTCTCCCGGGCGGTGTTCACGGCGGCGGCGAACGGAGCGGTCTGACTGTCCCCGAACTCCTCGACCGCCAGCACCAGTTCATTGGCGCTGGTCCGCACCGCATTGTCGACATCGACGACCACCGAGCGGGACAGCTCGTCGAGGGCGTCGATGGGCACCGAGGCCAGCGCGGCGGGGTCGGTGGCGTCGAGTCGCTTGGCGGCGGCGACGGCGGCCTCGTGCCGCTTGCGGCGGCGCCGCTTGTTCCACACCATCAGGCCGCCGATCACCACCAGCCCGATCCCGGCCGCCAGCACAAGCGGGACCAGCGACAGGGTGCCGCCTGCGCCTCCGCCGCCGCCCTTGCCGAGCGCGGCCAGCCCGGACGCGGCCGCGTTCGCCGCACCCGCCCAGTCCTGCTGCCGCAGCAGCGGTTCGATCTGGTTGCGCCGGATGTCGTCGACCTTGGTGGAGGTGCCACCTGAGGCCGCCGCCGGAACCAGAAACGCGTAGGACCGCTGGCCGGTGGCCACCGCCAGGATGGCGTCCTCGTTGCCCAGGTCGCTGATGGTGCGGGTCTGCTGCGCCCATCCCACCGCGCCCTGCGGCGCGAACGAGTCGACGTACACCACCCATAACCGGACGCGACGTTCGCTGTACAACTGGTCCACGGACCTCTGGACGTCGGCGAGTTGCCGGTCGCTGAGCACCCCCGCGTTGTCGGTGACGTAGTCGGGCAGCCGGAACGACGGTTCGGCCGATGCCGACGGGGCGACCAGCACCGCGGCAGTCAGGATCGCGACGAGCAAGCTGAGCAGGCGGGCGGGGCGCATGACCGCCAATGTAGTAGCCCGTGTCGGCGGGCCAGCAAAACTTGGCACACTGTGCGTGATCATGGAAGCCCAGCGGAGATACAGCGAAACCGACCGTCGGCGGTTGGTCACCGAACCGGCCAAGGGTTCGGCGCTACCCGGGACCAGTGTCGAGCACCGCAGTGACTTCGCCCGCGATCGGGCGCGGGTGCTGCACAGCGCCGCGTTGCGCCGGCTCGCCGACAAGACCCAGGTGGTCGGGCCCCGGGAGAGCGAGACCCCACGCACCCGGCTGACGCACTCGCTGGAGGTCGCCCAGATCGGCCGCGGCATGGCGATTCCGCTGGGCTGTGACCCCGACCTGGTCGAACTGGCCGGGCTGGCGCACGATATCGGCCACCCGCCCTACGGGCACAACGGCGAGCGCGCACTGAACCAGGTCGCCGCGGAGTGCGGCGGGTTCGAGGGCAACGCGCAGAACTTCCGCATTCTGACCCGGCTGGAACCGAAGGTGCTCGACGAGCAGGGCCGCAGTGTCGGGCTCAACCTCACCCGGGCGTCCCTGGACGCGGTCACCAAGTACCCGTGGCAGCGCCCTCCCGAGGGCGGGAAGTTCGGTTTCTACGACGATGACGCCGAGAAGGCCGACTGGGTTCGGGCCGGAGCGCCGAACAGGACGCCCTGTCTGGAAGCCCAGGTCATGGATTGGGCCGACGATGTCGCCTACTCGGTGCACGATGTCGAGGACGGCGTGATCTCCGGCCGGATCGACCTTCGGGTGCTCGCCGACCGGGACGCCGCGGCGGCGCTGGCCCGGCTGGGCACCTCGGTGTACGGGCCGGGCCCGGACGGGGACACCCGCGAGGACGATCTGGAGGCGGCCGCCCGGCGGTTGTCCGACCTCCCGGTGGTCGCGGCGGTGGGAAGGTACGACGGCACCCTGGCGGCCTCGGTGGCGCTGAAGCGGCTCACCAGCGAGTTCGTCGGCCGGTTCGCCTCGGCGGCCATCGCCGAGACCCGCCGGGTCGCCGGGGACGGACCGCTGACCCGCTATCAGGCGCAGCTTCGGGTTCCCCCGACGGTTCGTGCCGAGGTCGCGGTCCTCAAGACGCTGGCGCTGCAATTCATCATGTCCGACCCCCGACACCTCGACCTGCAGTCCCGGCAGCGGGAGCGCGTGCACCGGGTGGCCGAACTGTTGGTCGCGGGCGCTCCGGGCACGCTGGACCCGTTGCTGGTGCCGGTATTCGAAGCCGCGACCGACGACGCCGCACGGATGCGGGTGATCATCGACCAGATCGCCTCCTACACCGAGGGGCGGCTGGAACGGATCGACGGCGCTCGGGCCGTTCCGACGGCCGCCGCTCCCGCCGGCCCGGCCTCTCTAGACTCGACCCCGTGACGGCGGCGGTGGGCGGTGGCGGGTCCAGGAAGGGCCGCATTCCCGACACCGATATCGCCGCCATCCGGGACCGGGTCCGCATCGAGGATGTCGTCGGCGACTACGTCCAACTGCGCCGCGCCGGCGCCGACTCACTCAAGGGCCTGTGTCCCTTCCACGACGAGAAGTCGCCGTCGTTCCACGTCCGGCCCAATCACGGGCACTTCCACTGCTTCGGCTGCGGCGAGGGCGGCGACGTGTACGCCTTCATCCAGAAGATCTCCCACATCAGCTTCGTCGAGGCCGTCGAGATGCTGGCCGACCGGATCGGCTACACCGTCAACTACACCGGCGGGGGCAACACCGTCCAGCGTGATCGCGGCAGCCGCAGCCGGCTGGTCGCCGCCAATGCCGCCGCCCAGGAGTTCTACGCCGCCGCACTGGAAACCGCCGAAGCCGCCCCGGCCCGCCAATACCTGACCGAGCGCAACTTCGACGCCGCGGCGGCCCGGCACTTCGGGTGTGGTTTCGCACCGTCGGGCTGGGATTCGCTGACCACGCACCTGATCCGGAAGGGCTTCGAGTTCAAGGAACTCGAGGCCGCGGGCCTGTCCCGGGAGGGCCGGCGCGGGCCCATCGACCGCTTTCACCGCCGGTTGCTGTGGCCGATCCGCAGCGCGGGTGGCGAAACGGTGGGCTTCGGGGCGAGGCGCATCTTCGACGACGATCCGATCGAGGCGAAGTACGTCAACACCCCGGAGACGCCGCTGTACAAGAAGTCCTCGGTGCTCTTCGGCATCGACCTGGCCAAGCGCGATATCGCCAAGGGGCACCAGGCCGTCGTGGTCGAGGGTTACACCGACGTGATGGCCATGCACCTGGCCGGTGTCACCACCGCGGTGGCCTCCTGCGGCACCGCCTTCGGCGACGAGCATCTGGGAATGCTGCGTCGACTGATGATGGACGACAAGTTCTTTCGCGGCGAGTTGATCTACGTGTTCGACGGGGACGCCGCCGGACAGGCCGCCGCACTGAAGGCGTTCGCCGGTGAACAGAACCTCGCCGGGCAGAGTTTCGTGGCGGTGGCAGATGACGGGATGGATCCCTGCGATCTGCGACTGAAAGCCGGCGACGGCGCCCTGCGCGACCTGGTCGCGCGCCGGATGCCGTTGTTCGAGTTCGCGATCCGCACCGCGCTCTCCGAACACGACCTGGACAACGCCGAGGGCCGGGTCAGCGCACTGCGCCGCTGTGTCCCGATGGTGGCCCAGATCAAGGATCCGACGCTGCGCGATGAGTACGCCCGGCAACTGGCCGGTTGGGTCGGGTGGGACGACGTCGCCCAGGTCATCGGCCGGGTGCGCGAGGAGGCGACCCGCAAGCCGGGTGCACGCGGCGGTGAGCGACTCTCCCCGGCCCGGCCCGAATCCGGTCCGCGTACCGGACCGTCGGCCCGGCCGGACCCGCGCGATCCCACCCTGTGGCCACAACGCGAGGCACTCAAGGCCGCCCTGCAGTATCCGGCGCTGGCCGGACCGGTGTTCGATTCACTGACCATCGACAGTTTCACCCACCCCGGTTACGTGGCTGTCCGGCGGGCCATCGAGGCCGCCGGCGGGGCGGCCCGTGGGCTGACCGGCGCACAGTGGCTCGACACGGTTCGCGAGCAGGCCGCAACACCCGCGGTCGAGGGGCTGATCACCGAACTCGGTGTGGAGTCGATCAACGTCGACGACGAGGACCGGTTGCGCCGTTACATCGGCGGGGTGCTGGCACGGTTGCAGGAGGTCTGGGTCGGCCGGCAGATCGCCGAGGTCAAGTCGAAGCTTCAGCGGATGTCCCCGGTCGAGCAGAGTGACGAGTACCACGCCCTGTTCGGTGACCTGGTGGCTCTGGAGTCCTACCGCCGCAGCCTGCTGGAACAGGCCAGCGGCGACGACCTGTCGGCCTGAGGTCCGGCGGGTATGGTTAACGCGTCAGGTGTTCCCGGCGAAAGGTCAGATATGACTACCGCGACTTCGACCGCCGCACGAATCCGTGTGCGGGTCGCCGTCGCCGCCGTGCTGGGACTCGCCGCCATCGCCGCGTCCCTGCTCAGTACGTCGGTCGGCCCGGAGATCTCCGCATCGCCCAACTGTCTGGCCTGGGTCGGGTCCCGCGACGACGGGCAGTGCATCGGCTACTCCAACGGCACGCCCACCTACATCGGCACGCCCAACTTCGGCGTCTGGGGTCCGGGCTACGGCAGCGGATTGGGGATCACCAGCGGCCCGCTGATGCCGGGTACCACCATCAACAAGGGCATCGGCAACTAAAAGGGCATCGGCAACTAAAAGGGCATCGGCAACTAAAAGGGCATCGGCAACTAAAAAGCGTCGGGCAATTAGCCGGATCGCTCCTGCGGTCGCATCACCGTCATACCGCCGTCGATCTCGATCTCTTCGAGTTCCGTCATCGCCGGGTCCGGCGACACCCGTTCGGCGATCTTGCGCCGTCCGGCGTCGATCATCGACTTGGTGGCCGGGTTGGAGGTCACCGCCCGGTAGGTGCCGACGATCTGCTGATAGCGCTCCCGGCCCGCCTTGGTGCCCAGGACGTACCCCGCCGCCAGAACGGCCACATACCCGATCACGCTGTTTCCTCCACGTCCCCCGGTCGAACCATCCGGCCACCATCCTGCCCGACTGCGGGCCCCCCGGCCAACGGACCCGGCGCGAAGGGGTGGGCGCTTTGGCGTCGGCGCCGACCACTAGGTAGAGTCTGCTGCGGCCCGCCGGAGAGTACGGCGGCGGGAATGGTCCCCTGTAGCTCAACTGGCAGAGCTCCCGACTGTTAATCGGGCGGTTGATGGTTCGAGTCCATCCGGGGGAGCAGTAGAGCCGGAGTATGCGCGAGCTCGCACGGACAACCGATGGAGATGTGACGCGATGACCCACCGGCTGAGAATCTCCACCGCACTGTCCGTGGCGGCCGCCTCGGCCCTGTTTGCCTCAGCACTGTTCGCCGCGACCCCGGTTCAGGCCTTCCCGGCGCCGGCTTCCCCGGCTGTTCCGGCCTCTCCCGGCCAGAACTGCGCGGCCGGTTATATGGCCGATCCCAACTCCGGTAACTGCTGGCAGATGACCGACAAGGGCTCTCCGACGGTCGGCGGCGGCCCGTGCCTGCCCGGCCGGGTCGGCACCTGCCTGGGTTACCTGCACAACAACCCGTACGCGCCCGGCGACACGCTGCCCGGCAACAACAGCGGCTGGTAGTCCCCAGACCCCGCCAGCGGAAACCGAGGGAGCCATCCGTTGATCCGCAATGTCGGCCGACTGGGTCCGCTGCGGGTTTTCGCGCTGGTGGTCTGGGAACTGCGCGGCACTCTGATCGCCATCGCGATCGTCGTCGGCGTCCTGCTTCCGGTCCCCGACGCCACCCAGAGCGAGTACGCCGCGGCGGTGCTGTCGGTGCTCGGTATCGGCGCGTCGGTGTTCATCGCCTTCCGTAACACCACCGGATACAACCGGTGGTGGGAGGCCCGGACGCTCTGGGGTGCCATCATCATCGGTTCGCGGTCCACCCACAACAACCTGACCGCCGTCGACAACGGTTCGGCGGCCATGGCGGAGATTCTGGACCGGATGCGCCGTCGTCAGGTTCGGTACTGCTGGCAGCTGAACTCCGAACTGCGTGGCACCCCGGTGCACCCACAGGTCGTCGCGCTCACCCCGGAGGATCCCGCCGGCACCGACGCGACGGAGTTGCTGCGCCGCCAGGCCGCCGACGTCGCCGCGCTGGCCGCCGACGGCCACATCGACGAACAGGCCCGGTTGTTGCTGATGAACGCCAACACCGCCACGGTGACGGCGCAGAGCGGCCTGGAGCGCATCCGCAACGAGCCGGTCCCGATCCACTACGACATGTTCATCCGGGCATTGGCCTGGTTCTTCGGGATCATGGCGTTCAGCCGTCTCGATGGTGCCGCCCACCATCCGAGCAGTGTGGCGGTCGGAATCCTGCTGATGACCACCTTCATCGTGGCGGAGCGGCTCGGCCGGTTCATCGAGCAGCCGATGAACAACAGCATCTTCGACATCTCGATGAACCGGATCTGCGCGACCATCACCGGCAACCTGCTGGGCGCGGGCCACCCGCTGGCGCAGCAGCGGGAGAGCGACAAAGCCGCCGTGTGGATGTGACCGTGTGGATGTGACGGTCTGGAGGTGACCCGGTGGCACGCCGGACGGAGCGCCCGCGGTCCGGCTGGCAGAATCAGGCGATGACCTCGACGCGGCCGGGAGCGCTCGCCAGCCGTTCGCCGGGTTCGGCGCCGATTGCGGCGGGCCGTTCGTTGACGCCGGTCGAAATGGCCCAGGCGGCCGTGATGGCCTCGCTGAGCGCCGCCCTGGCCATCGTGTCGGTCGTGGTTCCCTTCGCCGGCGGCCTGTCGCTGCTGGTCACCGTCCCCATGGGCCTGCTGGGTTACCGCTACCGGCTGCGGGTTCTGCTTGCGGCCGCGTTCGCCGCCGCCACCGTGTCCTTCCTGATCGCCGGGATCAGCGGGTTCATGGTGGTGCTGAACTGTGCCTACGTCGGCGGGCTGACCGGCATCATCAAGCGGCGCGGAAGGGGCACGCCGACGGTCATCGCGGTCTCCGTCGTCGCCGGCTTCCTCAACGGTCTGATGGTGATCGGCGCGCTACTGGTGCTGGTCCGGCTGCGGACGCTGACGTTCGAGGCGATGACCGCCAACGTCGACGGGGTCGTGACGGCCATGTCGAAGTTCGAGCCGTTCCGGCAGGGCGCCCAGGACGCCCGCGCGGTGTTCGGCCTGGCGCTGCAGTACTGGCCGGTGCTGCTGATGGCCTACTCGATCTTCACCATCATGGTGGTCTCGCTGGTCGGCTGGTGGGCGCTGTCGCGGGTGTTGGACCGGCTGCGCGGCATCCCCGACGTCCACAAGCTCACCACGCTCACCGAGAGTGACCCGGTGGCCCCGGTCCCGGTGCGCCTGGTCGACGCGCGGTTCCGCTACCCGGGCGCCGACAATGACGCGCTGCGCCCGCTGACGCTCACCGTGGAGGTCGGGGAGCACCTCGCGGTCACCGGCGCCAACGGTTCGGGCAAGACCACGCTGATGTTGCTGCTGGCAGGACGCCGGCCCACCTCGGGAACCATCCAGCGTCCCGGCGCGGTCGGACTGGGCCGCCTCGGCGGGACGGCGGTCGTCATGCAGCACCCCGAGACCCAGGTGCTGGGCAGCCGGGTCGCCGACGACGTGGTGTGGGGCATGCCGCCCGGGACCCATCCCGACATCGAGCGCCTGCTCGACGAGGTGGGTCTGTCCGGGATGGCCGATCGTGACACCGGCGGACTGTCGGGCGGAGAGTTGCAGCGCCTCGCCGTCGCGGCCGCACTGGCCCGCCGTCCGGCGCTGCTGATCGCCGACGAGATCACCAGCATGGTCGACCAGCGCGGCCGGGAGGCGCTGCTCGGGGTGCTCTCCGGGCTCACCGAACGGCACCGGATGGCGTTGGTCCAGATCACGCACTACGACAACGAGGCCCGCATCGCCGACCGGACGCTCGCGCTGAGCGCCTCCGCGGACAACATGGTCATGGTCGAGCAGGCGGCGCCGCCCGCCCCGGGCGCCGATCGCCCCGGGACCGGCCGCACCGCGGTGCTGGAGTTGCGCGGGGTCGGCCACATCTACGCCCACGACACGCCGTGGGCCAACACCGCGCTGCGCGACGTCAGCTTCACGGTCAACGCCGGCGACGGGGTGCTCATCCACGGCGGTAACGGCTCCGGCAAGTCGACGCTGGCCTGGATCATGGCCGGGCTCACCACACCCACCACCGGAAGCTGTCTGGTCGGCGGCCGGCCCGCCCACGAGTGCGTCGGCGAGGTGGCGGTGGCCTTCCAGGCGGCCCGGCTGCAGTTGCTGCGCAGCCGGGTCGATCAGGAAATCGCCTCCGCCGCCGGATTCCCGGCGTCGGACACCCGCCGGGTGGCGGCCGCGCTGGCCGCCGTCGGGCTGGACGGCTCGATGGCCCGCCGCCGCGTCGACCAACTCAGCGGAGGCCAGATGCGCAGGGTCGTGATCGCCGGGCTGCTGGCCCGTCGGCCCAAGGCGCTGATCCTCGACGAGCCGCTGGCCGGCCTGGACGCCGACAGCCAGCGCGGTCTGCTGCGGCTGCTCACCGACCTGCGCCGCGACACCGGGCTGACCATCGTGGTGATCTCGCACGACTTCGCCGGCCTGGAGGAACTGTGCCCGCGGACCCTGCACCTCGACCGCGGGGTGCTGTCATGACGGCCACCCGCCAGCGCCGCCCGGTGGTGCTGCTGCGCCCGGTGCCCGGCACGTCGGTGATCCACCGACTCTGGGCCGGAACGAAGCTGATCGTGGTGTTCGTCTTCTCGGTGCTGCTGGCGTTCTTCCCGGGCTGGATTCCGATCGCGTTGACCGCGGCCGCCGTGATCCTGGCGGTGCGACTGGCGCACATCCCGCGGGGGGTGTTGCCGTCGATTCCGCGCTGGCTGTGGCTGTTGCTGCTGCTCGGCATGGTGACCGCGACCCTCGGCGGTGGGGCGCCGGTGGTGCACCTGTTCTCAGCCCAGGTCGAACTCGGCGGGCTGCTGAAATTCCTGCGGTTCACCGCACTGTCGATCGTGCTGCTCGGGCTGGGCCTGATGGTGTCGTGGACCACCAATGTCGCCGACGTCGCCCCCGCGGTGGCGACACTGGGCCGTCCCTTCAAGATCCTGCGCGTCCCGGTCGACGACTGGGCGGTCGCGCTGGCCCTGGCGCTGCGCTCCTTCCCGATGATGCTCGAGGAGTTCCGGCTGCTCTACACCGCCCGCCGGATGCGGCCCCGGCCGGTGCTCCCGGACGCCCGGGCGCGGCGGCGGCGCTGGCTGATCGAGATCGTGGATCTGCTCGCGGCCGGCATCACCGTGGCCTTGCGCCGCGCCGACGAGATGGGCGACGCGATCACCGCCCGCGGCGGCACTGGTCAGATCGCCGCGTCACCGGCACGGCCGTGCGGCCGGGACTGGGTGACGCTGGCCCTCTGCGCGGCGGTGTGCGTGGTGTCGGTCGTCGTCGAACTCGAACTGCTGTAGGCGGGCTGCGACTACCGCCGCGCGGCGGTGTTGGCGGCCTGCTGGGCAGCGGCCAGGGTCTCGGCGACGGGTCGTCGGCCCAGGAACATCTCGTCGAAGTAGGGCTTGATCGCCAGGAAGCCCGCCGCGAACCCGGTGCCGCCGGGAGCCGCTATGCGCGGGCCGTCGAGCACTGTGAAGAATGGTGAGACGTCGACGCGCCGCGCGGACCAGTAGTCGAAGTAGGTCCGTTGGGCGGTGCGCACCGCCGGGATCGCCGCACCCCGCCGGCCCAGGTATTCGCTGCCGGCGGTGCTGCCGAGCCAGTCCAGCACGGCGCGGGTGGCCTCGGGGTGCCGCGTCGCCGCGTTGCCCGCCGCCACGATTCCGTTGGTGACGCTCACCCGACCGGCGGGCCCGATCGGCAACATCGTGAGCCCCCACCGGAACCGGGCCTGCTCGGCGATCTGGGCGAGGTTGTAGGTGCCGGACTGGAACACCGCCATCCGGCCGGCCAGAAACTGGTTGCGGGAGAAGTCGCCGTTGTCGTTGGTGTCGGAGGCCGGGGGAGCAACGCGGTCGTCGTTGATCAGGCCGATGACGTAGCCCAGTGCGACCGCCGTGCGGGGATCGTCGAAGGCGAACCGGTCGCCGTCGGAGAACACCCCGCCCGCCGACCCGATGTAGTTGAGGGTGATGCCCTGCAGGTCGTTGGCCGCGTTGTAGCCCCACTGCCGCACCCGTCCGCCGTCGAATCCGGCTGTGCCGGCGGATCCTCCGGCGCTGTCGATGGTCAGCCGTGCCAGCAGGGGCCGCAGGGTGTCCCGGGCCGGGTCGGGATCCCAACGGGCGCGGCCGAGTTCGGCGGGGGTGATGCCGGCCGCCTCAAGCAGGTCGGCGTTGTAGTACAGCGCGATTCCCGCGTCGGTCAGTTGCGGCACGCCCCACAGTGCCCCGCCGCGGGTGAACTGCTCGACCACCGACGGCTCCCAGTCCGGGTCGGGGGTGATCGCCATCAGTCGGTCGTTGTCGGCGTACTCGGCGAGGTGAGAGTTGTTGATCCAGAACACGTCGTCGGCGCCCCCGCCGGCCACATCGGTGCGCAACGTGTCGAAGTAGCTGGCATAGGACGTCACGGTGATCCGCACGTCGATGTCCGGCCGGATGCGGGCGAACGCCGCGAAGCCGTCCCGGTAGGCCGCGGCGACCTGCTCATCCCACAACCGGACTGTGACGACCGTCCGCCCGCCCGGATCGGCGCTGTGGCCCAGCAGTGCCGCCACCCCGGCCAGCACCAGCATCACCGCGGCCAGCGCCGCGGCCACCGCGGTGGAGAACTTCGGGCGCAGCCTCATGTCAGTGCGTCATTTCAGGCCGGTGACGACGATCGAGCGCACGATGTGGCGCTGGAACACCAGGAACAACACCACCAGGGGAACGATGGCCACCGTCGTGGCCGCCATCACCAGCGTCCACTGGGCGTTGTACTGCGTCTGCAATCCGGCGGTGGCCACCGTCAATACCCGCCAGCGGTCGCCGCTGGTGACGACCAGCGGCCACATGAAGCTGTTCCACTGCGACACCACGGTGATCAGCGTCAGGGTGGCCAGGATGGGCTTGCTGGACGGCACCACCACGTGCACGATCACGTCCAGGGTGTTGGCCCCGTCGATCCGGGCGGCCTTGAGCAGATCGGCCGGGATCCCGCGGAAGTACTCGCGAAGCAGGAACACCGCGTAGGGCGAACCGAACATGAAGGGCAGCACCAGCGCCCAGAACGTGTTGCGCAGGCCCATCTCGGCCATCATCAGATACAGCGGCACCACTGTCACCGTCGCGGGCACCATCAGCGTCGCGACATACACCCAGAACAAGGCGTCGCGCCCGGGAAACTCCAGGCGGGCGAACGCGTAGGCGGCGAGCACCGAGAACGTCAGTTGCCCGAGGGTGATGACCGCGGTCATCAATGCGGTCACCGCCAGCGCGCGTCCGAATCCGGCCTCGCCGAGCCCGGTGTAGTTGTCCAGCGTCGGCGGTCGCGGCAGCGACAGCGGGGTGCCGGTGTCGAACTGCTGGGCGGAGGTGAACGACGTCAGCAGACCCAGCGCGAACGGGGCCACCGTGACCGCGGCGGCCAGCAGCAGTCCGGCGTACACCGGGAACGCCGCCTGGATTCGCGCGCCCCGGGTCACAGCCATGAACTTTAGTGCGCGCCTATCATTCAACGGATGAAGACGACCTGGGCGGCAGCGGCGGCCATTGCCGTCGCCGCGGGTGTTCTGCCGGTAGCGGGGTGGGCGCCGCGGGCGGCGGCCGAGGATCCGATGTGCACGGCCACGGAGTGCTCGTTCGTCTCGCCCAACAAGTCCATCCAGTGCGTGATCACCGTCGCCGACACCAGTGGACCCGATGGGGCGTTCTGTGCGTGGAGCGACGAGGAACGCGCCCAGAACGTTCGGCTGCTGCCCAACGGCCTGCTGGAGCCGTGCATCAACCCGGTTGCCGACCGGATCGACCGGTGCGAGGTGGATCTGTTGACCGACGCCGCCACCCTGGGGTACGGGCAGACCGCCGCCCTGGGTCCGTTCAGCTGCGTCGCCGACGCTTACGGGATCACCTGCCGGGCGGCACCGTCGGGCAAGGGCTTCGCGATGAGCAGTTCGGGGATTCTCCCGATTCTGCCGCCTCCGCCGCCTCCGCCCGCCGAGGTTCCCGGCGGGGCGCCGCCGGCCGTCCCGCCCGCCCCGGACGCGCCACCGCCCCCGGCGGCTGAAGTTCCCCCGCCGCCCGCTGAAGTTCCCCCGCCGGCCCCGGCTCCCTTACCGCCGCCCGCCTGATCAGTAGATCTCGTAGGTGCTGCGCTTGCGGAAGTAGACCTGCTGCGCCAGCGTGACCCCGACCAGGAGCACGAACAGCACCAGGGCCATCACCGCGGCCCGTCCGATCGCGGCCGCGCCGAACGCCTCGGCGTAGATGCGGTGCGCAACCAGGTCGGTGCGCCCCGCCGGGCCACCGCCGGTCAGGGCGTACACGGTGTCGAAAACCTGGGCGGCGCTGACGATCCCCGTGACCGAGACGAAGAAGAAGGTCGGGCGCAGCATCGGCAGCGTGATCCGCCACAGTCGTTGCCACGGGGTAGCGCCGTCGATACTCGCCGCGGCGTGCACCTGCGGCGGGATGGCCAGAATGCCGGCGACGAAGAACAGCGCGACGTAGCCGACGTTCGTCCACACCGTGACCGCCGCGACCACCGGCAGGGCCAGGGTGGGATCGGTCAGCCACTCGATGCGGGAGCCGAGCAGGGTGCTGACCGCACCGTCGGTGGGGGCCAGGATCCACCGCCACAGCACGGCCACCGCCAGCGGCGAACAGATCCACGGGACCACGTACAACGCCCGGAACAGCCCGGTGCCCGGCAGGCCGCGGGTCAGCAGCGCCGCGGCGGCCAGGCCCAGCAGGATCTGCACCGGCACCACGATCGCGATGAACACCGCCGTCACCGCCAGCGAGTTGCCGAAATCCGGGTCGGTGAGCACCGATCGCCAGTTGTCCAGGCCGGCAAAGCTGATCGGGCCGAGCAGATCCCAGCGATGCAGGCTCAGCCACACCACCACCAGCATCGGCAGCAGCAGGAAAAACACCACCCCGAACAGGCTCGGTGCGAGCAGTCCGTAACCGAGCAGTGCGGTGCGGGTGCGCTGAGAGGCCACCCGAGTAACTTACGGTGGAACCTGTGACCCGTGCCGTCGATGACGACTTCCTCGCGCTCCCTCGGCTTCATCTGGCCGATGCCGCCCTGTCCGCGGCCCGGGCGGCCGGGGCCGAGTACGCCGACCTGCGGGTGCACGCGATCACCACCCAACTCGTGCACCTGCGCGACGGGGAACTGGAGACCTCGGTGCTCGATCGGCAGATCGGACTGGCGGTGCGGGTGATCGTCGACGGCACCTGGGGTTTCGCCTCGCACGCCGGTCTGACCCCGGACGTGGCCGCGGACACCGCCCGGCATGCCGTCGGGGTGGCGGTCACCCTGTCGGCGTTGAACAGCGAGCGAATCGAACTGGCCGACGAACCGGTCTACCTGGACGCCTCGTGGGTGTCGGACTACCGCATCGATCCGTTCTCCGTTCCGGCCGCCGACAAGGTCGGGGTGTTGGAGGACTACTCCGGTCGGCTGCTGTCCGCCGACGGGGTGGATCACGTGACCGCAACACTGCATACCGTCAAGGAGCAGACGTTCTACGCCGACACCTTCGGCTCGTCGATCACCCAGCAGCGGGTGCGGACCCAGCCGGTCCTGGAAGCGGTCGCCGTCGACGCCGCCGCCGGGCGCTTCGAGTCGATGCGGACGCTGGCCCCACCGACCGCGCGCGGCTGGGAGGCAGTCGCCGGGGACGAGGTGTGGGACTGGAGCGCTGAACTCGCCGAGATCCCGGTGCTGCTGGCCGAGAAGACCAAGGCGCCCAGCGTCGTCGCCGGCCCGACCGATCTGGTGATCGACCCGACGAACCTGTGGCTGACCATCCACGAGTCCATCGGCCACGCCACCGAATACGACCGGGCGATCGGCTACGAGGCGGCCTACGCAGGCACCTCCTTCGCGACCCCCGACAAGCTGGGTGCGATGCGCTACGGGTCGCCCATCATGAACGTCACCGCCGACCGCACCGTCGAATACGGTTTGGCGACAATCGGTTACGACGACGAGGGGGTTGCCGCGCAGAGCTGGGACCTGGTCCGGGACGGCATCTTCGTCGGCTACCAACTCGACCGGGTGTTCGCCAAGCGGCTCGGCGAGGACCGCTCCAACGGGTGCGCGTACGCCGACTCGCCGCACCACGTCCCGATCCAGCGGATGGCCAACGTCTCGCTGCAGCCCGGGACCGACGGGTTGACCACCGCCGACCTGATCGGCCGGGTGGAGGACGGGATCTACATCGTCGGAGACAAAAGCTGGTCGATCGACATGCAGCGCTACAACTTCCAGTTCACCGGGCAACGGTTCTTCCGGATCCGCAACGGCCGACTGGACGGTCAGGTGCGTGACGTGGCCTACCAGGCGACCACCACCGACTTCTGGAACTCGATGGAGGCGGTCGGGGGGCCGTCGACGTGGCGGCTGGGAGGGGCGTTCAACTGCGGCAAGGCCCAGCCGGGACAGGTGGCCGCGGTCAGTCACGGCTGCCCGTCGGCGCTGTTCCGGGGCGTGAACGTGCTCAACACCGTTGCGGAGGGCCGCGCATGATTCCCGCTCAGGAGGTCGTCGAACTCGCGTTGCAGGCGGCCAAGGCCTCGGACCGGTGCGACGAGACGATCGTCATCGTGACCGACTGCGCCGACGCCTCACTGCGCTGGGCGGGCAACTCGATGACCACCAACGGGGTGGCGACCAGCCGAACCACCTCCGTCATTTCCATTGTGCGCCAAGGCGATCAGATCGCCCGGGTGGGTGTGCAGAGCTCCAGCGCCGTCGACTCCGGCGCGCTGGACGACCTGGTCGCCGCGTCCGAGTACGCCGCGCACACCGCGCCTGAGGCCGGCGACAGCGCCCCGCTGCTGACCGGGTCGGGGGAGCCCGCCGACTGGGGTGACCCGATCCCGAACACCGGGGCGTCGGTGTTCGCCGAGTTGGCCAGGGAGCTGTCGGTGGGCTTCGGCCGCGCCGACCGGCTTTACGGATTCGCCCATCACGTGGTGGAGACCACCTTCCTGGGCACCTCGACGGGGATCCGCCGTCGCTTCACCCAGCCGACCGGGTCGGTGGAGATCAACGCCAAGCGCGGTGACGCCAGCGCGTGGGCGGGGGTCAGCACGCCGTGGTTCGCCGATGTCCCGGTGGCCGGCATGCTGTCGGATCTGTCGACGAGGCTGGGCTGGGCGCAGCGGACGGTCGAACTGCCGGCGGGGCGTTACGAGACGCTGATGCCACCGTCGACGGTGGCGGACATGATGATCTACCTGGGTTGGTCGATGGAGGGCCGGGGGGCGCAGGAGGGCCGCACCGCGCTGTCGGCGCCCGGCGGTGGGACGCGGGTGGGGGAGCGCCTCAGCACGCTGCCGCTGACGCTCTACTCCGATCCGCTGGCGCCCGGCCTGGAGTGTGCGCCGTTCGTCCACGCCGCCAGCAGTTCCGAGCGGTCTTCGGTGTTCGACAACGGGATGGACATCGACCGGGTGGACTGGATTCGCGACGGCGCGGTCAACGCCCTGGTGTACTCGCGTGCCGCCGCGGCGGAGTTCGGTGTCACCCCGGCGGTCCCGGCGGATAACCTGCTGATGACCGGGGGCAGCGCGGATCTGGCCGATATGGTGGCCCGCACCGAGCGGGGTCTGCTGCTGACCACCCTGTGGTACATCCGTACCGTCGAACCGACCACACTGCTGCTGACCGGGCTCACTCGCGACGGGGTGTACCTCATCGAGGACGGCGAGGTCACCGCTGCGGTCAACAACTTCCGCTTCAACGAGAGCCCACTGGACCTGCTGCGCCGGGCCACCGAGGCCGGGGTGGCAGAGCAGACCCTGCCCCGGGAATGGGGCGACTGGGCCACCCGCGCGGTGATGCCCACCCTGCGCATCCCGGACTTCCACATGTCCTCGGTGAGCCAGGCGCAGTGAGGTGACAGCAAGGCATCCCGCGCCGCCCCGAACCGTTCCTGATCGGCGCCCCAAGGGACTTAGTTCACCTCTTGTTCACTTTGCGGTCGATTCCTGCCCGCGGCGGCCGGTTCGGCAATACCGTTTCGGCCATGCTTGAGGTATCAGAGGTCGGCAACAAGATCAGCAAAGAGGAGTACAAGGCGGCACTTCCCGACCTTCGGTTGGGTTTGATCAACGCGCAGTACGACCTCCACAAGGCTGATTTCCCGGTCATCATCTGGATCGCCGGCGACGACCGGTTGGCTGCCAACGCCCTGGTGAATCGCCTGAACGAATGGATGGATTCGCGGTTCGTCGAAACCAGGGTGTTCGCCGAGCCGACCGAGGAGGAGAGTCAGCGACCGGCACTGTGGCGGTTGTGGCGCTCCCTGCCGCCCAAGGGTCGCGCCGCCTTCTTCGTCGGTGGGATGATGCGGGCCGCCGGCCAGCGAGTGGCCGGGGAGATCGGTGAGCCGGAGTTCTCCACCTGGCTGCGGCACCTGTCTCAGTTGCAGAACGCTTTGGTGGCCGACGGCGCGCTGATCCTGAAATTCTTCCTGCACACGCCGGCGAAGGTGCAGAAGCGAAAACTGCGGGAGGCGGAGAAGCAGCCGGAACTCGGCTGGCTGGTCGATCAGCGCGACTGGACGGCCCTGGACAGCCTCGGCCCGGTGCTTCCGGTCGCCGAACGGATCCTGCGCGAAACCAGTGTGCCGGGGGCCCCGTGGACGATCGTGGAGTCCACCGACGACCGCTACCGCGACCTGACCGTCGCGCGGACGATCCTGTCGGCGATCACGACCCGACTGGAACAGCCCAGGCATGCGGCACCGGCGCTGGCGGAGACCGTCTTCGGCGACGCCGACACCGAGGCAAACGTGCTCTCCGGAATCGACCTGACCCAGAGCCTCAGTCGGGACGAGTACCGCGAGAAGCTTGCCAAGCAGCAGGGCAAGCTGCGCAGGTTGTCGATCGAGGCCCGCAAACGTGGCATCAGCACGGTGCTGGCGTTCGAGGGCTGGGACGCCGCCGGAAAGGGCGGCGTGATCCGGCGGGTCACCGGCGCGATGGAGGCCGGCGACTACCGCGTCATTCCGGTGGCCGCGCCGACCGAGGATGAGCGCAAGTACCACTACCTCTGGCGGTTCTGGCGTGACCTGCCGGCGGCCGGCAAGTTCGTGATCTTCGACCGCACCTGGTACGGCCGCGTGCTTGTGGAACGGCTCGAGGGGTTCGCCAGCCCGGGGGAGTGGCAACGCGCCTACGACGAGATCAACGACTTCGAGGCGCAACTGGTGGAACGTGGCTACTACGTCGCGAAGTTCTGGCTGCATATCTCCCCGGAGGAGCAACTGGCGCGCTTCAAGGCCCGCGAGGAGACGGCCTACAAGCAGCACAAGATCACCGAGGAGGACTACCGCAACCGGGAGAAGTGGGCCGAGTACGTCACCGCGGTGGACCAGAAGATCCTGCGGACGACGTCCGAGGGTGCGAAGTGGCATGTGATCCCGGCCAACAACAAGTACTTCGCCCGCATCGCGACGCTGAAGGCGATCAACAAGGGGTTGGCGCAGCGCCTGCGGCTGCCCTGAGATCGCGTATCGTCGTCTGGTGTTCAGGGGGCGGTAGCTCAGTTGGTTAGAGCCGCGGACTCATAATCCGTTGGTCGCGGGTTCGAGCCCCGCCCGCCCTACCAGGTCAGCATAGGTTTTAGGCCAGACTTACTGCACCCGAAGGTGTACCCGATGCTGACGCGTCGCCATGCTGTAGGCAATCGCACGCACCCCGTACGCGACCGCCGCAGACCGATTTCCGACTGAGGCAGTGTCGATCACTGTCGACGCCTACGGCGACGCCGACTGCACTACCTCGGACAGCGTCCCGTGGCGCGCTGATACCTCAACCACCGCCCAGTGCCAGTTGAATCAAGGCCTGCGCCGGGATGGCTGCGGCAACCTGCGTTCCGAATGGATATACGAATCCGTTCAGCAAATCCCGCCAGCGATCGCGCTTGTCACTGGCTCCGGCGGATCGCACCATCGTTGCGATAAGGCGCTCCATTGCTGCCTGCAGGTCAAAGTCGCCGACTGCGTCGTAATTATCCACGCACCAGATCAGGTGCGCGATGACCTGCTTTGCATGTTGCTTCAACAGTGGGTCGAGGGAGTCGTCGACGTCGAGCAGATCCCGGACTCCATCGACATAACGGCGGATCTGGTCGAGGCCGTCTCCCATGACTGTTGGAACGAGAGTCCGAAACCACTCTGCCAGGTTCTCCAGATGCTCCAAAGCAGCGGTGTCGGTGAGCTTTTGGGCAGTCTGCGTCCCCCAGTCGTTCGGGTGTCTCAATGTCAGAGTCGACCACTTGATGAAGTGCCGCCGGAACACGTCCGTCTTGAGGCCGACGTCGTCCATCTGCCCGAGGAGCTCTTCGATCGCGTCGAGGTGCCGCACTGCTGTGCGATGGTCAGCCGGGTCTGGGTAGTGCTGATCGCTGCTCCAGCGCGCCAGCGTCGCGTGCAACAGCTCAGCGGGGTTGGCCATCTCCGAATCGTAAAGAACCAGGTGGCTGCGTGAGCGCCCCGGACACGGCAATGCCGTCGGTGCGCATCCTCTACGACCGGGAATCGGCGGAGGTGATGCTGTCGTGCCGCGCCCGCCAGATCGACGAGTTGCGCCGGACCGGTCATCTGCGGGCCGTCCGCATGGGCCGTGAGCACAAGTTCCGCCACGCCGACTCACTCATGTGCCAGGAGAGCGCATGACCGTCACCGTTTACACCTCGGGCCCGTCGTGCCAGGCGTAAGAGTCCGCGTTGTGCTGCCGCTCCACGCCATCGACCTTCGGCCCCCATAGTGTATATACTAAATGCTCTCCAATGTATATATTCCGCCCGGGAGGTTCGACATGACCAAGCGACTCATCGACCTGGACGATGACCTCCTGGCCGCGGCGCAGAAGGAACTGAACACCTCCGGCGTCAGCGATACCGTCCGCCTCGCATTGCAACACGCCGCCGCACTCTCGGCCCGCCGACGGCAGGTGGCATGGCTTCAAGAGGGTGGCCTCGAGGACATGGCTGACGCTGAACAGCGGGACGACGTGTGGCGCTGATCGCGCGCTACCTCATCGACACCAGCGCCGCGGCGCGGATGCGCACACCTCATGTCGCGGAGCGTCTTGCCCCGCTGATTGAGGCTGGGCTGGTGGCGACTACCGCGCAGTTGGACGCCGAAGCTCTCTACAGTGCGCGCAACTCCGCTGACTACGAACAGATTTGGTCGGATCGGCGGCTGGCCTACGAGTACGTGCCGACCGAGGACGAGAACTGGCAGCGGGCGTTGCAGGCTCAGCGCTCACTGGCCCGACAGGGTCGACACCGGGCCGTCGGGATGGCCGACCTGCTGATCGGCACCCTCGCCGCCGCTCACGATCTCACAGTCATCCACTACGACTCTGATTTCGAGGTTGCCGCTGACGTGCTCGATTTCCGTCATCGGTGGGTCGTCGACCGCGGCAGCCTCGCCTGAGGCGTAGCTGTGCTCCATCCGCAATCGGGTCTGGGTCATCGAGGACGCCGACCGCGCCGGGTTGGACTGGGCGCGAGAGGCGCTGGACAAAGCCGCGGAACGCGAACCGTCGGTCGGATCGCGGCGGCGCACCACCGTGCACCTGCCCAGCCGTCGCCTCGGTCTAGCGTGGGTGCAATGAGCCTTTTCAGCGACGACATTCGCCAGGAGCCGGACAGCTTCACCGACGGCCCGCTGCGTCGTGACGGGGTTGTCGATCGGACGAGCTGGGATGCCGAGGCTGCCGAGTACGGATTCGATGCTCCTGTTGTCGTAGGGCCCGGGTCGCCGCCCGAGGACGGCTCCTGCGGTCAGTTCGCGGTGCAGTTTCACGTCACCACGACGATGCTGGTCGGGCTCAAACGCATCGCCGATGCCCGCGGGGTGAGCGTGCCCGAAGTCTGCCGACAGGTCGTCGGTGTCTTCGTCGCCCAGCAGGAAGGCGAGCTGGGTGCGCTGCTCGCCGCCGAGGCTGAGGTAGCCGACTACCGGCCCAGCCTGGGGCAGGCGTAGCCGCCTCCTAAGGAGGGGTCGGGCAGCTCCTGCAGGACTGACCGCGTTTGGTCCGGGGGCCCGTGCGCCGGCGGTAGAAGGCCATGGCACACGGTGCTACCTTGTGTCATATGGGCGCTCCCAAAGAAGTGAGCCAACGGGACCTGCGCATGCGGTCGAAGGAGATCATGGACGCCGTCGAGCGGGGAGACTCCTTTGCGGTCACCCGCGACGGACGGCAGATCGGCGAGCTCGTCCCGTTGCGACGGCGGCGGCGTTTCGTCTCGCGCTCCGACTTCGCAGCCGGTTCCCGGCTCGCGCCCGAGATGGATCTCGCGGCGTTCCGCGCGGATCAGGCGGCCGCCTTCGACAGCGACGTGCGCGATCCGTATGCCCGCTGACCTGACGCGCGGCCTACTCGACACGAACATCGTGATCCTGCGCCGGACGCTCGACGCCGACGAGCTGCCCGACGAGGTCGCCATCAGCGCCGTCACTCTCGCTGAGCTCTCTGCTGGGGTGCACCTGGTTGTCGGCGAGGAGCAGCATGCCGTCGTCGAGCGTGCGCGCCGTGCCGATGTGCTGGCACGGGTGGAGAACGAGTTCGATCCGATTCCGTTTGAGACAGAGGCTGCTCGGGCATTCGGACGAATCTGCGCGGCGGTTCAGGCCCGCGGACGAACGCCGCGGCGGCGCGTGGCAGACCTCATGATTGCTGCGACTGCGACCGCTGCGGGATTGCCGCTCTACACCACCAACCCCGACGATTTCTGCGGCCTGGAGGACATCCTTCGCGTCGTTGCGGTGAGGCGGCCGAGCTGATCTCCGGACGGTCCGGGCCAGTGCTGATGTGGCGCGACCGCGCAGGCACTCGGGCTGCCCGCTCATCCAGCACAAAGTTGTCGGAGCGGAGCGCTAGTTTGATGGCGACGGGGAGGTCGATACATGATCAGGGGAGCCGGGGACGGCACAGAGGCGACGAATTCCGACTGGATCGAACTCGGAATGCCGGCAGAAGTGATTCCATCCGCGATCGCCGCCTTCGGTGATCCGGAACGGGCGAGGAAGTGGATCGAGACTCTCGACCGGGCACCGCAACGTATGGTGCCCGGCGGCTTTGAACCGTTGTGGAGGAACGTCTCGTTTCTCCGCGAATTGGCCGCCACCGGAATGGATCCCGAGGATTTCGAGCGGTGGCGGGCGGCCGGGTTGGACGCGGCGGCGGTCCCGCGGTGGGCGACCTCGCTCCGCACCGTGAACGTCGGGCCTGACGGGTTCACGAAGTGGAAGTCGGCTGGACTCGATCCCAGAGACCTCGCCGAGGTGCTCGCGCATGTGGACTTCGAAGCTGCTCTCGGACTGCTGTCGAACTGGGCAGCGAAACGGCCGATCTCGAGTGCCGGCGAGATGCTGGAGGTGTTTCGTCGAGGTGTCACCGTCGAACAGTTGAAGAGTTTCCTGGCGCTGGGACTCCGCGGCCACGACGTCTTCCTTTGGCACTCCAACGCCATTCCGATCGGCGACTGGTATTCGTGGATGGCGTTAGGCGTCACGCCGGAGGTTGCTTTCGACTACTACAAGAAGGGCCTATCGGCGGAAGATGCCGGCCCGTGGATCCGTGCGCATGTCGACGCCTACGACGTGACCGGCTTCATGAAACTCGGGGTGGGGCCAGCGCAAGCCGGTGACTACGTTCGCCGGCGGGTTTGGCCCGACCTGCTGGTCCGGACGGAGGACGGCATCGAAGAGATCGACGTCGAGGAGTTGAAGACGCGAGAGGATCTCGCGCGCTTGCCCGAGGTGGTGAAGCCCGGTCGGATCGAATTCATCCGTCAATCGACGGCGGCTGGTGATGATTACGTTCCGTATGACTTCTCGTTCAGGTGGGACGGCGGGTCCGGGGCGGACTGGTACATGGACATCAGCAGCGCGGGTGGCCTGTCGCCGGCCTCCAGTTCCCCGTCGATGGGAACGCTCTCGTGGATCGACGGATACAGCTTGTCGTATACCTACGATTGGCCGGAAATGGGCATCCACGACGGGGGCGTCCTGAGGGGCGAGGCGCCGGGAGACCTCAGTGACCCGCGCGAGTGGATTCGCCTTGCGGATGTCCTTCTCGAACTCACCTGTCAGTACTAAAAACGGAAAACGGCCTCCGGGGCGAGGCCACAAAGGGGAGGGCGGGTTGACGACGGGCGGTGAACCAGCGGTGGAAGTCGGTGACATTGCCTCGACGGTGATGCTCAGCCCGTACGTGGGCGGCTTACTCCGCACCTGGGACGAGTCGGACGGAACGACGCTGTGGTCGGTTCCTGACGCCGACGATCTTCTCTCCCAGCAGGGTGGCGGCGTACTGGGCCGTTCGCTGCGCGAGGAGGGCCGGTTCGTCGAGTCGGGACTCCTGGTGCCCAATCGCCAGACGCTGATGCTGCGAGGTCGGTTCCCGACGCGCAGCGACGATGGCTCGCTGCAGTTGGAGGGGTCGATGCTGCGGCTGGAGCCGGCCAGCGCCCCCGCCGGGTCCGCGATCGCGGATTTTCGAAACCTGCTGTCGCGGGCCATTCGGCATTGCGTTTCCAGTGGCGAGTTCCTGGTGGTGCAGAAAGGCGGCTGGGACGCACCCCCCGAGCCCTATTGCCTCTTCATCGTCGTCGACCAGGACGGCAGTCGGGTGAACATCATCGAGGCCGCCCCGCAGCCGCGGGCCTTCGAGTTGTGGGCAGCCAACTGCACTCCCGGCGAAGGCGGAGCGACGTTGCAGGCCCCGCTGACAGAGAGGACGGTTGACGTGGCGCCGATGGTCATGATCGAGGCGATTGCGACGTGGGGTCTTCAGCCGTGGGACCTGGCTCTTGTCTTCGGATCCCGATCAGGAGTGGAGGGGTCCGCCCATGGCGGCATCTCGGATGACAATTCGACCCAGATCTAACTGCCGGCGGGTAACCCGATATGGGAGTAGGTGATCAGCAACGGGTCGACGTCGAAGTGCGGCAGGTTGCCGAAGGCCCGGAGGCTGTTGAGTGCCCCGTCCCAGGCATCGGGCAGGCTCCGGAAGTTGGCGATGACATTCTCGGTGCTGGCCACCTGTTGCCACCATTCGGCGAACCCCCCATCGGGGGCGGCGTTCCCGGTCGATGCTTCACCCGCAGTCGCCTTCACCTGATCGGCTTCAGACTGGTCGACGGCCGCGTATTCCCATGGATTGCCCATCGTGCGCCTGATCCATGCGGCTTCCGCAACGAGATCTGTATCGACTTCCTCGGCGACGTCAAGGACGCGCCGCCGAAGGGCATCGGGAACATCGCCAGCCGTGGCCTCCACGTCTTCCCATAGCGCCATCACATTCGGCAGAGAACTGTCGAACATGAGATCCATTGCCTCCGTGAGGATCTCGGATAGAGGACCGGCGTCACCCACCCTTCCGACGACTCGGTAGTAAGGGCTGAAGGGGTGCCGGCTGAAATGGACGACGTATTCGCTGCCGTCGGGGAGGGCGCAGATCTCTGTGCTGAGAACGGTGGGGCCGGCCGGGTTGAACAACGCCGCGACGACAAGAATCCGGCGGCGCTCCAGCCACAACAGCCGCCGATCGGCGGGTCGCTCGACGTCGTCTGCGCCGGCGCGCTTCTCGATGGCCGGGCGGGCCTGATCGGCGATGGCTCCTGCGATCTCGGCCGCACGCTCCACGGCGTCGCCGTCCTGTTTGCTCCCGGCGTCCGTCTGCAGGGGTGCCTGCTGCATCGCTCCCATGACGTCGCTGAGGCTGGAGGTGAACCCCCACAGATCCGCCACGGATCGGCCACCGCGCCAGGAACCGAGCTGCTCCTGGTTGCGGGCCTCCGACATGGTGTTCCACTGCTCGAATCTCAGCGCATCGCCGTCGTGGCTCCACCCTCCCAGCAGGGTGGCCCGCGGATCATCGAACAGCCGCCAGGTCATCGCGCCCAGAGTTGCGGCGAGCGAGTTGGAAAGGACGGGGCATGACATCGACAGGGCGCTGCGCCAACTGTCGCCGACCACATCGTGGCGGGCGAATCCGGCCTCGAGGTGAACGTGCGCCCCGACTGGGATCCGGAAGCTTTGCCCTTCGAACTCCACATCCTCGGCCGCGGCGCCCACCAGGCCCGCGATGGTCGTCCCGGTGTCCGCGACCGGTGGGAACTGAAATCGGGTGAGGTCGAGAATCCACTCGGGCCGGGCACGCACGGTCTGCAGGTAGTAGTAGGTCCCGTCGAACTTCTCGCGGAGCCGCGTCTGCGCAGCGGGATGGCTGAACGCTGGTTCGCCTCCCACCGCGGCGGCGAGTCGCTCAGCGAATACGTCGGACATCCATGCGCTGAGCTTGGCCTTCTCCGACAGGCGGAGGAAGAAGGTGTCCCACTCGACCGGAACACTCATCGCGGCGATCGCGTCGATGGTGCGTTCGGTCTCGTCGAAGGCGAAGCTCCACCCGGCTGCGTACCGGTTGAGCCCCAGACAGAGTTGATGGGCATCCGTGCCTGCCGGTACGCCTTCGACGACCCTGGTGCGGACCCGCCACTTCGTGCGGCCGTCCGGCAGGACTTCTACCGTCGTCCGCTGTGCCAGCCGCGCCTGCCAGTAGGTGGCGGAGGCGCCATCCACTTCGAGCCAGTCGTCGTCCGCCCAGAGGAACCCCTGCAGGTAGTTCCGCAGCAGATCCTCCGCAGCCATGTCGACATTCACGATGCGGACCCCCTCTTGTCAGACGTAGCGCCCCCGCGGCGATACCCCTGCAGGCTAGACAAGGGAACCGACATCGAGGCGGGTCCGAGTCGGGGTGACAACGCACCGCTCCGCAGTCACCGGGATTTTCGAACTGCGCTATTGCCGAACGCGTCCCGCAGCCACTCTCGTTGGGTCGCGGCCAATTCATCGGAGCTGAGTCGCATCGCACGGCCGGTGATCCTGCTTTCCCGCCAGGCGTCGGCTCCGAGCAGCACCAACCGGTCCCGATAGTCGGCGAAAGCGGACACCCGGGCTGCCAGGAGACCGATCGCAGCGTCGCGCAGTGCCTGGTCCGTCGCAATCCGGTCCCTGACCTCGTCGGTGCCGCGCAGCCGACTCCGAGCGAGACTCTCCGTCATCGCCCGGTCCTCGGCGATCTCTCGTGCGCTTGTCCCGATCGCGGCCAACTCATCCCAGAGGTCGATGACGATCAGGTCCAGCGTCCTCGTATCTGCGACGGTGTCGCGACGGATTTCGGCGGCGATCTTTGCTGCGCAATAGGCGAGGGTGCCCTCGTCGCAGGTGATCATGGTGTCGAGGGTCGACCGGTAATCGGCGTCGAGTGGGTCGGCGTACAGCCGCGCGTGTGCCACTGCGCAACGGGCCTGAAGGTCCTTGAAGCGAGTGATCTCCGGGGCAGTCGACACCCAGACAACGACCATTCCCGCCAGCGCCATGGCCAGCACAAGTACCGCCATTCCGAACACGATGGGTTGCTCCGCGGCCAATCCGAAGATCGCGATGACAATGGCTGTGGCGGCGGCGAATCCGCCGATCAGGCCCGTGTCCTGCAGGTGCTGAACCCCGTCTGGGGCGACGAGGGACCGGGGATGGGGCAGTCGCTCCTCGCCGCGGTAGCGCGCAGCAACGAAGGACAGGTAGACCTTGTCCTCGACGTACTTGGGCGAGACGCCGGTGAGCCGCTCCCACCATGACGGCATGTTCGAGCGGTTGAACACCGCCTGCGGTGCGACTCGGCTTTCGGCTGGTTGGTCCTTGCTCATGTTCTCCCCCCGGTGCCGTCCGACGATAGCGACGACGTCCGACGAACCGCCTGGATCGCCGTCCGGCCCCGCTGCGGTCCGCGGCCGACTTCCGTCGGCGGTTCGCACTCGTGTCCGGCGGTGATCCTCGCGAGTGCCCGGCGACCCTGATAGGGGCGCCTCCAAGAGTCGCGTTCACCGCCGATTCGACGACACCTGTCCATACACTCATCGCGTGAACATCACCAATGCTTTGGCTGGCGCGGCGCTGGCGTACGTCCGGGCCGGTGTCGCAGTCGCCGACGCCGGACTCGCAGTCGCCGGTATCGCACTCGGGTCCATCAAGCACTCCCTGGGCGAGGACGGTCCGAAGACGGTGGACCCGATCACCGACCTGTTTCCGCTGCGGGGCGCGATGGTCGGCGCCAACCGAGTCGCCGAACTGACCGAGAACGACCGGGCGCTGGGCCGGATGCTGGCCCGCGGTGGACCGGCGGACAAGCTCACCCGCCCGGGTGGCGTGGTCGACATCCTGGCCGCGCCCGGCGGGTTGCTCGACAGGGTGTCCGTCGAGGGCAGTTCCTTCGAGCGGATCCTGGAGCCGGGTGGTCTGGTGGATCGGTTACTCGACGAGGATGGACCGCTGGAGCGGATGTTCGCCGAGGAGGGCGTCATCGAGCGGATGTTCGCCGAGGGCGGCATCATCGACAAGCTGACGGTCAAGGGCGGACCGCTCGAACAGCTCACCGAGACCGCCGAGATCCTCAGTCGGCTCCAGCCGGTCGTGGAGACCCTGACGCCCACCGCCGACACCCTTGAGTCCGCTGTCGAGACGCTCAACAGGATGGTGACCTCGATGAGCACCATCGCCGACCGTTTTCCGCGGCGGCGGGGGGCACGATCGAGGGCCGTCAGGGGCGGCGACGGCAGCGCCGGAATCGGGCGGGGTGACAACGAACCCGTTGGGGAGAGCGTTGCGGGGTCGTTCGACTCCGATACCTAGTCCGCTGCCCGGCTGCGTCGAAGGCCGGCACCCGAGACGCGCCGCGATCGCGGTGTAGCGGGGGAGGGCGAACTCTGGTTCCCCGCCCCCGAGAAAGCCGTGACGATGTGCTGGAAAAGGGTCTGTGACCGCGTGAAATATTGCTAGCTTGCCCCCGTGCCGGGACGCAACACCCGCGCCGGGAGCAAGTCTGGCGCCCATCGCAAGCAAACTCGTCGTCGCTTGGAGCCCTACGCCTGGCTGGGCGCCGGGGTCCTGGGCGTTGCGGTGGGGGCGGCCGTGGTCGCCGCACCGGCGGTCGCACGCGCCGATGCGGATGACACCACTGCGTCGCCGAGTCGGGACTCAGGTGGGCAACGCGGCGGCGACGGTGTTTCGGCGCGGAACACCGTGCGGGGCCCCTCGGCGGCATCGGTGCCGGGCAGTGTGCGGGGTTCAACGGCGGTCATCACCCCGCCGTCGGTGGCCGCACCAACATCGGTATCGGCAGTCGCCTCGGCCTCGGCATCAACATCGGCCCTGACATCACCGCCCGAAGCGGTGGGTCGGGCCTCGGTGCGTGCCCTGCCGGACGCGTTGAAAGTGGCGGTCGAACCCGCCGCAACCTCAGCGCCCGCCCAGACGGGAACCGCGCCGACGGGGACCGCGCAGACCGGTGGGCCCGCAGCGGTGACCGGGGGGCTGAACCTGGGCTTTGCCAACAGGGGTTCCTGGAACGTCGGCAACGGCAACGTCGGCGAATTCAACCTCGGCAACGGCAATGTCGGCAATGCCAATCTGGGGTCCGGCAACGAGGGCAGTTTCAACCTGGGATCCGGTAACGCCGGCGACGGCAATATCGGGTTCGGAAACCTGGGCAGCCGCAATCTGGGGTTGGGTAACGCGGGGGACGGCAATATCGGTCTCGGTAACACCGGGAACAACAATTTCGGGTTCGGTAACACCGGCAACGGCAATATCGGCATCGGTTTGACCGGGAACAACCAGTTCGGTTTCGGCGGCCTCAATTCGGGGACGGGCAACACCGGGTTGTTCAACTCCGGGTCCGGCAACAGTGGGTTGTTCAACGCCGGAACGGGCAATACCGGGCTGTTCAACTCGGGAACCAAGAACTGGGGGCTGGGCAACGCCGGGAGCACCAGCACCGGGATGTTCAACGTCGGTGACGTGAGCTCGGGTGTGGGCAACGTCGGGAACTTCAACACCGGATGGCACAACGCGGGCAGCTACAACAGCGGCAGCAACAATTCGGGCGATACCAATACCGGGGATTTCAACAGCGGGGACCGCAACACGGGATGGTTCAACTCCGGGGATGCCAACACCGGTGTGTTCAACTCCGGGAATCTCAACACCGGTATGTTCAACTCCGGCAACGCCAGTAACGGCTTCTTCGAATCCGAGGACAACCAGAACTGGTTGTTCCCCAACGGGCTCTACATCGGATTCACCCTCGATCCGCTGACCTTCAACGAATCGGTCTCCATCCCCGTCTACGCGCAGATCTCCCCGACCGAGACGATCCCGCTGACCATCACGGTGGGCGAGTTGGGGCAGACGATCGACTTCGACGTCATCGGAAGCCTCGGAGACGAGCCGATCGAGATCACCGTCCTCGACATCCCGGCCGGGCCGGGCTTCTTCAACCTCACCGACGAATACTCCTCGGGGTTCTTCAACTCCGGCGGCGGGGGCAATTCGGGGTTGCTGAATTCCGGTGCGGGTGTGTCGGGTTTGTGGAATGTGGCGGTGGCGCAGTTGGTGGGTTCTGCGGCGTTGTCGGGTTTGTCGAATTTTGGTTCGCAGTCGTCGGGGTGGGCGAATCTGGGTAGTGCGGTGAGTGGGTGGTGGAACACCAGTTCGGTGGGGCCTGAGGTTTCGGGGTGGTTGTCGGGTATCGGCATGGTGGGT
>JAKOYE010000179.1 GCA_029780675.1 Actinomycetes bacterium
AGCGCGCCGTACCCGTCCAGCCCGGGGATCGGCAGCAGATTCAGGGCCAGCGCGGTGACCTGCAGGAAGCCCAGGCACGCCACACCGGCCCAGAACACTGGGCGGTCCGGGTCGTAGAACAGCCGGGCGGCGGTGAGCAGCAGGACGGCGAGGATCAGGTTGGCCAGCGGCCCGGCCAGGCTGACCAGGGAACGCTGCCGCGGCGTCATGTAACCGGTCCGCACGTACACCGCCCCACCGGGCAGGCCGATGCCGCCCAGCGCGATGAACAGCAGGGGCAGGCCGATCGACAGCATCGGGTTGGAGTACTTCAGCGGGTTGAGTGTCAGATAGCCGCGGACCGCTACGTCGTGGTCGCCGAACCGCCACGCGGTGAACGCGTGGCCGAACTCGTGCAGGCACAGCGAGACCACCCACCCGGCGATGACGAACACGAACACACCGACCCGGGCCAGTGGGCCGACCGAATCGGCCGCCAGCCAGGCCAGTGCCCCGCCGCCGACGGTCAGACCGATCAGCGCCAGGAAGACCGGGCTGGGACGCACCGATTGATGGACCGGGCCGACACTCATTTTTCCGACCGTACCCGGGCCACCGATGTGGCACGGTGGGGGAATGCGCGCTCCCGGACTGCCGGTCCCGCTCGGGCTGACCCATGTCTTCGGTGGTCTCTACGCCGCCGCCTACGGTCTCGGTGGTCAGCAGTTGGTGGCCGACGTCGTGCGCAGAATGGGACCGGTGGTGGCCTTGCCGGTGCTGGGCTACGGACCGGTCGTGGCGGTGGGCGATCCGACACTGGCCAAGCAGGTGTTCTCCGCGAAGCCCGACGTCCTGCTCGGCGGGGAGGGGGTGGGACCGGCCGCGGCGATCTACGGGTCGCGGTCGATGTTCGTCCAGGAGGAACCGGAGCACCTGCGCCGCCGCAAGCTGCTGATCCCGCCCCTGCACGGCGGCGTCCTCGACGGCTACGTGCCGATCATCGAGGCGGCGACGCGCACCGCGATGGCCCAGTGGCCGCAGAACCGGCCGATCCGGATGCTCGACGCCGCCCGCGAACTGACACTGGAAGTCATCGTCCGGATCATGTTCGGTGTCGACGACCCCGCCGAGGTGGCCCGGTTGGGCGAGCCGTTCGAGGAACTGCTGACGCTGGCCCTCTCCGACGAAACCCCGGTGCGGTACGCGGCCCGGCGACTGGGCGCGCTGCGGATGTGGGGCCGGCTCGGCGCGGTGAACCGTCGCATCGACGACACCGTCCTTCCGCTGATCGCCGCCCGCCGCGCCGATCCCGGCCGGCCGGCCGGGATCCTCGGGATGCTGGTCGACGCCCGTGGCGAGGACGGGGAAGGCCTGTCGGACAAGCAGATTCGTGACGATCTGGTCACGTTGATCCTGGCGGGTCACGAGACGACGGCGACCACGCTGGCCTGGGTCGTGGACCTGCTGCTGCACCACCCGGAAGCCCTGCGGAAGGTCGCCGAGGAGGCGCGCGACGGCGGCACCCGCTACACCGAGGCGGTCGTCAACGAGACCTTGCGGCTGTGGCCGCCGGCGCCGATCACCGGACGGATGACCGCCGGTCGCTACCAGTTGGGCGACTACACCCTGGAACCCGGGACCCGGATCGTCCTGCTGCTCGACGTCATCAACCGCGACCCGGCCAGTTACCCGGATCCGGACGCCTTCCGCCCCGACCGTTTCCTGGGTCAGCGTCCCCCAGCCTCGGCGTGGGTGCCGTTCGGGGGCGGTCTGAAGCGCTGTATCGGCGCAGCCTTCGCGATGTGTGAGCTGACCACGGTGCTGCACACCCTGCTGCGGGAAGGTCGACTGGAACCGGTCGACAGCCGTCCGGAACGTCCCCGGGGCCGGGCCGGGCCGGTTCTGGTACCCCGCAACGGGACCCGGGTCCGCTTCAGCCGAGCCGTCACCGGAGCCGATCAGGACTCGGCGGACGCCCTGGCTGACTCCCGCCCGGGTAACCTGCGCCGGTGATCGTCGGTCTCGGACATCCCCGATGCGGAACCGGTTTCGCGGCCAGCCTGCTTCGGGAACACGGCCTCGATGTGCGGCATGAGGACATCGGCGCCGACGGTGTCATCTCCTGGATGCAGGTGGCCAAACGCCGGGCCGGGCCGTGGGGCAACACCCTCGCCGAGTATCCCGACGACGCGAAACTGTTCCTGGTCGCCCGTTCCCCGCTGGCCGCGCTGAACTCGGTGGCGACCGAGAACCAGCAAATCCGGTCGATCGGGTTCCGCAGCCAACTGATCTGGGAGCGGCGCCGCGTCGACCTTTTCGTCTGGGACAACCAGACCGCCGGCGAGGGGGTGTACGACTTCTTCGGCTGGGCGGTGATGTCGCTGGCCTACTGGTACGACATCTGCCTGGAGGAGATCACCGGCCGGGCGGACCCGGGTGTGGTCTTCCGGATCGAACATCCGGGCGATGACGCCGTGCTCGGAGACTTCCTGGGCCGCACCATCGCTCGGCAGGGCAAGCAGGTCTGGCAGAACCGGTACGGCCCGCACAAGAAGTCCGGCCGGCTCGAGTACCCCCTGGACGAGTTGCGCCGGGTGCCCAAAGTGCATCTGGCCAAGTTGATCGGCGTCACGGCTCAACTGGGCTACCCCGACGACGTCGAAATCCTGCGGCGCTACCTCTAGTTCCGACGCAGTCAGTCCGGGGCATCAGACTGTCGGTTTCCCGGTTTTCTGAGAAAGCGTGCCGCGGGTGGGATCAGCTGTTTGGATCTGGAAAGTGTTGGACTGACCTACTGTGCGGAGGTTTCCCATGGACAGTGACGGTGTCGTGAGAACGACGAAGCGATCTGCGGCGTTCTCGGCCGCCGTGGTGGTCTCGCTCTCGGCCCTCATCGCCGGCTCGCCGGTCAGCGTCGCCGATCCCTACGACGATGACGGTGGCGGCAGCAGTTACACCGCCGACGAGGGATCCGGCGGTGGCATGGATGTCGGTGAGTCCTCCGGTGGGGGCATGGATGAGGGTGAGTCCTCCGGTGGGGGCATGGATGAGGGTGAGTCCTCCGGTGGGGGGATGGATGAGGGTGAGCCGTCCGGTGGCGGGATGGCCACCGATGAACCCGGCGGTGGCGGGATGGCCGGTGGCGAGTCCGGCGGTGGGGGGATGGATGAGGGTGAGCCGTCTGGTGGCGGGATGGCCACCGATGAAGCCGGCGGTGGCGGGATGGCCGGTGGCGAGTCCGGCGGTGGGGGGGTGGATGAGGGTGAGCCGTCTGGTGGCGGGATGGCCACCGATGAACACGGCGGTGGCGGGATGGCCGGTAGCGAGTCCGGAGGTGGTGGGATGCTCCAGCCATCGCTGACCGAGGCCGCGCCGGCGGATATCGCGGCCGCCGGCGCAACCGACGTGGTCACCGTCACGACGACCGAAGCGACCTCCGAAGAGATCAGCAGCTATCAGTCCATCGTCGAGTCGACGTTCACCAGCGCGACCTACAGCACCGGGACGACGCTGAGTAGTCCGGTGCGGGCGTGGAATTCGAAGTGGATCTCCTACGACCCCTTCTACCGACCGGTATTCACCAATCCCTACCCGTATCCGCTCCAGGTCGTCTACGACTATGGCGGCCGTCCGCAGAGCTTCACCGTGCCGCCCATGCAGCGCGCCGTGGTCAACGTGCCGCAGTCCGGCGTCTACAGCTTCACCGGCGTGACTCGCCCCAACTCGGGGCCGCCGTCCACCGTGTCGGTCGGCAGTTTCTCCGGCGGCGGCTATCAACCCGCGCCCGGTCAGGCGCCACCGCAGAAGCCGACCGGGCCCAAGCCGATCAAAAACGCCCTCGTGCAGGTGAGCTACGCAGGCGGCAAATCGGAGCCCTTCCGGGTCAAGTCACTGGCCGACCTCGGCAAGGATCCTTCGATGAGTGACGCCGAGAAGGTTCTGCTCGACGGCGAGATTCCGGCGTGGGGGCAGTGGGCAAAGTCGCCCAAGGGCGAGAAGATGTTCGAGATCACCGAGACCCAGTTGATGCCCGGCATCAAACCGCCGGGCCAGGAACCCCTGCCCGGGTACAAGATTCAGCTGGTCAACGCCGAATCCTCGACCTCGTGGTTCAACCGCAACAAGACGCTGATGCTCGGCGTGGCGGGCGGTTCGGGCGTCCTGGCGCTGATCGCGGTGGCCGTGCTGGTACTCCGTCGCCGCGGCGGCGGTGCGGCGTCCGGATAACGCAGCCCCCGTCCGGTGGGTGTATCCGGGGCTGCGCTAGCCGACCCGTAACCAGCCGGTGGTGTGCCGATAGAACGTCGACCGGCGCACCTCCCGCCGGCCGGGCACACCGTCGCGCACCACCCGCGCCCCGGTGGTTCCCAGCTGGACGGCTCGCGCGACGTGCCACTTCCGCGGCCAGCCGTCCAGCACGGCTGCCCGAAGGCCGGGCATCGCCGCGGTCGGCTCGATCCGGACTCCGCTCGCCGTGCCGTCGAAGAGCACGGTGTCATCGGCCACCGCCTCGCCGTGGATCGCCGTCGAGCCGTCCGGCGGCAGCCACAGGGCCGCCCCGACCAGCACGGTTCCGGTGTCGTCCCGGATCAGCGGCACCCGCCGAGCTGCGGCGGTGCGGGCTCGCTGCGCGCTGCGGAGACCTCGGACCTGGGCAACCTCGATATCGAGTCGGTCCGCCCGCATCAGCCTCGTCAGGACCGCCGCCAGATCGGCGTCGGACCCCACCACCGCGACCCTGCGCGCGCCCGTCAGCACCTGCTCGATGGCGCTGTCGGGGGCGTCCGGGGTGTCGACGGCGATGGTCGGCAGGGCGGCCAACGGACGGGGTGGTCGGCGGTCGCCGAACCGCAACACGGTCATCTCGGTATTCGTCAACGGCATGCTCCGATAGGGTGAGTCACCGGCTGGAAACACTAAGCCAGGAGTGGAGCGGGGTCACGCCATGCCGGCAATCGTCCTCATCGGCGCCCAGTGGGGTGACGAAGGCAAAGGAAAGGCCACCGACCTTCTCGGTGGCCGGGTCCAGTGGGTCGTGCGGTACCAGGGCGGTAACAACGCCGGGCATACCGTGGTGCTGCCCACCGGGGAGAATTTCGCACTGCATCTGATCCCGTCCGGAATCCTGACTCCCGGGGTCACCAACGTGATCGGCAACGGGGTGGTCGTCGACCCCGGTGTGCTGCTCACCGAGCTGAACGGTCTCGAAGAGCGCGGGGTGGACACCTCGGGACTGCTGATCTCCGCCGACGCCCACCTGCTGATGCCGTATCACGTGGCGATCGACAAGGTCACCGAACGCTATCTGGGCAACAAGAAGATCGGCACCACCGGCCGCGGTATCGGGCCGTGCTACCAGGACAAGATCGCCCGGATCGGCATCCGGGTGGCCGACGTGCGCGACCCCGACCTGCTGGCCGCCAAGATCGCCGCCGCGCTGGATTTCAAGAACCAGGTGCTGGTCAAGATCTACAACCGCAAGGCCCTCGACCCCGTCGAGATCACCGATGCGCTGCTGGCCCAGGCCGAGGGCTTCGCCCACCGCATCGCCGACACCCGGTTGCTGCTCGGTAAGGCGTTGGAGCGTGGTGAGACCGTGCTGCTGGAGGGCTCGCAGGGCACCCTGCTCGACGTCGACCACGGCACCTACCCCTACGTCACCTCGTCCAACCCGACCGCCGGCGGTGCCGCGGTCGGATCGGGCGTCGGACCCACCGGCATCACCACCGTGCTGGGCATTCTGAAGGCCTACACCACGCGGGTCGGGTCCGGTCCGTTCCCCACCGAACTGTTCGACGAGAACGGCGAGTATCTCGCCAAGACCGGTGGTGAGATCGGGGTGACTACGGGCCGGCGCCGACGCTGCGGTTGGTTCGACGCCGTCATCGCCCGCTACGCCACCCGGGTCAACGGCATCACCGACTACTTCCTGACCAAGCTCGACGTGCTGTCCAGCCTGCCGACCGTCCCGGTGTGCGTGGGTTACATCGTCGACGGGAAGCGCACCGACGAGATGCCGATGACCCAGAGCGAGATCGCCCGCGCGGAACCGGTCTTCGAGGAGCTTCCCGGCTGGTGGGAGGACATCTCCGGAGCGCGTGAGTTCGACGATCTGCCGGCAAAGGCCCGCGACTACGTGCTCCGGCTCGAAGAACTCGCCGGTGCGCCCGTCTCGTGCATCGGGGTGGGTCCAGGCCGGGATCAGACCATCGTCCGCCGTGACGTGCTGGCACCGCGTTGAGCGACGTGCCGGATACCCGCGAGCGCGGCGGGTTTCCCCGGTTCCAGGTGCTCGACGAGCCCGCGGGCTTCGGGCGTTTCGTCGCGAGTATGCGGCGCGCCCAGGACCTCGCGGTCGGTGCTGATGCGCCCGACTGGAATGCGGCCGCCGAGCGCGTCGAGGAACTGATCGACTACCTCGCGCCCCACCAGCAGCCCGGCGGGATGGCGCCGGCCGGTCGGGTCGCGACCCTGCCGGGCGCCGGCAGTGTGCTGATGCCGCCGTGGCGGATCCGCACCTTCAGCCCCGAGGGCGTCGACGTCGGCGTGCGGTACAGCCGCTTCCATGTCGGCGGGAACAACGCCGTCCACGGCGGCATGGTGGCGATGATGTTCGACGTGATGTGCGGGATCATCATCCACAGCATCAATCGACCGATCAGCCGGACCGCCTTCCTGCACGTCGACTACCGCAATGTCACGCCCATCGACGTCGACCTGACGATGCGGGGCCGGGCGTCGAAGGTGGAGGGCCGCAAGACGTTCGTCAACGCCGAACTCACCGACCCGAACGGGACGCTGCTGGCCGAAGCCAACGGACTGATGGTGGAGTTGCTACCCGGTCAGCCCTGACTCTGCCACCATCAACCCCGTGGCTGAACAGACGTCGCACACCCTGCATCGACTCACCACCCCGCGGGCGGCCGCTCTGGCCGGGGTGATCTTCGCCGTGCTCTTCGCCGCGGCGATCATCCTGCTGCGCGGGTCGCTTCCGGAGGGCGCAGACCCGGGTTCCCAGTGGCTGACCACCGGTGCACACAAGATGGTGCTGGCCGCGGAACTGGTGACCTTCTCCGGTGTCGCCTTTCTCTGGTTCATTGGGGTGGTCCGGTCCAACCTCGGCCGGCTGGAGGACCGGTTCTTCGCGACCGTGTTCCTCAGCAGCGGCCTGCTGTTCCTGGCCATGATGTTCGTCGCCGTCGCGGTCGGTGCGGCGCTGGCCACCGCCAACGATGCCCGGTCGGGCATGCTGGCCGGCACCGACGTCGGGACGTTCGGGCAGATGCTGGTGCTCAAGCTGTCCAAGACCTACGCCCTGCGGATGGCCGCGGTGTTCATGATGTCGTTGGCCACCATCTGGTTGCGCACCGGACTGATGCCGAAATGGCTGGTTGTCCTGACGTATCTGATGGCCGTGACGCTGATGGTCGCCGCCGACACCACGATGTGGCTCAGCCTGTCGTTCCCGATCTGGGTGCTCGTGGTGAGCGTGCTGCTGCTGACGCAGAACGACCAGGATGCCGACCGGCGGACCGGCTGATTCGGATCGGATTACGAGCGCGCCACCACGTCGCCGCCGCCCGACACCGGCGGCGCGTCGGTGCGTTCGATGTCGTCGTGCCGGAACGCCGGCCACCAGATCCGGGGACCGATCAGGGTGAACAGCGCCGGGATCACGACCGTGCGCACGACGAAGGTGTCCAGCAGAATGCCCAGGCCGACGATGATTCCCATCTGGGTCAGGAAGATCAGCGGCAGCACGCTCAGGACACAGAACACCGCCGCCAGCACGATGCCGGCGCTGGTGATGACACCGCCGGTGGCCGACACCGCGCGCACGATCCCGCCCCGGGTTCCGTGCAGCGGGGTCTCCTCCTTGGCCCGGGTCACCAGGAAGATCGTGTAGTCGATCCCGAGGGCGACCAGGAACAGGAACGCGAACAGCGGGATCGTGTTGTCCAGGGCGGGGAATCCGACCACGTGGACGCTCACCCAGCCGCCGAGCCCCAGCGCCGCCAGGGTGGACAGCACGGTGGCCGCCGCCAGCACAGGGGGAGCGAGCACTGCCCGCAGTAGTACGAAGAGCACCACCAGAACCACCGCGAGGATGGCCGGCATCACCACCCACCGGTCGCGAACGGCCGTGTCGCGGGCGTCGAGGGCGGCGGCGTCCGAACCTCCGACCAGCCCGCCGGGATCGGCCTTGTGCACCGAATCCCGCAGTGCGCCGACGGCGTCGAAGGCCGCGGAGGAAGCAGGTGCGGCGTCGATGACCACGTTCCACTGGGTCAGTCCGCCGTCCGAGACCCCGACCGGGTTCGCCGAGACGACGCCGGGGGTGGCCTGGATGGCCGCGGTGACGGCCTCGGTCCGGTCGGCGGCGGCGATCACCCGGGTCGGGTCGGTCACCCCGCTGGGGAAGTGTGCGGTGAGATTTTTGAAGCCGTCGATCGAATCGGCGCTGACCCGGAACTGGTCGACCAGGGCGAGGCCGATGGGCGTGCCGGAGATCAGGGTGGACAGCACGCCGAGGACCAGGATCGAGGAAACGGCGACCCTGCCGGCGTGACCCGAAACCCAGTCCGCCACCCGGTACCAGACCCCGGTGGTGGTGATCTCCCCGCCGCCGGGGCGGGGGATGAAGGGCCAGAACAACGTCCGCCCGAACAACGCCAGCAGGGGCGGCAGCACGAACAGGACGAATACGGCGGCGATCACCAGCCCGGAGGCGGCCTCGACACCGAGGCTGCGGGTGCTCGGGGAGTCGGCGAAGAGCAGTGTCAGCAGTGCCAGCACCACGGTGGCGTTACTGGCCAGGATGGCCGGGCCGGCGAACCGCACCGCGGTGTGCAGGGCCTGCCGGTGGTCAGCGTCGCGCCGCAGTTCCTCCCGGTATCGGGAGATCAGCAACAACGCGTAGTTGGTGCCCGCGCCGAACACCAGAACGCTGGTGGTGCCCGACGTCGAACCGTCGCCACCCATCCCGAAGGCCTCGGCGATCGACGACCCCAGCATGGCCGCCACCCGGTCGGCGAAGGCGATCACCAGCAGCGGCACCAGCCACAGCACCGGGGACCGGTAGGTGAGGATGAGCAGCAGTGCGACGACGGCGACGGTGGCCGCGAGCAGGATGAAGTTCGCACCCGAGAACGAGTTGGCGATATCGGCGCCGAAGGCCGGTCCGCCGGTCACGTTGGCCTGCAGCTCGCTCGGGAGGCCGTCGCGCGCGGCCGTCCGCAGGGCCGTGACCTCGTCGGAGAGCGCGAAACCGGTCAGGCCGGGCCGCAGCGGGACCGGCGCCAGCACAGCCTCACCGTCGGCGGACGGCGCCAGGGGTATCGGTGGTCCGCCACCGGCCGCCGTCAGCATCCGTTGCCGGGCCTGGTCGGCCGCGGTCAGATCGGCGGGTGACAGGGCCGCGCCGTCGGGACGGGTGACGAGGAGGATGACCGGTGTCTGGTCGCCGCCCGGGAATCCCTTGAGCAGTTCGGCCACCCGGGCCGACTCGGCGCTTGCGGGGAGCACGACCGGGGACCGCTCCGCCGAACCGGTGTCGGGTAGGAGGCCCAGCAGTGCGCCGCCCAGTGCGGCGATGATCAGTGCGAGCACCCAGGATCTCCGGCCGCAGACCAGCGCGGCGATGCGATCCCAGATCGGACGGCGGGTCTCGGGTGCGCGGTGCATGCCGACATCCTAAGCATTAGTTTCACTTACTTAACATTTAATTTTTTTAACGTTATCGTGAGGTCATGGGTGACCGGGCGGAGCTGGAGTCGGCGATCGCCGATGACGTCCGAGCCCTGTCGGCCGCCACGGAACGGATAGGCAAGGCCTTCGCCGGCGTGCACTCCATGTCCGCCAACGACTTTCGGGCGCTGCTGCACGTCATGGTGGCCGAGCAGACCGGCGCACCGCTGAGCGCCGGCGAGTTGCGCGACCTGATGGGCCTGTCCGGCGCGGCGATCACCTACCTCGTCGAGCGGATGATCGACTCGGGAAATCTGCGCCGCGAGTCCGATCCCCACGACCGGCGCAAGGTCATCCTCAAGTACGCCGACCACGGCCTCGAGTTGGCCCGGCAGTTCTTCACACCGCTGGAGCGGCACACCCAGCGGGCCCTGGCCGACCTTCCCGACCGGGATCTGCGCGCCGCGCACCGGGTGCTCATCGGCGTGCTGCGTGCCATGCGGGACTTCGAGACCGACCTGGATCTGCTCTAGGGTCGGCCCTGTGCTGGACACCCTTGCCGTGGCGAACTACCGGTCGCTGCGCCGCCTGGTGGTCCCGTTGCGGCGCTGCACCGTCGTCACCGGGGCCAACGGCAGCGGGAAGTCCAGCCTGTACCGGGCGCTGCGACTGCTGGCGGACTGCGCCCGCAACGGCGCCGTCAGCGCACTGGCGGCCGAGGGCGGTCTGGCGTCGACGATGTGGGCCGGCCCCGGCCGGACCGGGCCGGTCAGCCTGAAACTGGGCTTCGCCGGCGACGACTTCGGGTACACCGTCGACCTCGGGATGCCGCAGATCGGCAACACCTTCTTCGCCCTCGACCCCGAGATCAAATCCGAAGCGGTCTGGGCCGGCCCGGTGCTGCGGCCCTCCGCGCTGACCGCGGAGCGGTCCGGACCGCTGGCCCGTATCCGCGACGCCGACGACCACTGGCGCACCGTCACCACCGGGATGCGGCCCTACGACAGCATGATCAGCGAACTGGCCGACCCGCAGGCCGCGCCGGAGTTGATGGTGCTGCGGGAGCGGATGCGGTCCTGGCGGTTCTACGACCACGTCCGCACCGACGCGGCCGCCCCCGCCCGGATGTCCCGGATCGGCACCCGCACCACGGTGCTCGGGCACGACGGGGCCGACCTGGCCGCCGCATTGCAGACCATCATCGAGATCGGCGACGCGGCGGCGCTGGCCGGCGCCATCGACGCGGCCTTCCCGGGATGCGCGGTCGTCGTGCGCGTCGACGGTGGCCGCTTCGAGGTCGGCCTGCGCCAGCCGGGGATGGCGCGGCCGCTGACCGCCGCCGAACTGTCCGACGGGACGCTGCGGTACCTGCTGCTGGTCGCCGCCCTGCTCAGTCCGCGGCCCGCCGAGCTGACCGTGCTCAACGAACCGGAGTCCAGCCTGCATCCGGACCTGCTGCCGGCGTTGGCGGCGCTGATCGTCCGGGCCGCGGAGTCCACCCAGGTGGTGCTCGTCACACACTCCCCGGTGCTGGTCTCGGCGCTGGGTGGTCTCGATGACGACCTGAACCTGTTGCGGCTGGTCAAAGTCGACGGCGAGACGGCGGTGGCGGACCTGGGCCCGCTCGACGAGCCGGCCTGGCACTGGCCCACCCGGTCATAACCGTCGCCCTAAGCTGGCAGCCGTGCCCCGCCAGAAACCCGAACCCGATCCCGACCCGTCCGGGGAGTCGTCCGCCCAGCGGTCCACGGCGATGCCCTTGCTGATCGCACTGGTGCTGGTGGCGATCGTCCTGGCGGTGGTCACCGGGTTGCGTTCCTGCCGGGGCGAGGAGATCTCCGCCGAGGCGGGTATCGGCCGGGCGGTGATCGGCCAGAACGACGCGCTGCAGCGCGGGAACTTCGCCGACTTCCGACGGTTCACCTGCGTGGCCGAACAGGGCACCGAGGAGTCGGTGCTGGCCGCGCAGCGCAACTCCGCCCAAGCGAAGGGCGCGCGCTATGTCGACGACGTCCGCGGCTTCGCGGTGAACGGGGACCGGGCCACCGCCACCGTCGTCTACCACTTCGAGAAATCCGCCGACGACAAGCAGACCACCGTGATGACCTTCGCGCAGGAGGGCGGCGAGTGGAGGGTGTGCTCGGCGGGGCCGCAGTAGGGCCCCCCGAGAGCGTCCCGTGAGGGCCCCGGCGCGGGATGAACGCCGTCCCGCCCCTGTGCGAGACTCAGGAGCGTGACTTACGCCGGAGATATCACGCCTGCCGAGAGTTGGGCCCTGCTCAACGAGAACCCCGACGCGGTGCTGGTGGACGTCCGCACGGACGCGGAGTGGAAGTGGGTCGGCGTTCCCGACCTGTCCGGTCTCGGCCGTGACGCGGTCTTCGTGGAGTGGATGCACAGCGACGGCCGCCGCAACGAGAACTTCGTCGCCGACCTGATCGCCGCCGGTGTCACCCCGGGGGAGCGCCCGGTGATCTTCCTGTGCCGCTCCGGTAACCGGTCCATCCCGGCCGCCTCGGCCGCCACCGCCGCCGGAATCGCGCCGTCCTACAACATGCTGGAGGGCTTCGAGGGGCAACTCGACGATGCCGGTCACCGGGGTGTGACGGGGTGGCGCGCCGACGGTCTGCCCTGGAAGCAGACATGAGGTCCGAGCAGGGGTCGGTGCCCTCGGTCCGGATTCCCCGGCAGTTGCCCGACGGTGTCAGCCCCGCCACCCTCGGGGTGCGCGGCGGGCTGCTGCGCTCGGATTTCGAGGAGACATCCGAGGGGCTGTTCCTCACCTCGGGCTATGTCTACGGCTCGGCGGGGGAGGCGGAGAAGGCGTTCACCGGCGAGGTCGACCGGTTCGTCTACTCCCGTTACGGCAACCCCACCATCGAGATGTTCCAGGAACGGCTGCGCCTCATCGAGGGCGCGCCGGCCTGCTTCGCCACGTCCTCGGGGATGTCGGCGGTGTTCACCGGTCTCGGTGCGCTGCTCGGCGCCGGGGACCGCCTGGTCGCCGCCCGCAGCCTGTTCGGTTCCTGCTTCGTCGTCTGCAACGAGATTCTCCCGCGCTGGGGTGTGGAGACCGTCTTCGTCGACGGTGACGACCTCGACCAGTGGGAGCAGGCGCTGTCGGTACCGACCCAGGCGGTGTTCTTCGAGACACCCTCGAACCCGATGCAGTCGCTGGTCGATATCGCCGCGGTGACCGAACTGGCGCACCGGGCCGGCGCAAAGGTGGTGCTGGACAATGTCTTCGCCACCCCGTTGCTGCAGCAGGGCATCCCGTTGGGGGTGGACGTCGTGATCTACTCCGGTACCAAGCACATCGACGGCCAGGGCCGGGTGCTCGGTGGGGCGATCCTCGGCGACAAGGAGTACATCGAGGGACCGGTGCAGACCCTGATGCGCCACACCGGTCCGGCGCTCAGCCCGTTCAACGCCTGGGTGCTGCTGAAGGGCCTGGAGACGCTGTCGGTTCGGGTCAACTACAGCAACGAATCCGCGCTCAAGGTGGCGGAGTTCCTGCAGGCCCACCCCGCGGTGAACTGGGTGCGCTACCCGTACCTGCCGTCTCATCCGCAGCACGACCTGGCCAAGCGGCAGATGTCCGGCGGCGGCACCGTGGTCACCTTCGAACTCACGGCGGACCGCGGGCGGGGTAAGGAGCGAGCCTTCGAGGTTCTCGACCGGCTGCGATTGATCGACATCTCCAACAACCTCGGTGACGCCAAGACGCTGATCACCCATCCCGCCACCACGACGCACCGGGCGATGGGCCCGGAGGGACGCGCGGCGATCGGTCTGGGTGACGGGGTCGTGCGCATCTCGATCGGTTTGGAGGGCACCGACGACCTCATCGCCGATCTGGACCGCGCGCTGAGTTAGGCACGCACGCCCCGACAGGGGGCCTACTCGGGTCCTTCCAGGACGCCGGTGGCGGACTGCGCCCGCTTTTCGTAGGCCGCGCGGGCGGCGGTGTCGATATCGAGGAACACCCGCGCCGTGCCCGTCTTCGCCGACAGCCATCGCCGACCCCGCGGCGGCAGGAACGCGGTGGCAGCGGCGATGAACCGCAAGGAATAGGGCACGGAGACAACGGTTTTCGGCTTCTCCAGGATTCGCACCACGGCGGCGGCGATGTCCTCCGGCTGGACGGGCCGGGTCATGCCGCCGGTCAGTGTTCCGGAGATCAGCTCGGTGTTGGTGAACGTCGGCATGACGCAGCTGACCTCGACGCCCCGCGGTGCGAACTCGTCGGCCAGCGCGGTGGAGAGCCCGACGACGGCGAACTTCGTTCCGGCGTAGAGCGCCTGGCCGGGAACGGCCAGCATGCCGGCCACCGAGGCGATGTTGACGATGTGGCCGCGGCGGCGGGCCACCATCTCCGGCAGCACCAGCCGGCAGCCGGTGACCACGCCATAGAGGTTGACCTCGATGGCCGACCGGATGGCCTGTTCGGTGTGGTCCAGGAACGGACCCACCGGCATCACTCCGGCGTTGTTGATCAACACGTCGATGTGCCCGCCCCCGTCGCCGCGGGCCTTGTCCAGGAACGTCGCGAAGGACTCCGGGTCCGCGACGTCGAGGGGGTAGCCCGACACCGGGCCGAGGTTGGACAGCCGGGCCACCGCCGACTCGCCGAGGGCGACATCGCGGTCGCCGATCACCACTCGCGCGCCGCGGCGCACCAACGCCTCGGCGGTGGCGAACCCGATTCCGCGGGCGGCACCGGTGATCGCCACCGTCCTACCCCTGATATTGCCCATGACAGGCGACTGTAGCGCCGCCGCCCACGGTCGTTTACCGAGCCGCGGCCGCGCGCACGGCCTGGCCGATCGGACCCGTCCACAGCGCGCCGTGGCCGGGGATGAACACGTCGGTGCCGGCCGCCGCCAGAGCGGCCAGGCTGCGCTCGCAGTCGGCCTGGCTCTCGTTGAACATCGCCGGCAGCAGTTGCGGGCCGTGCCGGCGGGCCAGCGGATGGCCGGTGATCAGCGCGTCCCCGGTGATCATGACCCCGTCGACGACGTAGGAACAGTGCCCGCCGGTGTGCCCGGGGGTGGGAATGGCCCGCGGGCCGCCCGGAAGCGCGGACGCCACCTCTTCGGACAGTGCCCGGGCACCCGGGATGCCGTCGCGGACCAGTCCGCCGAGTCGTGCCGCCTGCAGCGACCACCGCAGCCAGGCCGGCCGCCACGCCTGCGCCAGCAGGGCGGCCGGTGACACCTGTTGCAGGTAGTCGCGTCTGGCGTGCCCGACCTCGTCGGGATGGCAGTACACCGGGGTGCCGTGGGTGGCGGCGAACCAGATCGCCGAGCCGAGGTGGTCGATATGGGCGTGGGTGAGCAGGATGGCCCGCACATCGGCAGGGCCGAACCCCAGCCGGTCCAGCGAGGCCAGCACCTCGTCGCGGTGGCCCGGGTAGCCGGCGTCGATCAGCAGCACCCCGGATTCGTCGCTGACCAGCGTCCAGTTCACCAGCGGCGTCTGGGCCATCTGCACCCGTCCGGTGACCGCCGTCATCGCCAGCGCCATCGCCTGAGCATAGAGAGTCTGAACATAGTGAGGCGGGATCTGCTCGGGCATCGCGCGGTAGACGTGCGGTAGAACTGAACCGTGGCTGAACTGAGGCTGGGATACAAGGCGTCCGCGGAGCAGTTCGGTCCGCGCGAACTGGTCGAACTCGGTGTGCTCGCCGAGGAGCACGGGATGGACAGTGCCACGGTCAGCGACCACTTCAACCCGTGGCGGCACGAGGGCGGTCACGCGCCCTTCGCACTGTCCTGGATGACGGCGGTCGGGGAGCGCACCAAACGGATCACGCTGGGCACGTCGGTGCTCACCCCGACGTTCCGCTACAACCCGGCGGTGATCGCGCAGGCCTTCGCCACCATGGGCTGCCTGTACCCGGGCCGGGTGTTCCTCGGGGTCGGTACCGGTGAGGCGCTCAACGAGATCGCCACCGGCTTCACCGGTGAGTGGCCGGACTTCAAGGAGCGGTTCGCCCGGTTGCGTGAGTCGGTGAAGCTGATGCGCGAACTGTGGTGGGGCGAGCGGGTCGACTTCGACGGCGAGTTCTACCACCTCAAAGGCGCCTCGATCTACGACGTTCCCGAGGGCGGGATCCCGGTGTACATCGCCGCCGGTGGTCCCGTCGTCGCCAAGTACGCCGGCCGGGCCGGTGACGGGTTCATCTGCACCTCCGGCAAGGGCGAGGAGCTCTACGCCGACAAACTGATGCCGGCGGTGCGGGCGGGCGCCGAAGCGGCCGGCCGCGACGTCGACGTGATCGACAAGATGATCGAGATCAAGATCTCCTACGACACCGATCCCGAAGCCGCGCTGAACAACTGCCGTTTCTGGGCGCCGCTGTCGCTGACCCCGGAGCAGAAACACAGTGTCGCCGACCCGATGGAGATGGAGCGGCTGGCCGACGAACTGCCGATCGAGCAGGTGGCGCGGCGCTGGATCGTGTCCTCGGATCCCGACGAAGCCGTCGAGAAGGTGGCCGACTATGTCCGGTACGGGCTCAACCACCTCGTGTTCCACGCACCCGGGCACGACCAGCGCAGATTCCTGACGTTGTTCGAGCGGGACCTGCTGCCCCGGTTGCGCAGACTGTCCTCGTGACACGCCCCGCGACCTCGATCTACATCGCCTCTCCCGAAGGCGAGACCGGCAAGTCCACCATCGCCCTCGGTGTGCTGCACCGGTTGACGGCCATGGTGCCCCGGGTCGGCGTGTTCCGGCCGATCATCCGGCGCGGTGAGCACGACTACATCCTCGACCTGCTGCTGGCCCAGAGCGATATCGGACTGGCCTATCAGGACTGCTTCGGGGTCAGCTATCAGCGGTTGCACGAAGACCCCGACGGGGCGATCACCGAGATCGTCGCCCGCTACCACGCCGTGGCGGATCGCTGTGACGCGATGGTGATCGTCGGCTCCGACTACACCGATGTGGCATCGCCCACCGAACTGGCGGTCAATGCCCGGATCGCCGCCAATCTCGGTGCCCCGGTGCTGCTGTCGGTGCGTGCCACCGGGCGCACGCCCGCGGAGATCGCCGCCGTCATCGAGCTGTCCCTCTCCGAACTGGACAACCAGCACACCCACACCGCGGCCGTGGTGGCCAACCGGTGCGAACCGGACAAGATGGTGGCCGTCGCCCGGGCCTGCCGGGCGCTCGGCCCACGGGTGTACGTGCTGCCCGAGGAACCCCTGCTGGCCGCGCCGACGGTCGCCGAACTGTCCGATGCGGTGAACGGCACTCTGCTGCACGGCGACCCGGTGCTCCTGGGCCGGGAAGTGATGGGTGTGATGGTCGCGGGGATGACCGCCGATCACGTTCTGGAGCGGCTGACCGAGGGTGCGGCGGTGATCACCCCCGGGGACCGCTCCGACGTGGTGCTCGCCGTGACCAGTGCCCATGCGGCCGAGGGGTTTCCGTCGCTGTCGGTGATCATCCTCAACGGCGGTCTGCCCCTGCACCACGAGATCGCCAAACTGGTGACGGGCCTCGGCTTGCGCCTGCCGATCATCGCGACCGATCTGGGGACCTTCGCCACGGCCAGTGCGGTGGCCGCCACCCGCGGCCGGGTGACCGCCGACTCCAAGCGCAAGATCTACACCGCCATCGAACTCGTGGATCGCCACGTCGACATGACCGATCTGCTGGAGCGCCTGGCGATTCCGATCCCGACGGTGACCACCCCGCAGATGTTCGCCTACCGACTGATGGAACGGGCCCGCGCCGACCGCCGCCGGATCGTGCTCCCGGAGGGGGATGACGACCGGATCCTGCAGGCCGCCGGCCGGCTGCTGCTCCTCGGTCTGGCCGAGTTGACCATCCTCGGCGACGAGTCCCGGGTGCGCTCCCGCGCGGCGGAACTGGGTGTTGACCTCTCCGGGGTGACGGTGATCAACCCGCGCACCAGTCCGCTGGTCGAGTCCTTCGCCGAGCAGTACGCCGATCTCCGAAAAGCCAAGGGCATCAACATCGAACAGGCTCGCGAGATCATGCACGACGTCTCCTACTTCGGCACCATGCTGGTGCAGAACGGATTCGTGGACGGCATGGTGTCCGGGGCGGCGCACACCACCGCACACACCGTGCGACCGGCGTTCGAGATCATCAAGACCCGCCCCGGGGTGTCCACCGTGTCCAGCATCTTCCTGATGTGCCTGAGCGACCGGGTGCTGGCCTACGGCGACTGCGCGATCGTGCCCGACCCGACCCCCGACCAACTCGCCGATATCGCGATCAGTTCGGCCTACACCGCCGCGCAGTTCGGAATCGAACCCCGGGTGGCCATGCTGTCCTACTCCACCGGCGATTCCGGCAGCGGTGCCGGGGTGGAAAAAGTCAGGGCGGCAACCGATCTCGTCCGCCGACGTGACCCGGACCTGCTGGTGGAGGGTCCGATCCAGTACGACGCCGCCGTCGATCCGGATGTTGCGGCCGCCAAGATGCCGGATTCTCCGGTCGCCGGGAAGGCCACCGTCCTGATCTTCCCCGACCTCAACACCGGCAACAACACCTATAAGGCCGTTCAGCGCAGCGCGGGCGCGATCGCCATCGGCCCGGTGCTGCAGGGGCTCAACAAACCGGTCAACGACCTCTCACGCGGCGCGTTGGTGGACGATATCGTCTACACCGTGGCGATCACCGCGATTCAGGCTCAGGGGCGGTGATGGCGGCAACCGTCCTGGTGCTCAACTCCGGTTCCTCGTCGCTGAAATATCAGGTGGTGCAGCCGGATTCGGGCCAGTCGCTGGCGCGGGGCATCGTCGAGCGGATCGGCGACGACGGCGGTGTGCCGGACCACGAGGCGGCCCTGCTGCAGGCCTTCGACCAACTCGCGGCGCACGGCCTGCACCCGCGGGAGATGGACCTCGCGGCGGTCGGGCACCGGGTGGTGCACGGCGGCCCGGACCTGTACCGCCCCACCGTGATCGACGACGCCCGCCTGGAGCAGTTGCGCGACCTGGCATCGCTTGCCCCGCTGCACAATCCGCCCGCCGTCCTTGGTATCGAGGTGGCCCGCAAACTGCTGCCCGATCTGCCGCACGTCGCGGTGTTCGACACCGCCTTCTTCCATGATCTGCCCGCGGCGGCCCGCACCTACGCCATCGACCGGGATACCGCAGCCGCGTGGAAGATTCGCCGGTACGGATTTCACGGCACCTCACACGCATACGTCAGCGGACGGGCCGCGGAGTTCCTCGGCGTCCCCCCGGAGTCGCTCAACCAGATCGTCCTGCATCTGGGTAACGGCGCCTCGGCCTCGGCGATCGCGGCCGGACGCCCGATCGACACCTCGATGGGGATGACGCCGATGGAGGGGCTGGTGATGGGCACCCGCGCCGGCGACGTGGACCCCGGGATCATCGCCTACCTGTGGCGCACCGCCGGGATGGGGGTGGAGGAGATCGAGGCTCTGCTCAACCGCCGCTCCGGGGTGTTCGGACTCAGCGGCGAGATCGACTTCCGGGTGCTGCACGAGCGGATCGCGGCCGGTGACGAGTCGGCGCAACTGGCCTACGACGTCTACATCCACCGCCTGCGCAAATACGTGGGCGGCTACCTGGCGCTGCTCGGGCATGCCGATGTCATCACCTTCACCGCCGGTGTCGGGGAGAACGACGCGAAAGTCCGCCGAGACGCGCTGGCCGGGTTGAACCGGTTGGGGATCGAACTCGACGAGGACCTCAACGAGGGTCCGGCGCGCGGTCCGCGGCGGATCTCCACGGCGGAGTCCCCGACGACGGTGCTGGTCCTCCCGACCGACGAGGAACTCGCCATCGCCCGGGACTGCCTGACGGTGATCTGACCGCTGCCGGCCGGCCCGGGATGGCGGCGGGTCAGAAGGTCGTCGTGGGCCGCACCGAATTGGCCATGTCGACGAGGGCGTAGCGGTGGGCTTGACTGGTCGCCACCCGGGCCAGGCTGCGCAGTGAGGCCTCCACACCCAGCCGCAGACCGTGCTCGGTGAACGGGAAACCCAGGATCGGATTCGCGCGGGCCTCGTGGTGGGGGATCCAGTCCATCGCCGTCCCGAGCACCAGCGCCCGGATCTGCAACACCCGCGGCTCACTGTCGGGCAACGACTCCACCCGGCGGGCGGCGTCACGAATCTGCTCCTCGGTGAGTTCGTGCGCCGCGCGCCCGGACAGCAGCGTGACCACGCTGGTCAGCCGCGCGGTGGTGAAATGCCGGGAGCCGACCGGAACCTCGTCGAGGGTGGTCACGGCGCCCTCCCGCTCACCTTCAGCCGATTGGGCACGGGCCAGGCCGAAGCCGGCGGAGATGATGTTGTTGTCGGTGTGCCACACCGCCTCGTAGAACTGCCGCTCGTCGCTGCTCCCGGCCAGCTCGGCGGTGGCGGCCAGCGCCAGCTTCGGCGCCAGTTCGCCGGGGAACGTGTCGAGGACCTCGGTGAAATGCTTCCGGGCCCCCTCGAAGTCGCCGGCCAGAAGCTCGGAGACGGCCTTGAACCACACCAGCCGCCAGCGCCAGCCCACCCGCGCGGCCAGATCCTCGAGCTTGCGGCCCGCCTTCGCCACGTCCCCGAGGTCGAGCAGCGCGCGGACCTCCATCAGGGTCAGCTCCACCGAGTGGGTCAGGTCGACGCCGTCGGTGTCGATGCTGTCGTGCCGCGCGGCGCGCAGCGAGTCCAGGGTCTGCACCGGCTGGGAGAGCACGGTCGCCGAGAGCACGGTGGCCGCGACGTCGCTGGGATCGACCAGGGGTACCGGCAGTGCGGTGACGATCTCCGGCGCGGTGAGTTTCTCCGCGTGGACGAGTCCGTCGAGGTAGACATCGGTGTGGGCGACGAGCAGGTCGACCCCGAACGTCGAGCGGGTCCGGGTGAACACGGTGGACAGACCGGGCCGCGGCACGCCGGTGTCGGCGGCGACCACCTCGCGCAACACCCCGAGCAACTGGGCCGACATCTCCTCGGCGCTGCTGAACCGGCGCCGCGGGTCGGGGTCGATCGCGCGGCGCAGCAGCCGGCCGAATGAGTCGTACCGGGTGAGTACCGGGTCGCCCTCGGGCAGGCCGTCGACGTAGCGGCCCTTGCTGGTGCGCAGGTTCAGGGTGAGGGCGGCCAGGGAGCGGCCCACCGTGTAGATATCGGTGGCTACCGTCGGACCGGTGCGCACGATCTCCGGCGCCTGGTAGCCGGGGGTGCCGTAGAGGTAGCCGAAGGAGTTGATCCGGGAGACCGCGCCGAGGTCGATGAGCTTCAGCTGCTCGCCGGTGACCATGATGTTCTCCGGCTTGAGGTCGTTGTAGCACAGTCCGATCGAATGCAGATAGGCCAGCGCCGGGAGGATCTCGAGCATGTAGGCGATCGCCTCGGCGACCGGAAGTTTCTGCCCCCGTGGCGTTTTGAGCGACTTGCCGCCGACGTACTCCATCACGATGTAGCCGACCGGCTCACCGTGGGAGTCCGGATGCTCGACGAAGTTGAAGATCTTCACGATCGACGGGTGCACGACCTCGGCGAGGAACTGCCGTTCGGTCATCGCGATCGCCTGCGCTTCGGCGTCGCCGGAGTGCACCAGACCCTTGAGGACGACCGGGCGTTCGTTGACGTTGTGATCGACGGCGAGGTAGATCCAGCCCAGTCCGCCGTGCGCGATACAGCCCTTGATCTCGTACTGATCGGCGACCAGGTCGCCGGGGCTCAATTGCGGCAGGAAGGAGTAGGCGGCCCCGCAATTGGGGCAGAGGCCTTCAAAAGAGCCCGCATTCCCGGGTCCCTGGCCGGATCGGCCCACCGCCCGTCCGCAGTTCCAGCAGAACCGTTTCGACTCGGCGACAACGGGATTGACCATCATGGCGGCGAGCGGGTCGATCTCGGGCACCCGGGGGATCTCCACCAGACCGCCGCCCAGCCGACGGGCCGCGGAGGTCGGGGCAAGCGTGACCGCGACCTCCTCGCGTTGGTCCGGTCTGCCGGCGAGGACATCCTCGTCGTCGTCATCGAAGTTGGGCCGGAAGACCGCCTGGGTCGCCATCGGGCGCATGGTCGCGACGGTTCCGGTGCCGGGATCCTCGAGTTCGGTCAGGCTCGCCCGCTGGGTACCGGCCTCATGGTCGTCGAGATCGTTCATCAGTCCGAGTACCTCGGGGCGGGCGGTGCCGGAGCGGGGCCGAGGACCGTCAGCCACTTTCGGTAGAGGGTGTCCCAGGTCCCGTCGGCGCGGATGCGTTCGAGGGTGCCGTTGACGAACCGCACCAGTGGCGCGTTGTTCGGGTTGAGCCCGATGCCGTAGGGCTGCTCGGCCATGTTGGGGCCGACGATGTGCAGGTAAGGATCCTGGGCCACCAGGCCGGCCAGGATGGCGTCATCGGTGCTCACCGCGTCGACCTCGCGCTGCTGCAGGGCGACCAGGCAGTCTGCCCAGGTGACCACCGAGATGATCACGGGCTGGGGTTCGATCTGACGGACGCGGTCGAGCGAGGTCGTCCCGCGCGCGACACACACACGCTTGCCGGACAGGTCCCCGGGCTGGGTGATCGCGGAATCGCGCGGGGCCAGAATCCGCTGGTAGCCGGTGAAGTAGACGGTCGAGAAGCTCACCTGCTGACGCCGCTCGCAGGTGATCGTCATGGTCTTGACGACGATGTCGACGGTGTTGTTCTGCAACGCCGTGATCCGGTCGGCCGAGGACAGGATGCGGTACTCGACGGCGCGGGGGTTGCCGAAGATGTCGCGGGCGACCTCGCCGGCGATGTCCACGTCGAATCCGGCCACCTCGCCGGTGATCGGATCGCGGAACGAGAACAGGTTGCTGCCGATGTCCAGGCCGACCAGCAGGCGGCCCCGCTTGCGGATCGCCGCGACGGCCTCGTCCGCCTGGGCCCGGGTGGGGAAGGGCCGCAGGCTCGCCGTCAGGTCGCAGCCGGTTTCGGCGGGCGGGGCGGGCCGCGCGCGCTGCGGTTCGAGTTCCTCCATCCCGGCCGGGGTGGGCGGAGGAAGCGAGGGAACGGGCGGCGAGGGGGTGTCGATGGCCTCGGTGCAGCCGGCGAGCAGTACGGCGGCCGCGAGTGCGGTGAATCCGCTCCGCAGGAGTCGTCCGTCCATCACCGGTACTCGTTCATCCGTGGAGCCAGACCCAGGGCGACCGCCAGCGCCGCTCCCACCGCCAGCAGTGCGCCGCCCACGGTGGTGCCCGACAGCACCCGCAGCGCCGACAGGATATCGCCGCGCAACTGGCGGCGGCTCTCCTCGATGGCACCCGAGAGCGCGTCGTTGAGCCGGTCGAAGGCCGGGGTCGAGTCGTCCGCCCCGGTGCCCAGCGCGACCTGGGTCGCGGCCCGGTAGTTGCCCACCGTGATGTAGTTGTTGATCCGCTCGTCGGCCTGTCGCCACCGGGCCAGCAGGCCCGCCGCGCCGGTCAATCGGTCACGGGCGATGGCGTCGTCGCTCTCCAGATACTGGGTCAGCGTCGCGTTCATCGAGTCCACCCGCTGGTAGAAGGACTGTTTGCGGACGTCCTCGTCACCGCGCCGGATCAGCGACAGTGTCTCGTCGGCACGCGCCTGCTGGGCGGTGATGGCCAGCCCGGTCACGATCTTCAGCGAGTCGGCGGCGGTGTTCTTGGCGCTGCGGCTGCCCACCGTGGACAGTGTCAGCGCGCTGCCCACCCAGATGATCAGCACCAGGAAGGCGGCGCCGCCGGCGAACAGGCCCAGGTTGACCCGCCGCCGGGTGCGTTCGGCGAGCCAGCGGTGCGCGAAGATGCCGAATCCCATGGTGGTGGCCACCACGATGATCACCGGTGCGGGGATCGCCGCGGACGCGGTGGTCTCGGCGTCCAACTGGGCGGAGGTCCGCTCGTAGAGCTGTTGGGCGTCGGGCAGGATCTGCTGCTGCATCAGCGCCGAGGCCTCGGACAGGTACGACGACCCGACCGGGTTGCCCATCCGGTTGTTCGTGCGGGCGATCTCGATGAGCCCGGTATAGGCCGCCAGCCGGGCATTGATGCGGCCGAGCAGTTCGACCAGCGGGGGATCGGTCAGTCCGCTGGAGGCCCGGGTGACGGCGACGGCCGCGTCGGTGATGGCCTGTTCGTAGCGCTGCCGCACCGGCCGGGGTTCGGCGCCGGCGATGAAGGCCGTGGCGGCGGCGGCGTCGGCCACCGACAGCGTCGTGTAGAGCTGGCCGGCCGCGAAGGCCAGCGGCTCGGTGTGTTCGAGCACCTCGGTGAGACGCTGCTGACGGTCGGTGACGGTGGTCGAGATCGCGAAGGCCGACAGGATGCCGAGGGCGGCCAGCAGCACCCCGAAGGACAGGATTCGTCCCGGGGTGGTGGTCAGGAACCACCACCGGGGGTGAGCGGGCTCGACCGGCGACCGCTGTGCCTGCGGTTCGGTCGATGGGTGCGCCAGCTCAACGGTCACCTGGTTCCGACCTCGCTCCCCTCGGTATTGCCGGATCACATCTCTGAGCGAAGTCTAAGAGCGCATCGGGTGTGATGCCGCCTTATCGGTGCCGCCGTCACCGGTTCGTCGTGCCTATCCTGAAAAACGTGCGCGGTGACGGGGACGGCTGGGTGGTGTCCGACGAGGGCACCTACCACTGGGGGGTGCACGGCGCCGCCGGCTTGTTGCTGCGGGCGCCCTGGCACGACGGGTCCCCGGCGGTGCTCCTCCAGCACCGGGCCGCGTGGAGCCATCAGGGGGGAACCTGGGCGCTGCCGGGCGGAGCGCTGGACAGTCACGAGGAGCCCAGCCACGCCGCGGTCCGGGAGGCCGGCGAGGAGGCCGGTCTCGCCGCCGAGCAGATCGCGGTGCGGACGACCGTGGTCACCGCCGAGGTGCCCGGTCCCGACGGCCCGGTGTGGACCTACACCACCGTCGTGGCCGACGCTTCGGAGTTGCTGGTGACCGTGCCCAACCGGGAGAGCACCGAACTGCGCTGGGTGCCCGAGGACCGCGTCGGCGACCTGCCGTTGCATCCCGGATTCGAGGCGAGTTGGCATCGGCTGCGGATCACCGCCCCGGCGCCGCCGCATGACTGCGATACCGACCGGCCGCACACCCTGGTTGTCAGCCGCCGGTCGACCCTGCTGTTTCACTGGTGCGCCCGGCCAGGGCCCTCAATTCGCACCTATCTCTGAGTGGGCAGGAACCTCTGAGTGGGCAGGTATGTCGCCCTCGGCAGTTCGATGGCGGCCGGCCCGGGCCTGTGGCCCAGAGCGCCCGGCTCTCCGCTGCTCGCCATGCGCTCGGCCCGCAACTACCCGCATCTGGTTGCGCAGCGGTGCGGGCTGGACCTCGTCGACGTCACGTTCTCCGGCGCCACCACCGCAAACGTCCTGACCCGGTCCCAGTGCGGGGCGCCACCGCAGGTCGACGCCCTGGACGGATCCGAACGGCTGGTGACGGTCACCATCGGCGGTAATGACGCCGGTTACGTACCGCTGCTGTCGGCGGCGACCCTGCCGCCCGCGCTGCGCTCGCTTCCGGTGATCGGGTCCCGGCTCGCCGGCCTGCTCGACCCGGTGGCCCGTGAGCGCGCTCTGGAATCGGTCGGCCCGCTGCTGCGGAAGGTCGGGGAGACGCTGCGCGCCCGTGCCCCGCGCGCGCGGATCCTGTTCGTCGACTACCTCACCCTGCTGCCACCGCCGGGGAGTCCCGCGCCTCCGCTGGAACCGGCCGTCGCCGACCTCGCCCGTCAGCTCGCCACCGGCTTGGCGGCCGCGACCGCCGCGGCCGCATCGGCCACCGGCTGCGAACTGGTGGCCGCCTCGGCGGCCAGCCAGGACCATCACGCCTGGTCGGCCGAGCCGTGGACGACCGGTGCGGGACCGGTCGCGGGGGCCCTGTTGCGGCGGCGGCCGATGCCCTTTCACCCCACTGCCGCGGGGATGTTCGCGGTAGCCGACCTCGTCGCCGGACGGCTCTCGCAGCTACCCTGAGCGCCATGAGACGCGCCTCCGCAACGGTCTGGGCCCCCGTTATGACCTCGGTTCTGCTGCTGTCGGCACTCGGCTGCAGTCGCACCACCGAGCAGGCGACCCCGGTCCTCGGCGACATGCCCGTCGCCAGCCCCGCCTCCCTGGAGTTCGCCGATGACCTTCGGCGGCGCGTCACGGTGGACGCCATGAAAGTGCACCTGACGAAGTTTCAGGAGATCGCCGACGCCCACGGCGGTAACCGCGCTTCGGGCACCCCCGGCTACGACGCGAGCGTCGACTACGTCGTCGGCACCCTCCGGGACGCCGGGTTCGACGTCCAGACGCCGGAGTTCGAGGTGCGCGTCTTCTCCGCCGACAAACCCACCCTCAGCGTCGGGGGCAAGGAGGTCGACGTCGACGCCCTGAAGTACACGCTGGCTACGCCCGCCGAGGGGCTCACCGCGCCACTCGTGGTCGTGCCGCCCGGTGACGCGCCGGGGTGTGTTCCCGCCGGCTATGACGGCGTGGCGGTCAAGGGCGCGGTGGTGCTCCTCGACCGGGGCGGCTGCCCCTTCCACGTCAAGCAGACCGTCGCCGCCTCGCTCGGCGCGGCGGCCCTGGTGGTCGCCGACAACGTCGACGAGGACTTCATGCCGGGAACCCTGGGTGAGGACACCGACGTGAAGATCCCGGTGGTCAGTGTCAGCAAGAGCGACGGTGCCCGACTGCGCGCAGCGCCGGGCAAGGCCACCCTGCATGTCAAGGCCGTCACCCAGAACATCAAGTCCCGCAACGTGATCGCGCAGACCCGGACCGGCTCGACGGCCGACGTGGTGATGGCAGGCGGCCACCTCGACGGCGTGCCGGAGGGGCCCGGTATCAACGACAACGCCTCGGGGGTGTCGGCACTCCTGGAGACCGCCCTCCAACTCGGCAGCAGCCCGCAGGTCCGCAATGCCGTCCGGTTCGCGTTCTGGGGTGCCGAGGAGGTGGGTCTGACCGGGTCGAAGAAGTACGTCCAGTCCCTTGATGTCGAGGCACTCAAGGACATCGCGCTCTACCTGAACTTCGACATGATCGCCTCGTCCAACGCCGGCTACTTCACCTACGACGGAAACCAGTCCACCGCGATCGGCCGCGACCAGGTGGTCCCCAGGGTTCCGGAGGGATCCGCCGGGATCGAGCGGACACTGGCCGCCTACCTCGACTCCCAGGGGAAACCCGCGGAGGACACCTTCTTCGACGGCAGATCCGATTACGACGGGTTCACCACCGCCGGGGTGCCGGCCGGCGGTCTGTTCGCCGGCGGGGAGGAGAAGAAGTCCGCCGAGCAGGCCGAGAAGTGGGGTGGCACCGCGGACGCCCCGTTCGACCCGGACTACCACAAGGACACCGACACCCTGGACCGGTTGAACATCGAGGCACTGCGGATCCACGGCGGCGGAGTCGCCTTCGCGGTGGGCCGGTACGCCCAGGATCTCTCCGGCCGCAACGGGATACCCGTCCGCGAGGATCGCGTCCGGCACCCCCTGCCCGAATACTGACGCCCGAATACTGACGCCCGAATGTTGACACCCGTATGTTGATGAGCTGATGACGTCGACTCCCGGCCTGGCCGCGATAGCCCCCGGCTTCGCCCAGTTCCGCAGCTACGACAGGAAGTTCCTGCGCGGCGATGTCGTCGGCGGACTGACGGTGGCGGCCTACCTGGTGCCCCAGGTGATGGCCTACGCGACCCTGGCCGGCCTGCCCGCGGTGAACGGGCTGTGGTGCGCGCTGGTGCCCCTGGTGGTGTACGCCTTCTTCGGCACCTCCCGGCTGCTGTCGGCCGGGCCGGAGTCCACGACGGCGCTGATGACCGCCACCGCGATCGCGCCACTGGCCGCCGGTGACGCCGCCGCGTACGCGTCGATGGCCGCGGTGCTGGCGATCATGGTCGGGCTGGTGTGCCTGTTCGCCGGGATCATCCGGCTGGGCTTCCTGGCCGACCTGCTGTCCCGGCCGGTGCTGGTCGGTTACATGACCGGGCTGGCGGTGATCATGATCTGCAGTCAGCTGGGAAAGCTGACCGGGGCCCCGGTGGAGGGTGACGGCATCGTCGACCAGATCGCCTCCCTGATCGCGGTCCGGCACCAGTTGCACGTGCCCACACTGCTGTTCTCCCTGGCGGTGCTGGCCACCCTGCTGGCCTTCAACAAGCTGGTCCCGAAGGCACCCGGGCCGCTGATCGCGGTCCTGCTCGCCACCGCCGCGGTCGCCGTCTTCGGGCTGGATCGCTACGGCATCAAGGTGATCGGTGACGTGCCCGCCGGTCTGCCGCAGATCGGCATCTCCCACCTGTCCCTCCCCGCCGACCACATCACCAATCTGATGGCCGTCGCCGTCGGGATCGCCGTCGTCGCCTTCGCCGACACCATCCTCACCGCCCGCACCTTCGCGGCCCGGGACGGCAGCCGGATCGACGCCAACGCCGAACTTCGCGCGATGGGGATCTACAACGTCGGCTCGGCGTTCACCCACGGCTTCCCGGTCAGCTCCAGCGCCAGCCGGACGGCGCTGGGGTATCTGGTCGGCGCTCGGACCCAGATGTACTCCCTGGTCGCGATGGTGGTCGTGGTGGTCATCATGCTGACCGCCCACAGCCTGCTGGCGAACTTCCCGACCGCCGCCCTCGGGGCGCTGGTGGTCTACGCCGGCCTGCGGCTGATCGAGGTATCGGAGTTCGCCCGGCTGGGCCGGTTCCGTGCCAGCGAGTTGATCCTCGCGCTTTCCGCCGTCGCCGGTGTGCTGCTGCTCGGCATTCTGCCCGGGGTGATCGCGGCGGTCGGCATCTCGATCCTCGACCTGCTCCGCCGGGTGGCCCGGCCGCACGACGGGGTGCTGGGGTTCGTTCCCGGGCTGGCCGGTATGCACGACGTCGACGACTACCCGGACGCGCGACTGGAGCCCGGCCTGCTGGTCTACCGGTATGACGCTCCGCTGTTCTTCGCCAATGCGGAGAACTTCGTCCGGCGGGCACTGCGGTCGGTGCGGGACAATCCGGAACCGGTGCAGTGGTTCATCCTCAACGCCGAGGCCAATGTCGAGGTCGACCTCAGCGCCCTCGACGCGGTCCGGCGGCTACGCGAGATCCTGACCGAGCGCGGCATCGTGTTCGGGATGGCGCGGGTGAAGCAGGATCTGCGCGATGCGCTGGAAGCCGCCGGACTGGTCGAGGAGATCGGCGAGGACAACATCTACCCCACCCTGCCGACGGCGGTCGCGGCCTACCGCAACCGGAGCGCGGCGTAACCGGCCGCCCCGGCGGCCAGCACGGCCACACCGGTCAGCACCGAACTCGCCGGGAGGAACACCGCGATCAGCAGACAGCCGGCCAATCCGGTGGCGGGAACCAGTCGGTGGCCCAGCGTCCACGCCGCGGCGTTGGCCACCGCGTAGTAGATGAGCACCGCGAACGACGAGAAGCCGATCGCCGCTCGCAGGTCGGCCAGTCCCGCCAGCACGGCCACCACCGTCCCGACCGCCACCTCGGCGTGATGCGGCACACCGAAGCGCGGGTGCACCGCGGCCAGCGTCGCCGGCAGATACCGGTCGCGGGCCATGGCCAGCACCGTCCTCGACACGCCGAGGATCAGCGCCAGGAGCGACCCCAGCGCGGCGATCGCGGCCCCGATCCGCAGGACCGGCTCGAAACCCGTTGCCCCGCAGGCGCGTATCGCATCGGCGAGTGGCGCCGTCGATGCGGCGAGTTGCCGCGGGCCCAACACGGACAGCACTGCGACGGCCACCGCCGCGTAGACCGCGAGGGTGATGCCCAGCGCGATCAGTACGGCGCGGGGGATGGTGCGGGCGGGGTCGCGGACCTCCTCGGCGAGGGTGGCGATGCGGGCGTAGCCGGCGAACGCGAAGAAGAGCAGGCCGGCCGCCTGGAGCACACCGGCCGGCGTCGCCCCGGTCAGGGCGAGCCCAGCGGACTCGGACCGCCCGGAGGTCGCGACCACGGTCACGGCGGCGGCCAGCACGGCCAGCGTCAGTGACACGATCACCCGGGTCGCCACGGCCGACTTCTGGATCCCGCGGTAGTTCAGGGCCGTCAGTGCCACCACCGCGGCGACCGCCACCGCGTGTGCCGCGGCGGGCCACAGGTACAGGCCCACGGTGAGCGCCATCGCCGCGCAGGAGGCGGTTTTCCCGACGACGAAACTCCAGCCCGCGAGGTAGCCCCAGAACGGCCCGAGTCGTGCGCGGCCGTAGACGTAGGCACCCCCCGACTCCGGGTAGCGCACCGCCAGTCGCGCCGATGACAGGGCGTTACAGCAGGCCACGGCGGCCGCGACGGCCAGTCCGGCCAGCAGACCCGAACCGGCCGCTGCCGCGGCGGGGGCGAAGACCACGAACACCCCGGCGCCGATCATCGACGCCAGCCCCACCAGGACGGCGTCGGCGGTACCCAGCCGCCGGGGAAGCGGGATGCTCAGCGGCGGGCGCGCACCGCGTTGAAGCCCAGCCAGCCCGCGTAGCCGACCAGGCCGGCCACCGCGATCTTGCGGGTCTTGGGGACGGCGAGAGCCACCCCGAGGGCGGTCTCGATACCGCCGTTGACGTAGGTGTACCGCCGGGTGTGGTTGGGGAAGGCCGTCGCGGTGATCGACTCGAACGCCTCCGGCCGGGCGAAGTGGGCCAGGCCGGCGGCGGCGAGCACCGCTCCCAGTCCGGAGATCTGTGCCGACATCGCGGATCCTCTCGTCAGGTGAAGCTTTCGTCAGGTGAAGCTGTAGTCGCTCAGCGGGAAATCTGATGCCTGCCGGATGGCCGCCCTGGCGGTCATCGGCCGCAGCAGGGTCGCCTCGCCGTGCGGATTGAAATAGTAGGACCGCGCGTCCGCGCAGCGGCCCAGCGCGAACACCGTGTCGCCGACCTGGTCGGTCATCTGATCCAGGAAGCGCGCGTTGGCCTCCTCGGTGACCTCGAAGGTGCGTGCCTGACGGCGGCGGGCCTCGCTGAACAGCCGGTCCATGATCCGCATCTGGTACTCCATCGTGTTGAAGAAGTTCAAACCGATGAACGCATACGGGCTGGCCAGGCTGAGGTAGTTCGGGAACTGCGGCACCGAGACGCCCTGGTAGGCCTGGAACCTGTTCTCCCGCCACCACTTTCCGAGGTTCCGGCCGCCGCGGCCGATGATCTCGATGGCCGGGATGTTGGCCTCCCACAGGTCGAACCCGGTGGCCAGCACCAGGGTGTCGATCTCGGTGCGGGTGCCGTCGGCGGCGACGATCGCATGCGGCTCGATGTGGTCGATGCCGCTGGACTGCAGGTGCACGTTCGGCCGGGTGAAGGTGCGGTAGTAGCTGTTGGAGAAGGTCGGCCGCTTGCAGCCGAAGTCGTAGTCGGGGGTGAGTTTCGCCCGCAGTTCAGGATCCCGGACCGACAGATAGCGGTGCAGCTTCGCGACGTCGGAGGCACCGATGTTGAGCCGCCGGAACAACAGTTGGCGGTGGTGCAGGACGACGTAGTTGAAGAACTCGTAGATCGCGTCGGTGACGGCACGCACCGCACGCTGGGTCAGCGGGACGCGGGCGAACAGCCGCCTGGCCCGCTCGCCGAACCGGATGTTGATCTTGGGCACCACCCAGATCGCGGTGCGCTGATAGACGGTCAGGTCGCCGGCCTTCTTGGCCAGTTCCGGGATCAGCTGGACGGCGGTGGCCCCGGTGCCGATCAACCCGATCCGCGTGCCGGTCGGGTCGAAGGAGTCGTCCCACGCGGTGGTGTGGATGACCCTGCCCTCGAAATCGTGGATGCCGGGGATCTCCGGGGTGTGCGGCTGGGACAGGAAGCCGGTCGCGGTGATCAGGTACTGCGCACTGAGGGTGTCGCCGTCGGCCAGCGCCACCCGCCAGCATTGGGCCTCCTCATCCCACCGGGCGCCCTCGACGGTCGTGTTGAACCGGATGTGCCGCCGGACGTCGTACTTGTCGGCGACGTCCTCGGCGTACTGCCTGATCTCCGCCCCGGTGGAGAACAGGGCCGACCAGTGGGGATTCGGTTCGAAGAAGTAGGAGTAGGTGGTGGTCGGCACGTCGCACTGCAGGCCGGGGTAGTGGTTGACGTACCAGGTGCCGCCGAGGTCGTCGAGCCGGTCGAGGATGACGAAGTTCTCGTACCCCAGGCGTTTGAGCTGGATCGCGGCGCCGATTCCCCCGAAGCCGGCGCCGACGATGATCGCGTCGAACTGCTGCTCGGTCATGGTGCGAACCTACCGGAGCTACCCGGCCACCCAGAGTCGCAGCGCGGCGTCGACGGCCCATGTGGGTAGATCGGGGACTTTCGTCCCCTTCTTCGAGTAGCCCAGGTCGTGGCCCACTCCGCTCACCTCGACGATCTCGGTGGGCGCCGGGATCAGCGTCACCGCGGCGCGCAGCTCGGTCAGGCTGCCGAACGGATCGGCGCTGCCGTGGGCGAACACCGTGGGCACCCGGATGTCGCCGAAGTGGTCGGTGCGCAGCCGATCCGGCTTGCCGGGCGCGTGCAACGGGTAGGAGGACAGCGCCAGGGCGTCGATCGGCGCCGCACCGGCGGCGGCCACCATCGAGGTGAGCCGCCCGCCATAGGAATGCCCGCCCGCGATCACCGGCCCGCCGGTGAGCGTGCGTGCCATCGCCACCGCGTCGGCGATACCGGCCTGGTCCGCGGTGGCCGACCCGGATGGCGGACCGGTCGGCCGGCGCCGCCGGAAGGGCAGGTCGTAGCGCACCGCCAGCCAGCCGCGGCGGGCCCACTCGTCGCACAGGGCGATCAGCAGCGGCGACTCGCGGTTGCCACCGGCGCCGTGGGTGAGCAGCACCGCGCCGGCGGGCGTGCCGGCCGGTTCATGCGCGACGCCGGCGATATCGTCCCAGCCGGTCACGAGCCCAGCCGGAACAGCGCCGACGCCGGTCCATGCCCGCCGCCGAGCGGGTAGGCCGCCCGCAGGCACTCGGTCGCCCAGGCTTTGCCGAAGGCCACGGCCTCGGGCATCGGGTATCCGTGCGCCAGCGCCGCGGCGATCGCCGCGCTCAACGTGTCGCCGGCGCCGTGGTCATGCAAGGTGGCGATACGGGGGGCGTCGAACTCGTGGAACTCGGCGCCGTCGTAGAGGACGTCGGGACTGTTCGGCGCCCCTCGCAGGTGTCCGCCCTTGACCAGGGCCCACCGGGGCCCGAGTCGGTGGAGTTCGCGGGCGGCCGCGCGCTGGCTGGCGGCGTCGACCACCTCGATACCGACGAGCAGGCGCACCTCGTCGAGGTTCGGGGTGATCAGATCGGCCAGCGGAAACAATCCGGTGCGCAGGGCGTCCAGGGCGGGCTGGCTCAGCAGCGGTTCGCCGCGCATGGAGGCGCACACCGGGTCGACGACGAGCGGGACGGTGCCGGCCAGGCCGAGGCCCCGCCAGCACCCCGCCACCGCCTCGATGACCGTGGCGGAGGCCAGGAACCCGGTTTTGGCGGCCTGGGTCCCGATATCGGTGACCACCGACTCGATCTGGCCGGCGACGATGTCGGCGGGGATCTCGTGGAAGCCGGTGACGCCCAGCGAGTTCTGTACCGTCACCGCGGTCACCGCGGCGAGCGCGTGCACCCCGAGCAGGGCCAGGGTGCGTGTGTCGGCCTGCAATCCGGCCCCGCCGCCGGAGTCCGACCCCGCGATGGTCAACACCCGCGCAGGGGAGTGGCCGGGCGCGGTCAACGGCAGGAAGTCCATGGCGCGGTCGGCGGTCAGTCGAGGTCGATGAATACCGGCGCGTGGTCGCTGGGCGAGCCGATCCGGTTCTTGCCGGTCTTGCGTTCGTCGCGGGCGATCTCGGCGTGCACGACGCGGGTCGCCAGCGCGGGGGAGGCCAGGATGAAGTCGATCCGCATCCCCTCGCGGCGGGGGAAGCGCAGCTGGGTGTAGTCCCAGTAGGTGTACACGCCCGGCCCCGGTGTGAACGGCCGCACCACGTCCGCGAACGACGTCTCGATGGCCGCAAACGCCGACCGCTCCGGTTCGGTGATGTGCGTGCTGCCGCGAAAGAACTCCACGTCCCAGACGTCCTCGTCGCGCGGAGCGATGTTCCAGTCCCCGGTCAGCGCGATCTGCCCGCCGGGATCGGCCTGCAGCCACGATTCGGCGGTGTCGCGAAGCGCGGCAAGCCATTCCAGCTTGTAGCGGTAATGCGGATCGTCCACGGTGCGGCCGTTGGGAACGTACAGGCTCCACACCCGGACCCCGCCGCAGGTCGCGCCCAGCGCCCGTGCCTCGGCCGTGTCGCCGTCACCCCAGAGCGGCTGGCCGGGGAACCCGGTGTGCACATCCTCAAGACCGACCCGGGAGGCGATCGCCACGCCGTTCCACTGGTTGTGCCCGAAGTGCGCCACCTCGTAGCCGGCCGCCACGAACGCCATCGTGGGGAACTGGGCGTCGGTGCACTTGGTCTCCTGCATGGCCAGCACGTCGACCTCGGCGCGGGACATCCAGTCGATGACCCGTTCGGCCCGCGCGCGGACCGAGTTGACGTTCCAGGTGGCGATGCGCATGGTCCGGCCCCGCTAGTGCCCGAACGGGTCGGGGACGTCGCCGGGCATCCAGGACAGCCCGGGCACGCCCCAACCGTTGGATTTGACCGCGCGCTTGGCAGCCCGGGCGTGCCGTCCGATCAGCGTGTCCACGTACAGGAACCCGTCGAGGTGACCGGTCTCGTGCTGCAGCATCCGGGCGAACAACCCGGTGCCCTCCAGGGTGACCGGGTTGCCGTCCCCGTCCAGGCCGGTGACCTTCGCCCACTTCGCCCGGCCGCAGGGGAACGACTCTCCCGGCACCGACAGGCAGCCCTCGTCGTCGGTGTCGGGATCCGGCATCGTCTCAGGGATCTCGGAGGTCTCCAGCACCGGGTTGATCACGACACCGCGCCGGTGGGCGGCCCTGCCGCGCTCATCGGCGCAGTCGTAGACGAACAGTCGCAGACCCACCCCGATCTGGTTGGCGGCCAAGCCGACCCCGTTCGCGGCGTCCATGGTCTGGAACATGTCCGCGATCAGACCGGGCAGATCGTCCGGCAGTGACCCGTCGGGGCCGACCGGCACCGGGGCCGTCGGAGTGTGCAGGACAGGATCGCCGAGAATCACGATGGGTCGAACCGCCATGAACGCCGAAGTTAGCGTCACCGCGGTCCCGTCCGACGCGCGGGGTCGGCTGCGGTGCGCGGGCGCGGTGTCGTGGTTGAATGGCCCACGAAATACAGGGATGTCATTTGAAGGGGTCAGATGGACGGCGCCATCGCACGGGCTGAGCAGTCGGTCGACAACACCGACCTGCCCGACGGGCTGACCCGCCGCGAGTGCGACATCCTGGCGTTCGAACGTCAGTGGTGGAAGTACGCCGGCGCCAAAGAGGAAGCCATCAAGGAGATTTTCTCCATGTCGGCGACCCGCTACTACCAGGTTCTCAACGCCCTGGTCGACCGTCCCGAGGCGCTGGCCGCCGACCCGATGTTGGTCAAGCGGTTGCGCCGGTTGCGGGCCAGTCGGCAGAAGGCCCGGGCCGCTCGGCGGCTGGGCTTCGAGCTCTCCTGAGCACCGGCACTACAGTTACCCCGATGAACGAGCGCGTTCCCGACTCTTCCGGGCTGCCGTTGCGCGCCATGGTCATGGTGCTGCTGTTCCTGGGCGTGATTTTCCTGCTGGTCGGACTGCAGGCGATGAGCTCGGGCGGCAGCGGCGACGACGATGACGCGCCGGCCGCGCCGATGACCACCACCACGAGCAGTAAGCCGGCGGTGCCCAAGGCCGAGGTGCGGGTGTACACCGCAGGCGGCGAGGAGGCCGCGGCCACCCGGGTGGGGGACCGGTTGCGGGAGGCCGGCTGGAACGTCACCGAGGCCGGCGCGCCGATCGGTGTCGAGGTGCCCGCCACCACCGTCTACTTCGGTTCCGCGGAGGGTGAGCAGGCCGCCGCCGACTCGGTTGGCAGCGTGTTGGAAGCCCCGGTGGCCCCGAGGATTCCGGAAATCGCCGAGCAGCCACCCGGCATCATCGTGTTGGTGAGGGGATAGGCTCGTCCGCATGGTGAAGTCCGTCATCGCGCTCCCACGCGCCGCTGCGTTTTCCGCTCTTACCGTCGTTCCGGTGGTGCTGCTGAGTGCGTGCAGCCCGAACGAGCCGATCGCCACCGAGCCGGGCACCACCCCGCCGGTTTGGACCGGTTCACCGGCGCCGAGCGGAGACCACGGCGAGGGACACGGTGCAGGCCACGGTGCCGCCCCGGCGGGCGCCCCGGCGGCTGCCGGCCCCACCGACACCCTGACCGCGCAGATCAAGGGGCCGGACGGCACCCAGGTGGCCGCGGCGACGATCGAGTTCCAGGGCGGCTTCGCCACCGTCACCGTGCAGACCACCGGACCGGGCGCGCTGTCCCCCGGCGCGCACGGGCTGCACATTCACGCCATCGGTAAGTGCGAGCCCAACTCGGTGGCCCCCGCGGGCGGCGCCCCCGGCGACTTTCTCTCCGCCGGCGGACATTTCGCCAGCCCCGGAGACAACCACCCCAACCATGCCGGTGATCTGAGTTCCCTGCAGGTGCGCGACGACGGCACGGCACTCCTGGTGACCACGACGAGCGCCTTCACCAAGGAGCAACTGCTGGCGGCCCCGGGAACGGCGATCATGATCCACGATGCGCCGGACAACTTCTCCAACATCCCGACTGACCGCTACACACCGGCGCCCGACGCCACCACCCTGGCCACCGGCGACGCCGGCAAGCGGGTCGCCTGCGGTGTCATCAGCGCCGGCTAGACCCCACACCCCGGGCGCGGCGGCGGCCAGGATCGACTTCGCCGGGTCGCCGCGGCCGACGCTGGGCGTCGAGTGGGAGTTCGCCCTCGTCGACGCCGCCAGCGGCGACCTGAGCAACGAGGCGGCGGCGGTGATCGCCGAGATCGGCGAAACCCCGCACGTACACAAGGAATTGCTGCGCAACACCATCGAGATCGTCACCGGTGTCTGCGACTCCGTGCCCGAGGCGGTGGACGATCTGCGCTCCACTCTGGTCTCCACCCGCGAGGTGGTCCGCGACCGTGGGATGGATCTGTTCTGCGCCGGCACCCACCCGTTCGCCGAGTGGTCCGAACAGAAACTGACCGACGCCCCGCGCTATGCCGAACTGATCAAACGCACCCAGTGGTGGGGTCGGCAGATGCTGATCTGGGGGGTGCACGTCCACGTCGGCGTCTCCTCCGCGCACAAGGTGATGCCGATCATCTCCTCGTTGCTCAACCACTACCCGCACCTGCTGGCCCTGTCGGCGTCGTCACCGTACTGGGCCGGCGAGGACACCGGGTACGCCAGCAACCGCGCCATGATGTTCCAGCAGTTGCCGACCGCCGGTCTGCCGTTCCAGTTCGAGACATGGCGCCAGTTTGAGCGTTTCGTCCACGACCAGAAGACCACCGGCATCATCGACCAGATCAACGAAATCCGGTGGGACATCCGGCCGTCGCCCAACCTGGGCACCATCGAGGTCCGAGTGTTCGACGGCGTGTCCAACATTCGTGAGCTGGAGGCGCTGGTGGCGTTGACGCACTGCCTCATCGTCGACCTCGACCGTCGGCTGGACGCCGGTGAACAGCTGCCGGTGATGCCCCCCTGGCATGTGCAGGAGAACAAGTGGCGGGCCGCCCGGTACGGGTTGGACGCCATCATCATCCTCGACGCCGACAGCAACGAGCGGCTGGTGACCGAGGATCTCGACGATCAGTTGAACCGGCTGGAGCCGGTCGCGGCGTCGCTGCACTGTGCCGACGAACTCGCCGCGGTCGCCGACATTCCGCGCCGCGGCGGCTCCTACCAGCGTCAGCGTCGCATCGCCGACGAGCACGGCGGGGATCTGCATGCGGTCGTCGACGCGCTCGTGGCCGAGCTGGAGATCTGATGGCCCGGCTCGGCAGCGCGACGCTGGCCGCGTTGGCGATTGCCGCGGCGGTGGGGACGGGCGGGTGTAGCCGGGCGATCGCCGGCGCGCCGATGGCCGCTCCCGGCGATCTCGGTGTGGCGGCGCTGCTGTCGACCACGTGCCGCGAGTACACCGCGATGAAGCCGGCCTCCCGCCTGGAGGTGATCACCGCGATCGGAGACGACGGCAACGAGATGGTCGCCACCAACCCCAGTCTGTGGGTGGGGGTGGCGACCGCGCTGTGCAGTTTTGTCGCCCCCAGCGCGCCGGTCCGCGACGTCATCACCGGCGGGTTGCGCTGACCCATGATCGTGCCGATGTTCCCGCTGCAGTCGGCACTGCTTCCCGGTGAGACGCTGCCGCTGCGGATCTTCGAGCCCCGGTACACCCGGCTGGTCCAGGACTGCCTGGCCGCCGCCACGCCCGAGTTCGGTGTGGTGCTCATCAGCCGGGGCAGCGAGGTAGGCGGGGATGACGTCCGCCACGACGTCGGTGCGCTGGCCCGGATCACCCACCACGTCGACCTCGGCGGCGGGCAGTACGAACTGCTGGCCCAAGTCGGGGACCGGCTGCGGGTGCGGAGCTGGCTGCCCGACCAGCCCTATCCGCGCGCGATGGTCGAGATGTGGCCTGATGAGCTGGTGCTCGGGCCCGATGAGCCGGGGCTCGGGCCTGATGAGCCGGGGCTCGGGCCTGATGAGCCGGGGCTCGACGACAGGATCGCCGAGGTCGTCGACGCCATCGTCGGGCTCTATCAGCGGATAGCCCGGGCCAGCGGCGCTCAACTGCGTCCGGATGCCCTGGCCGTCGACCCCGCGACCGCCGACGATCCGGTGCGGCATCTCTACGCCCTGGCTGCGCGGGTCCCGATGGGGCAGGCCGATCGGTACGCCGTGCTTACCGCGCCGACACTGACGGCCCGGGTCGACGTGCTGCTCGACGCGATCGCGACGGTGACCGCCATGGTCGACTTCCAACTGTCCGCCGATGACGGACAGTGATGACTGAGAGCCGGATCGGAGGCTCGGATCGCGGACCGGCCCGTCGGCGCGCTACAGTTCGCTCCGTGAAATTGAATCGCATCTTGGCCGCGGTGGTGCTCGCGGTCGCCGGCCTGATGGCCAGTTCGCCGGTGTCGCAGGCGGCGTTGGACAACCAGATGAGTCTGGTTGACGGTGGTGGCCGGACGATGACGATTCAGCAGTGGGACACCATGCTCGACGGGGTGTTTCCGTTGGACCGTAACCGGTTGACCCGGGAGTGGTTCCATTCGGGCAAGGCCACCTATGCGGTGGTGGGTCCGGGGGCCGATGAGTTCGCCGGGACGTTGGAGTTGGGGTATCAGGTCGGGTTCCCGTGGTCGTTGGGGGTG
>JAKOYE010000175.1 GCA_029780675.1 Actinomycetes bacterium
TGGCCACCACCCGATCCAGGATCTTGCTCTTGTCCGCCTTGGCCGCCTTGCGGTACTGACCTTGCAGTTTGTTCGTGACCTGCCGTCTTGCGGCCATGTCGATCTTGCCTTCCACACCGGGCAAGCCTTCCCAGCCACGCGCTCAAAGTACGTGAGGCACCACCGTCGACTACGCGCTCAAACTACGTGAGGCACGTCGCAGCCTGTCGGGATTGGCGGTGCGCACCGGTGCGGTACTCATCTGCGGCGATATCGAAACCGACAGCCGCGTGGACCGCGAGACCGCCCGGCGGCTGGGAATCCGGTCGATGATCTCGGTTCCCCTGCAGGAGTCGAACCGGACAGAGGGGGTGTTGCATGTCGTGTCCGATCTGCCGCACGCCTTCGACCGCGGGGACGCACAACTGCTCGAGCAACTCGCGGAGTTCATCGCCACAGCGCTGCACCGGGCCAACGTCATGGATGAGCGGCAACGAGTGGCGCGGATCGGCGTACCCGTGGCCAAGCGCCGACGGGTGAACCCCCACACCAGGTCGCTGCGCACAATCATCGACGTCCAGCACGCCATCAACTCCGCGGAGAACTCCGCCGACGCCGTCATGCGCATCGTCGTGGAGAAGGCCCGCGAAGCGACGCGCGCCGCCGGGGCGGCAGTGGAACTGGTCGAGGGCAATGAATTGATTTATGCCATCACCTCCGGCATGCCCGACGACTTCAAAGGGCGGCGAGGGGAGATGTCGAGCAGCCTTTCAGGACTGGCGGTGCGCACGGGCATGGTCTTGATCAGCGACGACACCGAGACCGACGAGCGTGTCAACCGCATTGTGACCCGCGAGGCGAATGTCCGCTCCGTGGTCGTGGTTCCCCTTCAGCATGACAACCTGACCGAGGGGGTTCTGCAGGTCGTCTCCGACAAACCCCACGCCTTCAACCAGGACGACGCCGACCTGTTGGAAAGACTCGCCCAGTTCATCGGCACCGCCCTACACCGGGCCACCGTGATGGGTCAGAGGGAGCAGGACGCCTCGATCGACCCGCTGACGGGGCTGGACAATCGCCATGCATTCCTGGCCGGACTGGACCGGGTCATCGCGACGGCAGTCTCTGAGAAATACGTCGTCGGAGTCCTCTACTTGGACCTCGACGGCTTCAAGCCCGTCAACGACACCTACGGACACGCTGTCGGCGACGAGGTGCTTCGCGCGGTGGGGCACCGCATCGGAGCAAAGTGCCGGGCGCCGGATATGGCCGCCCGGATCGGCGGCGACGAGTTCGCCGCCCTGCTCGTCGCTCCCGAACACCGCCACCTGGTGGAGCGGTGCGACCATCTCCAGGGACTGGTGCAGGAGCCGATCCCCACCAGCGCCGGAGAATTGCAGATCAACGTCAGCTGCGGGCTTGCCGTGGTCGCCGCAACGGATCTCGCCGAATCGGTGCTCGCTCGGGCTGACGCCGCGATGTACGCCGACAAGCGGGCCAAGTACGGCACCGACAGTTCACGGCGCTAGCCCGCGCGCAGCGACTCGGTACATCCCTACGGTTCGAAGCGGTAGCCCATCCCGGCCTCGGTGAGCAGATGTCGCGGACGGGCCGGGTCGTCCTCGAGCTTCCTTCGCAACTGCGCCAAATAGACCCGCAGGTAGTGACCCTCCTTGGCATAGGACGGCCCCCACACCTCCTTGAGCAGCTCCTCGCGGCCGATGAGCTTTCCGGGGTGTCGCACCAGCATTTCGAGAATGCCCCATTCGGTGGGGGTGAGATGGACGTCGGACCCGTTCCTGGCGACCTTCTTGGCCGCCAGATCGACGGTGAACGAGTCGGTTTCGACCACCGGTTCCTCGGCATCGGCCGCTACCGCGCCCCGGCGCACCGCGGCGCGGAGACGGGCGAGGAACTCATCCATCCCGAACGGCTTGGTCACATAGTCGTCGGCGCCGGCATCCAACGCCTCCACCTTGTCCGCCGAGTCGGTGCGTGCGGACAGCACGATGATCGGGGCCGTGAGCCAGCCGCGCAGTCCGGCAAGCACCTCGATCCCGTCGATATCGGGCAGACCGAGGTCGAGAACGATCACGTCGGGCCGGAGCTCGGCCGCCGCGGCCAACGCCGCGGCGCCGGTGGCCGCGACCTCCACGTCGTACCCGCGGGTGCTGAGGTTGATCCGCAACGCGCGCAGCAGTTGCGGTTCGTCGTCGATGACCAGTACCCGGGTTCTGGTCATCGGTCGTCCGGTCCGGTAGCGGGAAGGTCGATGAGCACCGTGAGCCCGCCTCCCGGGGTGTCGGTGGCCGAGACGGTTCCGCCCATGGCCGTGACGAAACCCCGGGCGACGGAAAGACCAAGCCCGACGCCGTGCCTGTTGTCGCGATCCCCAAGCCGCTGGAAGGGTTCGAAGAGCTGGTCTGCGACACCGTGCGGCACGCCCGGACCCTCGTCGATGACGTTGATGAGTGTGCGGCCGGCGACGGTTCCCGCGTTGATCCGCACCGGACCGTCTCCCCCGTAACGCAGCGCGTTGTCGATGACGTTGGCCAGCACACGTTCCAGGAGCCCGGGGTCGGCGAGCGCCACCGCGCCGGCGGCATCGACGGTCACCCGGTCCAGTCCGCGGCGCGCGGCACCGGTGGTTCCGCGATTGATGCTGAGCAGCGACCGCTGCACGACCTCATCCAGGTACACCTGCTTCAGTTCGGGGTGCACCGCACCGGCGGCCAGCCGCGAGGAATCGAGCAGGTTGTCGACGAGTGCGGTGAGTTGGTCGACGGACTCCTCGACGGTGGCGAGCAATTCCGCGGTGTCGTCGGCGGAGAAGTCGACGTCCTCGCTGCGCAGGCTGGATATCGCCGCCTTCGCACCGGCCAGCGGCGTCCGGAGGTCATGGCTGACCGCGCTCAACAGCGATCGTCGGAGTTGATCCGCCCTCCGGATGGCCTCCGCCTCGCCGGCCTCAGCGACGAGTTCACGCTGACGGACCAGCGCCGCTGCCTGTCCGGCAACCACCGACAGGACCTTCAGATCCCCGGTCGGAAGCGCGGGCCCGACCATGAGCAGACGGAACTCGCCGCCACCCACCTCGATCGCGGTGTCCGCGGATTCGGTTGTCGAGCAATACTTCTCACCAACGCCGGCGATGACGACAGGAGCGTCACCCGAAACTCGGACCAGGCTGACGGCACGTTGGGAGTACGTCTCCCGGATCCGCTCGAGGAGGCCGGCGAGATCCGCCCCGCGCAGCACCGAACCGGAGAACAGCGTCATCAGTTCCGCCTCGCGGGTTGCCCTCCGTGCCTGCCGCTGCCGGGTCGCCGCGCCGTCGACCAGGCCGGCGACCGCCACAGCCATCACGACCATGACGACGACCGTGAGCGCGGTGTCGGTGTCGGCCATCCGCAGTGTGCGGCGCGGATCGGTGAGAAAGTAATTGAGCAGCAGACCCGACAGCACCGCCGACAACGCCGCCGGGGTGATTCCGCCGAGTAGCGCCACGACGAGGACCCCGACGAAAAACAGCGCGCTCTCCCCGGCGATGTTGAGGTACCGATCGAGAATTCGCACCGTCAGGGCGCAGATGACGATCGGAACCGCCACCGCGGCCAGCCAGGATGCAGCACGACGGCGTTGCGACAGCTGCGGTCGCCGGGGCCGATCCGTCTCGTCGTGCGTGACCATGTGCACGTCGATGGTCCCCGACTCCTGAACGATCGCGGCGCCGACTCCCTCATCGAGGATCCGCGACCAGCGGGAGCGTCTCGACGTCCCGATCACGAGCTGGGTTGCGTTGTGCTGGCGGGCGAAGTCGAGGAGAGTGGCCGGCACGTCGTCGCCGACCACGGTGTGCACTGTCGCACCCATCCGGTTCGCGAGCTCCCGCACCCGCCCCATCTGCGGCGCGGACACCCCGGCCAGCCCGTCGCCTCGCACCACGTGGACCACCATCAGCTCCGCGCTGGACTTCGAGGCGATCCGCGACGCCCGCCGGACCAGGGTCTCGGACTCCGGCCCGCCCGTCACGGCGACCACCACCCGCTCGCGGGCTTCCCAGGTCGCGGTGATCTTGTTCTCGGTGCGGTACTTCGCCAGCGCCGCATCCACCTGATCGGCCAACCAGAGCAGCGCCAGTTCCCGCAGCGCGGTGAGATTCCCGCGCCGGAAGTAATTCGACAGGGCCGCGTCGATCCTGGCAGGGCCATAGACGTTGCCGTGGGACAGCCTGCGGCGCAGGGCTTCCGGGGTGATGTCGACCAGTTCCACCTGGGCGGCGGCGCGAACCACCTCGTCGGGCACGGTTTCCCGCTGTTCGATCCCGGTGATCTGTGCGACGACGTCGTTGAGACTTTCCAGGTGCTGCACGTTGACCGTGGAGATGACCGAGATCCCGGCGTCGAGGATCTCTTCGACGTCCATCCAGCGCTTGGGGTTCCGGCTGCCCGGTGTGTTGGTGTGCGCCAACTCGTCGACGAGAACCACCTGTGGCCCGCGAGCCAGTACTGCGGGCACATCCAGTTCGGGGAAGGCACTGCCGCGGTACTCGACGATGCGGGGCGGGATGATCTCGATACCGTCGAGCAGTTCGGCGGTCTTCCTGCGGCCGTGCGTCTCGACCACCGCCGCAACGAGATCGGTCCCGCGCTCCAGGCGCCGGTGCGCCTCACCAAGCATCGCGTAGGTCTTGCCCACACCCGGTGCGGCGCCGAGGTAGATACGCAGTTCCCCCCGCCTCCGCGTGGTGTGTGGGGCGCCCGGGCTGTTGTCGGTCTCCGATGCGGTGTCCGGTGGCGGTTCGCCGCCGGACCGCACCCGGGGCGGTTGGACGGTGTCCACACGATCATCATCCACCGGCATCAGAGATCAGCCACCCGCGGCTCTCATCGGGTACGCCGCGTCGAGGGCGATGTTGAGTTCCACCACGTTGACCCGGGGTTCACCCAGGAACCCGAGGGTCCGTCCTTCGCTGTGAGCCGCGACGATGGCGCGGATGTCCCCGGTGCGAACGCCCCGCGCCGCGGCGACCCGAGCGATCTGGAGTTCGGCGTACCCGGGTGAGATGTGCGGGTCCAGCCCGCTCGCACCGGCCGTCACCGCATCGGCGGGCACCGCCGGCCGGCGTGGCGCCGATCCACGGATCGGCACGATCAGCCCGGCGGAATAGTCCTCACCGGGCTTGGCGCACTCCACCCGTACCCCCGAGTAGATCTCCAGAAATGGCGCCGAGGTCGTCCCGCACGGCTGGTTGACGCTGATCACCCGCACCGGTGCCGGCACCCGGCCGTCGGCGTCGCGCGGCCCCATCACCGACAGCACCGCACCAACGCCGTCACCGGTGCAGAACGGCCGGGTGCCGTCCACCCCCTCACGCTCTCCGACGGCCCTACTCCGCGCACAGACCTGGGTGAGCAGGCTGGGGCGGCCGGCACTGTCGACGATGCTCTCCGGGCCGAGGTTCGACGCGCCGGAGGCCAGAGCGTCGTAGCCGGTACCGGCCGCCGAGGAGCGGCCCTGGAAGTACTGCGGCAACGGGGCGCCGTCGGCATCGGTGAACAGCTGGCCGATCAGCCTGGAGGCCACCGGCCGACCGTTGATCTCGACGAGGGAGCCGTTCGCTCGATCCCGCAGTCCGGGAATCTGGGCGACCAGCCAGATGAGCATCGGGTAGCCGATCCCGACGATGGCGGTGAGCACAAGAAGCGACCGGAGGGCCGCCCAGTGCCCTCGGAACAGTGCAGAGACCTTCATGTCACATCCCCGGTATGAATCGGACGACGAGGTCGATGAGTTTGATCCCGATGAACGGTGCGATGATCCCGCCGAGTCCGTAGCGAAAGAGATTGCGGCTCAACAGTTGTGACGCACCGGACGGCGTGTAGCGAACTCCCCGCAAGGCCAGTGGGATGAGTGCCACGATCACGATCGCGTTGAAGATGACGGCGGACAGAATCGCCGACTGTGGGCTGTGCAGACGCGTGACGTTGAGCAGTTCCAGTCCGGGAAAAAGGGCGACGAACAGTGCCGGGATGATCGCGAAGTACTTGGCGATGTCATTCGCGATGGAAAACGTGGTCAGCGCGCCGCGGGTGATCAGCAACTGCTTGCCGATCTCGACGACCTCGATGAGCTTGGTCGGATCGGAGTCCAGATCCACCATGTTGCCGGCCTCTTTGGCCGCTGAGGTCCCGGTGTTCATCGCCACGCCGACATCGGCCTGAGCCAGCGCCGGGGCGTCGTTGGTGCCGTCGCCGGTCATCGCGACCAGCTTGCCGCTCTCCTGTTCGCGCTTGATCAGCCTGAGCTTGTCCTCGGGAGTGGCCTCGGCCAGGAAGTCGTCCACCCCGGCCTCGTCGGCGATCGCCCTCGCGGTCAGCGGGTTGTCCCCGGTGATCATCACGGTGCGGATGCCCATCCGCCGCATCTCCTCGAAGCGCTCCCGCATGCCGTGCTTGACGACGTCCTTGAGGTGGATGACGCCCAACACCTCGGCAGCGTCGGCCCCGCCGGCCCGGACGCTGCGGCCGACGACAAGTGGTGTACCCCCACCGGCGGAGATTCCGTCGACCAGGGCTCCCAGGGCATCGGGGACGGTGCCGCCCTCGTCGCGCACCCAGCGCGCCACCGCGCTGGCCGCGCCCTTCCGGAGGCGGTGCCCGTTGTCCAAGTCCACTCCGGACATTCGCGTGGCGGCGGAGAACTCCACCCACTGTGCGTCGACCAGTTCGCCGGGCTTCCGGGCCCGCAATCCGAAGTTCTCCTTGGCGAACACCACGATGGATCGGCCCTCCGGCGTCTCGTCGGACAGGCTCGACAACTGGGCGGCGTCGGCGAGTTCTTCGGCGGTGATCCCGGGCAGCGCAACGAAGTCACAGGCCTGCCGGTTGCCCAGCGTGATGGTGCCGGTCTTGTCCAGCAGCAGGGTGTTGACATCGCCGGCCGCCTCGACTGCCCGCCCGGACATCGCCAGAACGTTGCGCTGCACCAAACGGTCCATCCCGGCGATGCCGATCGCCGACAGCAGGGCGCCGATCGTCGTCGGGATCAGGCAGACCAGCAACGCGACCAGCACGATCCCGGAGACCCCGTCGCCGGTCAGCGACACCGAGTCCGGTACACCCGGATTGCCGGCCCTGGAGTAGATCGCCAACGGCTGCAGGGTTGCGACGGCGACGAGGAAGATCGCGGTCAGCGAGGCCAGCAGGATGTTGAGCGCGATCTCATTCGGGGTCTTCTGCCGGTCGGCGCCCTCGACGAGGGCGATCATCCGGTCGATGAAACTCTCACCAGGCCGCTGGGTGACCCGGACGACGATCCGGTCAGAGAGCACGGTGGTGCCGCCGGTGACCGCACAACGATCACCGCCGGACTCGCGGACCACCGGGGCGGACTCACCCGTGATCGCCGATTCATCAACGGAGGCAATACCTTCCACCACATCGCCGTCGGCGGGAACGACCTGACCGGCCTCGACCACGACGATGTCACCCAGGTTCAGCAACGGCGCGGCGATCAGCTCCTCGGCACCGGCCCGACCGGGCTGCCAACCGGTCAGACGCCGCGCCATGGTGTCTGCTTTGGCCTTCCGCAGCGAATCGGCCTGTGCCTTCCCGCGGCCTTCGGCGATGGCCTCGGCCAGGTTCGCGAAGACGACGGTCAGCCACAGCCAGACGACGATCAGCCACCCGAACCAATCCGGGGACGCTTGGGACACCGTCCCGCGCACGGCCAGGACGGTGCTCCACACAGCCCCCACCTCGACGATGAACATCACCGGGTTGCGCCACAGGGTGCGGGGGTCGAGCTTGCGGAGGGCATCCGGGAGCGACGTCCACAGCAGTGCGGGGTCGAGCAGGCCGCTCCGAACGGTGTTGGCGGACATGGCTAGTGGATTCCTTCGGCGATCGGCCCCAGCGCGAGGGCCGGGAGATAGGAGATGGTGACCAGGATGAGCGTCACCCCGACGACCAGGCCGACGAACTGGGGACGGTGGGTGGGCAGGGTGCCGATCGACGCGGGCGTGTGGCCCTGCCTGGCCACTGAGCCGGCCAGCGCCAGCACCAGGATGATCGGCAGCAGCCTGCCGAACAGCATCGCCAGCCCGAGGGCGGTGTTGTACCAATCGGTGTTGACCGACAGCCCGGCGAACGCCGAGCCGTTGTTGTTGGCCGCGGAGGTGAACGCGTAGAGAACTTCGGACAACCCATGCGGCCCGGTGTTCAACATCGCCGTTCGCTGTCCCGGCATCGACACGGCGGCTGCGGTTCCGATGAGCACCAGCAGCGGGGTGACCAGAAAATAGCTCGCCGCCAGCTTGATTTCGCGGGGGGTGATCTTCTTGCCGAGGTACTCCGGGGTGCGGCCGACCATCAGACCCGCGATGAACACGGTGATGACGGCCAGCACCAGCATCCCGTACAGGCCGGATCCGACACCGCCGGGAGCGACCTCACCGAGTTGCATGTTGAACATCAGGATCAACCCGCCGAGGCTGGTGTAGGAGTCGTGGAAAGAGTTCACCGAACCGGTGGACGTCAGCGTCGTCGAAGCGGCGAAAACCGCCGAGTTCGCCACCCCGAAACGCTGTTCGACGCCCTCGAGAGCGGCACCGGCCGCGCTGGGAACCGTGCCGTCCGCACGCAGTTGCATCCACATCGTCATCGACCAGCCGATCACCGCCAGAGCTGCCATCGTGGCGGTGATCGCGAATCCCTGTCTGGTACTGCCGACCATCCGGCCGAAGGTGCGCGGCAGCGAGAAGCCGATCACGAGCATCAGGAAGATCTCGAACCAGTTCGTCCACGGGGTGGGGTTCTCGAACGGATGCGAGGAGTTGGCGTTGAAGAAGCCCCCGCCGTTGGTGCCGAGATCCTTGATCGCCTCCTGGCTCGCCACCGGCCCGCCAGGAATCGTCTGCCGAGCACCGGCCAGTGTGTGGACCAGCTGGTCGTGCGGCTGGAGGTTCTGGACCGCTCCGCCGGCGATGAGGACGATGGCGCCGATGACGCTGAGCGGCAGCAGGATACGCAGCGTCCCGCGCACCAGGTCGACCCAGAAGTTCCCCACCCCGCCGGATCGGGAGCGCGTGAACCCGCGTACCACGGCGACCGCGACCGCCATGCCGACGGCGGCGGATGAGAAGTTCTGCACCGCCAGACCGGTCATCTGCACCAGATGGCCCATCGTCGACTCGCCGGAGTAGGCCTGCCAGTTGGTGTTGGTGACGAAGCTGACCGCGGTGTTCCAGGCCAGCGCGGGGGTCATCGTCGTCGCCGGATCATCGAGATGCAGCGGCAACCTGTCCCGCAGCAGCAGCAACGCGAACAGGAAGGTGACACTGACGGCGGAGAACGCCAGCACGCTGCGTGCATAGGACCCCGCGGTCTGTTCAGTCCTCGGGTCGGCGCCTATCAAGCGGTAGACGACGCGCTCGACGACCGAGTCCTGCCGTGAGCCGTGGGCCTCTGGGCTGTAGACGCGGTACATGTAGTCGCCGAGAGGCACATGGGCCACGGCCAGGGCGGCGATCAGTGCGGCGAGAAACACGATCCCCGCGAATGTGCTGCTCACCTAGAACTTCTCCGGAAACAGCAGCGCCGCTATGGCGAAGGCCGTCAATGCCGCGGCCAACACCACCCCGACGGCATTCTCGAAGCTCATAATCCCTCGAAGAATCGCTGCGCCAGGGCGAGTACGGCGAACACCGCGACCGTGAGAACCAGATATGCACCAACAGAGCTCATTTCGCCTCCGCACTCGCTCCACCACGGGATGACGCTAGTGGTGTGTCGTCGAATTGATCTGGCTATTTGGTGTTAGCATGGTTCATGGTTGCTGCGCCGTTGTCGGTGACGGATTCGGATCGGGTTGAGTTGACGCGGATGGCGTCCTCGACGGTGTTGGCTCATCGGGTGGTCGTGCAGGCCAAGGCGTTGTTGTGGGCCGCTGAGGGCGTCGCTAATGATGAGATCGGCCG
>JAKOYE010000223.1 GCA_029780675.1 Actinomycetes bacterium
GGAACCTCCGACTTGGGCAGACCGTCCTGCCCGATGCTCATGACGTCATCTCTCCCTGTTCGGCTCACCGGAAACAGCAGTCACGACCGACCGCCCCGCACAGGAAGTCTTCCACCGGCTACCGCCAGGTGTCATCGACACCCGTCACGCGGCGCCGCGCGCACGCCTGGCCCGAACCAGCCCGCCGGTGAACACCTGCAACCGGCGGCCCATCCCGACCGAGGCGCGCTGACTGAAGACGGCGAAGTCGATCTCCTCGATCCGGTCGAGAATCTCCGAGTAGAGCGTGTACGCCGCCTGGACGCACGGCCGGGACTGCGGCGCCAGCAGCGCGATGCCCTTGTGCGCGACGCGGTAGATGTCCCGGGTGGTGGCATGCTGGTCCTGCAGCGCCTGACGCACCCGCGGGTCGGTACGTCCGTTGGCATGACACCAGGTCAGCAGCTCGCGGTCCACCCCGAACGCCGCCAGTTCGTCGGCGGGCAGGTAGACCCGGTTGCGGGTCAGGTCCTCGTTGACGTCGCGCAGGAAGTTGGTCAGCTGGAAGGCTCGCCCGAGCGCCTCGGCGTAGGGCTCGGCGTCGGAGATCGGGCCGACAGTGCCCAGGATGGGCAGCATCTGCAGGCCGATCACCTCGGCCGAACCCCGCATGTACCTGTTCAGCGCATCGCGGTCCGGGTAGTCGGTGACGGTGAGGTCCATCCGCATGGCCGCCAGGAACTCGTCGAACAGGTGCAGCGGAATCCGGTAACGGCGCGCGGTGTGCAGGACCGCGGGCAACACCGGTTCGGTGCCGTCCCCGGCCTCGGCGGTGCCGGCGAAGAACGTGGCGGCCAGGCGTTCCAGCCGAGCCTCCCGCTCCGCGACCGGCGCATCGCTGTTCAGGTCGTCGAGGATGTCGTCGGCGTAGCGGGCGAAGCCGTAGAGCGCGTGCACCGCGGGACGCTGCGACGGGGCCAACAGCCGGGTGGCCAGGAAGTACGTGCGGCCGTGTTCGGCGTTGAGTCGGCGGCAGTAGCGGTACGACTCCCGGAGTTCGTCGTCGATGATCCCGGCGGCGTCGAGTTCGGTGCCGATCATGCCCGTACCTGCTTTGCGGCGGCGGCGATGACCGTCGGGTCGGCTTTGCCGGGGCCGGTGACGCGTTCGGCGGCCAACCGGCCGGAGATCAGCGTGGTGGGGACTCCCACCCCCGGTACCGTCGAGCCACCGGCCAGGACCACGTTGTCGATAC
>JAKOYE010000188.1 GCA_029780675.1 Actinomycetes bacterium
CTGCGCGACGACTGGTATCGAGACTGGGGGGCGATCGAGCGGTACCTTCGGGTGCCGGGCGCGCGTGCTCCGGCGGCCGTGATCGAGCAGGGCACGGTCAGGGAGTTCGGCTGGAGCCGCAACGGACCGATCAGGGCGCTTCCCTAATGCAGAGAGCCCAGAGGCGGGGGACATGACCGCGACGCTGACCGACAACGCCAGACACGCCGGGCAGGACGTGACCATCACCCGGTGGGTTGCGACCATCGCGGGACTGCTCGGATTCGTGTTGTCAGTGCTGACCCCACTGCTGCCCGTGGTGCAAACCACCGCCACCCTCAATTGGCCGGCCGGACAGGGTGCGGCCGGCCAATTGTCGAACGTCACAGCTCCGTTGATTTCGCTGACGCCGGTCTCGGTGACCGCGACGGTCCCGTGCGAGGTGATCCGCGAGATGCCGCCCAAGGGCGGTCTGGTGCTCGGACTCGCCCCCCAGAAGGGTAAGGACGCCACCCTCAATTCGCTCTTCGTCACCGTCGGGACACAGCGGGTGGACATCACCGACCGCAATGTCGTCATCGCGAGTGTGCCTCGGTCCCAGGTGAATTCACCGGCCTGCCAGCGTATCGAGATCAGCTCCACCGAAGCCGGGACGTTCGCCACCTTCGTGGGTCTGCCGCCGGCGGCCTCCGCAACGGAACAGGACGACGACTCGGCGCAAAGCGGGTCGGAGTACCTGCGCAGCGGCTTCAAGGACCCGAACCTGCGCCCCGCGATCGTCGGCGTGTTCACCGATCTCACCGGGCCGGCCCCGCCCGGGTTGAACGTGTCGGCGACCGTCGACACTCGGTTCAGCAGCCACCCGACCGCGCTGAAACTGGCCGCGATGCTGCTGGCGATCGTGTCCACGGGTGTGGCCCTGACGGCGCTGTGGCGCCTGGACCGCCTGGACGGCCGCCGGAAGCAACGCTTCGTCCCGAAGCGCTGGCGAACCCTCACGGTGGTGGACGGCACCGTGGTCGGCGCCTTCCTGGTCTGGTACGTCATCGGCGCCAACTCGTCCGATGACGGCTACCAGCTGGGCATGGCCCGGGTGGCCGGCCATGCCGGGTACATGTCGAACTACTTCCGCTGGTTCGGGGTGCCCGAGGACCCGTTCGGCTGGTACTACAACGTGCTGGCCCTGATGACTCACGTCAGCACCTCCAGCATCTGGATCCGCCTGCCCGACTTAATTTGCTCGCTGATCTGCTGGCTGCTGCTGTCGCGGGAGGTGCTACCACGTCTCGGTCCCGCAGTGGCGTCCAGCCGCCCCGCCCTGTGGGCGGCGGGTTTGGTGCTGCTGGCGGCCTGGATGCCGTTCGACAACGGCCTTCGCCCCGAAGGGCAGATCACCACCGGTGCGTTGATCACCTACGT
>JAKOYE010000243.1 GCA_029780675.1 Actinomycetes bacterium
GCTTGTCGCGCAGGTAGGTGAGCTTGTGCGAGATGAGCTGGTGGTCGGCGACGTGGACGCGCATGAGCGAAACTTACCGCGTGACCACCCAACCCCACTCGCCCGTCACCCCTGCGGCGGGTCCGATCCCTGATCCTCGGTATGCCGCGTGGCTGGTTCACGCACTCGACCTCGCCCGAGCGGCGGGTCAGGCCGGTGAGGTCCCGGTCGGTGCGGTGGTGCTGGACCGCGATGGCGGAGTGGTGGGGGTCGGCGCGAACGCCCGGGAAGAGTCTGGCGACCCGACCGCCCACGCGGAGATCCTCGCCCTGCGAGCGGCGGCACGGCATACCGGGTCGTGGCGGTTGCCGGAGAGCACGCTGGTGGTGACGTTGGAGCCCTGCGTCATGTGCGCGGGGGCGAGCGTCGCCGCGCTGGTGCGGACCTTGGTGATCGGGGCGTGGGCCCCCAAGGCGGGCGCGGGCGGATCGGTGTGGGACCTCGTGCGCGACACTCGGGCCAACCACTGGGTCGAGGTGGTCGGCGCGCTCGACGAAGAGGGGTGCGGCGAGGTGCTGCGAGCGTTCTTCCGGGAGCGGCGCGCGTGAGTGGTGGGGAGTGGGTGCTGCTCGGCGCTGCGGCCTTGTTGATCGGGATCTCCAAGACGTCGGTCGGGGGGTTGGCGGCGATCGCGGTGGCGGTGTTCGCGTCGGTCATGCCGGCCAAGGAGTCGACTGCCGCGGTGCTGCTGTTGTTGCTGACGGGCGACGTGGTCGCGGTGGCGCGGTATCGGCGAGGGGCCGACTGGGGGCTGTTGCGGCGGTTGTTGCCAAGCGTGCTGCCCGGGTTGGCGCTGGGGGCGGTGTTCCTGTGGTTCGTGTCGGACACCGTGGTGCGGCACAGCATCGGCGGGTTGATCGCCGTCATGGTGATCGTCCAACTCTGGCAGCGTCGCCGGGGCGGCATGACCGCAGCTGCGGGCGGTGGGGGCGGCGGCGCTGATGCCGACAGCGCGACTGGGGCGGGCGGCATACCTGAGGTTGGGGGGTCGGGCACGCCCGTGAGCCGAGCCGAGCACCCGCTGGCGGCGGTGGCTGCGGGCGTGCTGGCGGGGTTCGCGACGAT
>JAKOYE010000247.1 GCA_029780675.1 Actinomycetes bacterium
TGACCGGAACCTGCGGAACGTTGGGACCGCGCCCGACGACCCGCTCCTGCAGCCGGAACAAGGTGTACTTGAACGAGCCGATGAGTTGGTTCCACGTGGACCATTTCGGACCGTGGAATCCAGGGTCGCCGGGGAATCCGATATCCGGAATGTGGCCGAGGACCAGTCGGTCGATGCTGCCCTTCACCGAGATCGCGTTGCCCGCAGAGGCCTTGATGACCGGCGGCATCAACCGGTTCAACGCCGCGATGCTGGTATTCGGATCAACGGCGACATCGTTGAACGCGCTGGCGAGTGTGTTCATGTCGGCGATGATGCTGCGCCCGCTGGTGTCCGTGCCCGCCAGGGACGGGAACTTCGCAAGTTCGTTGCTCGCGTCACCGGCTTGGACGACGAGGTCGGCGATCTGGGTGGTGTGCTCCGCCAGCGTGTCCGTGGCCGGGGCGGCAGCGCTCATCAGGTCGGCGATCACGTTGCTTTTCGCGTCGATCTTCGTCGACAGGGATGACAGTGCCGTCAGCGAGTCGGACAACTGGTCGGTACGCGCGTTCATCGTCCGCAGCAGTTTGTTGGTGTTGGCCACCAGGTCGCGGAAGTTTTTGCCACCGTTGTCACCGGCCGCCTTACCAGCACCGTTGATGATGTCGGTGAGGTTCTGGATGGCGCCGCCGTTGACCAGGACAGCCGCTCCGGTCAACAGGTTCTCTACCGTCGCGGCTTCCGTCGTCTTCTCGATCGGGATGGTGTCGCCGTCCCGCAACATCGGCGCGTCGGCGGTGACCTTCGCCGGCGGCTTGACGGCGATGAAAACATCGCCGAGCGGGGTTGCCGACCGCAATTCGACCGTGCTGCCCTTGGGCAACCGCACACCCTCGTTGATGCTCAGCTGGGCTACCGCGGTGTAGTCGCGCGCCACGATGTCCTTCAACTGACCGACATCGGCACCGGCGAGACGAACCTTCGCGTACGCCGGCAGGTTCAATGCGTTGGCGAACACCGCATTGATGGTGTAGCCGCCCTTACCCGTGCCCGGGTGCGGCAGCGGCAGGCTGGCCAGACCGCTGGTCGAGCATCCCGCGGTGGACACCGCCACAGTTGCCGCGAGCAGCACCGCGGCCTTTCTGCGTCCGGCCATCATCCCTGTCCCATCGCTGCGAGTCCGTCGAGGATGTAGGACACCCCGAAGTCGGGTCCGAAGTCCTGCAAAGTTCCCGTACTGCAACCCAATTGCCGGAGATGCATCATGTTGCAAACCTCTTTGACGGTCTGGCTGTCGAAGAGCAGCCGATCGGTGAGGATGTGCACCCGGGCGGCGCCGTTCTCTCGGTCGACGACGTTGTAGAGGTTGTCCAGCGTCATCGGCGCGACATCGAGAAGCTCGGCCAGGTCACGCTGGTGATCGACCGTGGTCGTCATCACGTTCTCGCTGTTCCCGATCACCTCTTTGATGGCGTCGCGGTTCTTCTCGAGCAGGTCGCCCAACTGAGTGAGCACCGCGTTGAGTTGCTTGCCGGTCGTGCCGCTGCCGAAATCCTCGTCGGCCAGCACCTGGGTGAGCACCCGAACGGTGGAGCCGAATTCCCGCAGCGTGTTCTCGTTGGCCGCGGCGGCGTCCATCAACGTGCTGAGGTTGTCGACGACCGTTGTCAGCTGTTCCTTGGTCTGCGCACCGCCGTCGGCCGACAGCTTCATGGCCTTCGACAGCTCGCTGAGCGCCGACTTGATCCGCTCGCCGTTACCCTCCGCCATGGCGGCCCCGGAGTCGACCAGGGTCCGGACCGCTCCGTTGCCCTTGCCGTCGCCGCCCAGGGACACCGCCAGGCGGTCGACCATGTCCAAGGTCTTGGTGAACTCGACGGGAGTCTTCGTGCGGGTGAGCCCGATGGTCGCCCCGTCCTCAAGGGTGGGCCCGCCGCGGTAGGGCGGGCTCAGCTCGATGGACCGGTCAGCCAGGATCGACGTCTGCAGGGTGACCGCCGTGACGTCGGCCGGGATCTTCACGTTCCTGTCAACGGTGAACTCGACCTCGACGTAGCCGGTCTTCGGCGTGACCGTCTTCACGCTGCCCACTTTCATACCCAGCACCGCGACGTTGTTGGTGGGATACAGCCCGGCAGCGTTGTCGAACTGGGCGGTGATGGTGATGGTGTCGCGCTGTTTCTTGATCACCGACCAGCCGTAGATCCCAGCGACAAGTGCGCAGACCGCGGCCAGCACTGCCAGAATCGTGAATCCCCGATAGCGGCTCATTGGCAGTCCTTGAAGTACTGAATCATGCCGAACTGCTTGCCCCGACCACTGATGGCGCACATCCAGGAGTCGACGAGAATGCCGTTCGCGAAGTTGGTTTCCAGGGCGTTGCCGGTGCCGGTTGCGTTCGCCAGACCGCGCAGTGCCACCGGTGCGCTCTGCAGAATTCCACGGACCAGGTCGTCATGCTTGGACAGCAGGCCGGTGAGCTTGTTCATATTCGCCAGAAGCGCGTCAACCTGCGCCCGGTCGTCGATGACGGTGTCGTCGAGAACTCTGACCAGGTCGGTGAGTGAACGCATCATGGCGTGGAACGCGGCACGGCGCATAACGAACTCGCCGAGCAACTGCTGGCCCTGATTGACCATGCCGCCGATGCTGGCCTGCTGCCGGCGCAGCGTGCTGGTCACCAGGTCCATCGTCTTGAGCATGCTGCCGAACTGAGCCCGCCGGTCCGCCATGACCGTGGACAGCTTCTTCAAGTTGTCCATCGCCTTGGGGATCAGCGGCGGCAGCGACTCCACCTGCTTGCCGAGCACCTGGATGGCGTCGGCGAGATCGTCGGTGTTGACCTCGCCGTAGTTCACCGCGACGTCCTGCAGGGCCTGCTGGAGGTCGTAGGGAACCTCGGTGTGGTTGAGGTCGATGGTGTTGTTGGGCAGTGGTCCACCGCCGCCCGGGTGCAACGCGAGATATCGCGAGCCCAGGATCGTGGTGACCATGATAACCGCCCGGGAGTCCTTGCCGACCTCGATGTCGTCCTGGACGCGCATATCGACCCGCACCCGGTCACCGACGAGTTCCATCCCGGTGACCGTCCCCACCGGAATGCCGGCGACCGTGACCGGATTCTTCGGCATCAGGGCGGCCGCCTGGATGAACTCGGCGGAGATCCGGCGGTAGCCCGGACCCACCTTGGTGATGATCACCAGGGTGGCCAGCAGTGCGGTGAGCACGGCGAGGGCGACCAACCCGACCATGGTCTTGTTGAGATCCTCGAGCACCCGCTTGCGGGGCTGCCCTCGGAATTTTCGCTCGACTACGTCGTTCGCGTCGGTGGGATCAGCCATTGGCCATATTCCTGCATCGTGGGCTGTGCTGGGCGACATTGCCCGGCGTGGCGGCATCGACAACGATCGGTGTCACATCGTTGAGTCCGGGGAAGAAGGCCAGCGCGTTGAGGTCGCAGGCGTAGACGTTGAGATAGGCACCCTCGTTGGTGGCGCGCGCCAGTCCCTTGAGCAACTTGGGCAGGTTGGCGCCGGCGAAGGCCAACTGGGGCTCAATCGACACCAGGTGCGCGGCGAACCCGGGTTCCCGGTTGATCAGCGCCTGCAGTGACGGGTTGACCTCGTTGGTGACCTCGCCCAGCTGGCGAACGACCCGGGACAGCGAACCCATCGAGGAGATCAGTTCCGGACGCCGAGCGTTGAAGGTGCTGACCATCTGACGGGTGTTGGCCAGCGTCTTGTCCAGGCTCTCGTTCTGCTTGGCCAGCGTCCCGAACACCTGGTCCAGACCGGTGATCATGTCGCCGAGCAACTGATCGCGGCCGGCGAAGGTCTCCGTGAGCTTCCCGGTCTGGTCCACCAGGGTGGCCCAGGATGCGCTGTCACCCTGCAGCGCCTGAATCGCCGCGTTGGAAATCTGATCGGCGGCCTTCGGGTCGATGGTGGCGAACAGCGGCTCGTAGCCGTTGAGCACCACGCCGACGTCGAATGACGGGACGGTGCGCGCCACCGGGATCACACTGCCTGCCGGCAGCGGCTTCGGTTCGCCGGTGGGCCCGAGCCGCAGATCGAGGTACCGCTGCCCGACGATGTTCTGGTAGAGGATCGAGGCCTCGGTGTTGGCCAGGATTTTCTGGTCGTTCTGCAGCTCGAAGTTGACCTTCGCCCGGTTGCCGGGCAGCAGGTCGATGCTCATCACGCGGCCGACGCGCACACCCGCCATGCGGACGTCATCGCCGTCGCGCAGGCCGAACACGTCGGTGAACTCAGCCGCGTAGGCGGTGGTCGCGCCACTCACCTCGCGCTCCAGCGTCGAGTAGACCAGGTATGTCATCACCGAGGTGACGACGAGGAACGAGATCAGTCCGATCAAGACCTTCCGCAGACCCATCAGGACCGCCCCTCGGTCGAATCGTCCGGCGACACCGTCATGCCACGAACCAGCGGCGCGAGCAGCAGTTGTGTGGCAGGGGTGGCCGGCTGGCCGGTGATGTAGGACAGCTGCTTGACCTCCTGGGCGCTGCCTACCGGACCGACGTTGCCGCCGTAGGAGGCCGGTGCCGGCGCGGGCCCTTCCGCCGGGAGGTACCCCGGCGGCCAGGGCGCAACCGGTGCGATCGGTGCCGGATTGGGGTTCGGCGGCGGCGGCGGGGTGGTGAACGCCGGGTTCGCCGTTCCGGGAACCGGCGGGGCGGGCTGCATCGGCGGGCCCACGCCGCCGAGAATCCCGGTGCCGATACCCTCCGACAACGGCGGGTTCGGGTCGGTCAGGTTGGGTCCGTTGGGCTGGATCAGCGGCGGACCCACGGCGACCAGGTTTCCGTTCGGCCCGAGGACGGTGCCGGGCGGCGGCATCAGATCCTTGGGCGGCTGGAAGTTCTGCGGCATCAGCACCTCAGGCAGATCCGGCCGGACCGCGATCAGCGGAGCGGTGAAGCAGCTGGGTCCCTTGAGCTCGCCGTACTGCGGGCAGTCCGCGCGAGTGTAGGAATAGGTGGGCGTCAGCGCGAGGTTGGCCCGCAGATTGAAGACGTCCATCTCATGGTCCCAGCCCTCCTGGAACTTTTCGGAGAACGCCTTCATCTTCTGGAAGCCGGGTAGCCAGTTACCCGACGTCTGAGCCAGCACACCGACCACCGGGGTGAGCTGCTTACCGATGGTGATCATCCGGTCGACATTGTTGACCAACGCCGTCTCGGCGGTACCCATGGTGTTGGTGCCGGCGGCGAGCAGCGTGTTGAGCTGAGAACGCTGCTCGACGAGCACCCGCATCGGGCCGACGGCCTGGTGCAGCGCGTCGAGCAGATCCGGTGCGGTCTGCTCCAGACCATTGGCGGCTTCGACGAGTGCGCTCAGCAGGGTCGGGCTCGCCGGATCGGTGGCCATGGTCGAGTTGAGCTGGTTCACCAGCCGCTCGAGTTGCGCGCCCGCCGCCAACAGCGTCGGCCGCCGGTCGTGGGTGGCCGCCCCCAGCGCCGCCAGGATGCCGAGGGTGTCGTCCTCGCGGCCCCGGCCGGTGGAGTAAAGAATGTCGCGCAGCTTGCTGATGGTGGTCTGGAACAGCACCGTCGGCAGCTTGGTGTCCTCGGTGATGTGGTCGCCCGTCTGGATTGCGGGGGCCTCCCCGTTGTCGACGAGTTCGACGGCGGAGACCGCGAAGACGTTGCTGGGCACCACCCGCGCGGTGACGGTCTTGGGGATCGACCCCGCGTACTCGCGGTCCAGGTCGATGTGCACGTAGTTCGGCTGGCCGAACGTGGCCGGCACCACGCTGTTCACCGTGCCGACGAGCAGTCCGTGGTACCGGACGTCGGACCGGCTCGGCAGTCCGTCGCCGACATTATTCAGGTTGGCGACGATGCGTGTGTAGGACTCCAGCTTGCCGTTGGACTTCGCCACCAGCAGTACCACGATCAACGCCGAGACGATCAGCATCACGACACCGGTGAAGAACAACTGGCGCTGGGTAGCTCCGCGACCGCTCGGGTCGACTGTGCGTGAGGCCATCAGCCACCGAACCTTGCGCCGGCGGAGAGGCTGAACATGGCCATGGTCAGCAGCATGTTCACGATGACCACCACCGTGATCGCCGCCCGCATGGCGTGCCCGGCGGCCACCCCGACACCCTCGGGGCCGCCGCCGGCGTAGAAGCCGTAGTAGCACTGCAGCACCGAGGCGATGGCGACGAAGATGACGCACTTGATGATCGAGTAGAAGATCTCGGTACCCGAGAGCATCAGGCCGAAGTAGTGCAGATAGCCACCCATCGAGCCGCCGCTGATGATGGAGACGATGATCTGGGTGCTCAGGTAGCTGACCCCGAGGCAGACGACGTAGAGCGGAACGATCGCGGTGATCGAAGCCATCAACCGGGTGGTCACCATGTACGGGATCGGCCGGATCGCCATGCTGTCGAGGGCGTCGATCTCCTCCGAGATCCGCATCGCGCCCAACTGCGCGGTGAACCGGCAGCCGCTCTGGGTGGCGAACGCCAGCGCGCAGGCGATCGGGGCAAGCTCGCGGGTGTTGACCAGTGAGGAGATGATCCCGACCGCCGGTCCGAGACCGAGCAGCTGCAGGAAGTTGTAGCCCTCGATACCGACCATCACCCCGACGACCACCCCGAGGACCAGGGCCACGCCGGCGGTGCCACCACCGACCACCAGGGACCCGTTACCCCAGGCGACGTCGGCGAGCAGCCGGGTGTACTCGTTGCGGTAGCTACGCAGCACCACCGGGACTCCGGCGATCGCCTTCCCGGCGAACACCACGATGTGGCCGAGCTGGCGAATGGGTCCGGCCGCCTTGTCCCCAGCGCGTTTGAGCGGCTGGAGCGCGGGGGGCAGCGCTGTCGACGGCGTCATCTATTACAACCCCGTTTTCGGGAACAGGATCAGGTACATCTGGCTGATCGCGACGTTGACAATCATGAGCAGGAGGATCGACTCGACCACCGAGCTGTTCACCGAGTTGGCCACTCCGATCGAGCCACCGCGGGTGGACAGCCCCTTCTGGCAGGCCACCACCGCCACGATCGCTCCGTAGACCACCGCCTTGAACATGGCCAGTATCAGGTCGTCAGTGGTGGTGAAGGAGGCGAACGTCGCCACGAAGCTGCCCGGCGCCCCGTTCTGGAAGTAGACGTTGAACAGGTAGCTGGCCAGGAAGCCGGTGAAACACACCAGGCCGGTGAGCGCGACGGCGATCAGGATCGCGGCGACGAACCGGGGAACGACCAGGCGCTGGACCACCGAGATACCCAACACCTCAAGGGCGTCGATCTCGTCGCGGATCTTTCTGGATCCGAGGTCAGCGGTAATGGCAGAGCCGACTGCGGACGCCATCAGAATCGCCGCCACCAGTGACGCGGCCTGCCGGATCACGGCCAGGCCACTGGCCGCACCGGAGAGCGACGTGGCACCGACCTGGCCGGCGAGCAGCGCGAACTGGACCGACAGCGTCACCCCGATCGGCAGCGCGACGAAGATCGTCGGGACGACCGAGGTACCGGCCATGAAGGCGGCCTGCCGGATGAACTCCTGCCACTGGAACTTGCCGGTGAACAGATCGATGAAGAGGTACTGGATGGTGCGGACCGCCAGGATGGCCTGTTCGCCCACCGTTGAGATGGCCGCGGCCGGATGCCGTTTGACGTATCCGGAGACCCATTCGTCAATCTCTTGGATCCCCTGATCACGCCGGTCGACGGGTGCGGGGGTCTCCGAAGTCGTCATCGCGCTACCGCCCCCCTTATCACATTCGATTGGCCCGGTGCAGGTTACGACGCGTCACAGTACAACGACACGCTGGGGCCGCGTCCGACTTTTCGAAATCAGTTCTGTCGGCGTTTGATAGGCGTGGGCGCAGAGGTCAGGCGTTCGGGATCCAGTTGCCGTGGAAGCCGTAGGGAACCCTCCGGGGCAACCGGATGCGCGCCACCGGGTCTCCGCTGAAGTCGGCGGCGTCGATGATCACCAGATCGCTGCCGTCCCTGGCGGGGTCGTAGGCGTAGGCCATGTACCAGCCCTCCGACTCATCGACCGCGCCGGATGGCGACGGCACGAACACCGCCTCCCCCGGTCCGCCCGGGGCGTCCGGCGAGCCGAACAGGTGCTCGGCCGCCGCCCCGGTCCTCAGGTCGTAACGCACCAACCGGGCGCCGCCTACCGAGACCGCGTAGCGCGCGGGTAGGCCGGCGAGGCGGTCGTCGATGCGGGGGAACTCGACCGCACGGTCGTCGAGTTGGCGCTCGGTCACCGTTCCGGAGCCGAGGTCGATGACCCATTCCCACAGCGCCGCGCTGGCACCGAAGCCGCCGTCGTTGCGCCACAGTTCCGGGTACCGGCAGCCCTGAACCACCAGCCGATTCGGGCCGTCTCCGAGTCCGTCGGGGTTCGTCTCGTAGGCGTTCGCGACGTGGAACACGTAACAGGGGTCGACGTCGAACCACCGCACCTCACCGAACGGATCGTCGCGGCGCAGCACCCCGAACCTCGCCCCGTACCCGTCATCCCATCGGTACGGCATGTCGCCTTCGCCGTTGATGGCGATATCGAGGTTGAAGACGATCGGCAGGTCCATGAAGACCACATGCCCGGAGCTCATCGCGAAGTCGTGCATCATCGTCAGCGCGGGAACTTCCAGCGGCCGGTTGACGGTCAGGTTCCCCGCCGCATCAGCCCGGTGATAGGTCACGTGCGGCTGAAAGATGTTGCCGTAGCCGAAGAAATGCAGTTCCCCGGTGGTCGGGCAGATCTTCGGGTGGGCGGTCATCGCGTCGTTGAGATCACCACCGAAGTCGTAGCAGCCGACCGTCTCCAAGTCGTTGGTGATCTCGTAGGGCAGCGAGGACTCCACCAGTGCCAGGGTTTTGCCGGCGTGGTTGACGACGTGGGTGTTGGCGACCGAGGAACGCAGGTTCCTGGTGCCGTCGGGGTTGTACACCGGGAAGGGCTTGTCGAAGCTGTCGGTTCGCACCCAGCGATTGCGATACCACTTCGCCGCGCCACCTTCGATGCGGACCCCGTGGATCATTCCGTCGCCGACGAACCAGTGCCCGGTGGGCGTCCTCGGGTTGGAACCGTTGCGCAGATACCAGCCGTCGAGCTCGGGCGGGATGGCACCGTCGACCGGCAGGTCGTAGGCGGTGACCTCGTCCTCGACCGGGGCGTAGTTGCCCCGCATGTGGAAGGGCCGGGCATCAGGCAGGTTGCCAAGGTCAGCAGTGTCGGTCATGCCTCCACTGTGACACCGCCACCACACTTCGGCGCGGATTCAGGCGCCCCGCGCACGAAAGCGCGCCGAAGTTGTCAGACCTCCACCCAATCCAGGGTCCGCTGCACGGCCTTCTGCCAGCCCGCATAGCCAGCGGCCCGCTGCTCGTCGGTCCACCGGGGCGTCCACCGCCTGCTCTCCTGCCAGTTGGCCCTCAGGTCCTCCGGGTCCTTCCAGTAGCCGACCGCCAGGCCGGCCGCGTAGGCGGCGCCGAGTGCGGTGGTCTCGGCGACCACCGGTCGCGAGACCTCGACCCCGAGCACGTCGGCCTGGATCTGCATGCAGAGCTCGTTGAGCGTGACCCCGCCGTCGACCTTGAGCACTTCCAGTCGCACCCCGGAGTCGGCGGCCATCGCATCCACCACGTCGCGGCTCTGGTAGCAGATCGCCTCCAGGGTTGCCCGGGCCACATGCGCGTTGGAGTTGAATCGAGACAGGCCCACGATCGCGCCGCGGGCATCGGATCGCCAGTAGGGCGCGAACAGGCCGGAGAACGCCGGGACGAAGTACACGCCGCCGTTGTCCTCGACCTGAGAGGCCAGCGTCTCGCTGTCCGACGCACCGCTGATGATGCCCAGTTGATCCCGCAGCCACTGCACAGCGGACCCGGTCACCGCGATCGAACCCTCAAGGGCATAAACGGGTTTCGCTGCACCGAACTGGTAGCACAACGTGGTCAGCAGGCCGTTGTTGCTGCGGACGATCTTCTCTCCGGTGTTCAGCAGCAGGAAGTTCCCGGTGCCGTAGGTGTTCTTGGCCTCGCCGGGCCTCAAGCAGACCTGGCCCACCATGGCGGCCTGCTGGTCACCCAGGCTCGCCGTCACCGGCACCTCGCCGTCGGCGGGCCCGTCCGGGTGAGTCATCCCGTAGGGCTCCGGGGACGAGGACGGCCGGATATCGGGCAACATCTGCCGCGGAATCCCGAAGAACCCCAACAGTTCGTCGTCCCAGTCCAGCGTTTCCAGGTTCATCAGCATGGTGCGACTGGCGTTGGTCACGTCGGTGACGTGGACCCCGCCGTGGGAGGCGCCGCCGGTCAGATTCCACAGCACCCAGGAGTCCGGCGTGCCGAACATCGCATCACCACGCTCGGCGTCCGCACGCAGGCCCTCGACGTTCTCCAGCATCCACTGCAATTTGCCGCCGGAGAAGTAGGTCGCCGGTGGCAGCCCCGACTTCCGCCGGATCACCTCACCACGGCCGTCCCGGTCGAGCGCGGCGGCGATGTGGTCGGTCCTGGTGTCCTGCCACACGATGGCGTTGCAGTACGGCCGGCCCGTCTTCCGGTTCCACACCAGGGTGGTCTCGCGCTGGTTGGTGATTCCGAGGGCGACCAGGTCGGTAGCCGAAAGCCTGGTGTTGTTCAGGGCGGACATCACCACACTTTGAGTCCGCTCCCAGATCTCGACCGGATTGTGCTCGACCCATCCGGCCCGGGGCAGGATCTGCTGGTGCTCGAGCTGGTGTCGGCCGACCTCATTGCCGTCGTGGTCGAAGATCATGCACCGGGTGCTGGTGGTGCCCTGGTCGATTGAGGCGACGAATTCTGCCAAGGGAACTCCTTAACGATGTCACGGCGTCGAAGCGCGCCGATCCCGGTCACAGGATGTGCACATGTGACCCGGAGTCTGCCATCGTCCATGATCGTTCACATGGGCTTTCCGGACCGCGAGGTCGCCGACATGCCCCGTGGCGGACCGGACGCCTGCCGGCTCGACCGGCAGGTTGCGGTGGCGCGGGTCATCTGAACCCTGTTTCTGCTGCGTGCCGAAGCCGCGGTGCTTGCGCGAGCCGCACTGAGCCTGTTGCATCGTCGGGGTGGGAGATGAGGTCACGCACGCCAGCTACAGCCGCAAGCACCGGCAGGAGTACCGGCAGAAGGTCCAGCTCTGCCTGGACGTGTTCGAAACCATGCTCTCGGAGTCCAGTTTCGAATTCGACCGCCCGCTGACCGGGATGGAAATCGAGTGCAACCTCGTCGACGCCCACTACCAACCGGCCATGCTGAATCAGGAAGTGCTGGCTTCCATCGCCGACCCGGCATATCAGACCGAGCTCGGTGCCTACAACATCGAATTTAACGTTCCGCCAAGGCCTTTGCCCGGGCGAACCGCGCTTGAGCTGGAAGCCGAGGTTCGGGCCAGTCTGAACGCGGCGGAGACGAAGGCCAGTACCGACGGTGCCCACATCGTCATGATCGGCATCCTGCCGACGCTGATGCCCGAGGACCTGGCGGGCAGCTGGATGAGCCCGTCGTTGCGCTACCAGGCGTTGAACGACTCGATCTTCACCGCGCGCGGCGAGGACATCCTGATCGACATCGCCGGCGCGGAGCGGCTGAGCATCCACGCCGAGTCGATCGCCCCGGAGTCCGCCTGCACCAGCATGCAGCTGCATCTGCAGGTGTCCCCGGCCGATTTCGCCAACAACTGGAACGCCGCCCAGGTGCTGGCGGGCCCCCAGCTGGCGCTGGGCGCCAATTCCCCCTACTTCTTCGGCCGCCAATTGTGGGCGGAGACCAGGATCGAATTGTTCGCGCAGGCCACCGACACCCGGCCGGAGGAACTCAAGGCACAGGGTGTGCGGCCCCGGGTGTGGTTCGGCGAGCGCTGGATCACCTCATCTTCGACCTGTTCGAGGAGAACGTGCGCTATTTCCCGACCTTGCTTCCGGAGTTGTCCGACGAGGACCCCCGCGCTGAACTCGCGGCGGGCCGCACCCCGCTTCTCCCCGAGCTTCGGCTGCACAACGGGACCGTGTACCGCTGGAACCGTCCCGTCTACGACGTCGTCGGCGACGGCGCAGCGGGCCGTCCGCACCTGCGGGTGGAGAATCGAGTGCTGCCGGCCGGCCCGACGGTGGTCGACATGATGGCCAATGCGGCCTTCTACTACGGACTCCTGCGAACGCTTTCCGAGGATGAGCGGCCGCTGTGGACGAAGATGAGTTTCACCGCCGCCCATGACAATTTCATCGAGGCCGCCCGGCACGGTATGAATGCACGGCTGTACTGGCCCGGACTGGGCGAGGTGACACCCGATGAACTGGTCCTTCGCCACCTGCTGCCGATGGCCGATGAGGGTCTGCGCCGCTGGCGGGTCGCCACCGAGGTCCGTGACCGCTATCTCGGCGTCATCGAGGGCCGCGCCAAGACCGGCCGCAACGGATCCGCATGGCAGGTGGAGACCGTCAACCGGTTGGAGCGGCACGGACTGGATCGGCCGGCGGCGCTGGCGGAGATGCTGCACCGGTACTGCGATCTGATGCACAGCAATGCGCCGGTGCACACCTGGCCGTGATCCGAGCCGACCGCGCCATGGGGCCGGCGCACGACGTCGAGATGTGCCGGCGCACTACGTCGAGATGTGCCGGCGCACGACGTCGAGATGTGCTGGCGCACTACGTTGGGACGTATGGAATCCGAAGTCATGGACTGGGAGAGCGCCTACCGACAGGAAGGGGCGTTCACCGGTCCGCCGCCGTGGAACATCGGTGAACCGCAGCCCGAACTGGCGGCTCTGATCGACTCGGCTCGCGGCGAGGTCCTGGACGCGGGCTGCGGCTACGCCGAGTTGGCCCTCGCGGCGGCCGCCGCCGGACATCCCGTTGTGGGGATAGATCTGGCGCCGACCGCAGTTGCGGCGGCCGCGGAGGAAGCCGCCCGGCGCGGCCTGACCGACGCGACATTCGTCGCCGCCGACATCACCTCGTTCACCGGCTACGACGGCCGGTTCGGGACCATCTTCGACAGCACGCTGTTCCACTCGCTGCCCATCGAGGGACGTGATGGCTATCTGCGTTCGATCCACCGGGCCGCCGCACCCGGTGCCCGGTACTACGTCCTGGTGTTCGCCGAGGGCGCCTTTCCACCCGATTTCGAGACCGGGCCGCATGCGGTCTCCGCGGAGGAGTTGCGGGCGGCGGTGTCCCGGCACTTCGCGGTGGACGACATCCGCCCGGCCTGGATTCACGTCAACCCCGTCGAGGGAATGCCGCTTCCCCCCGGCGACCTGCCGCGCGACGAGACGGGCCGGCCGAAGCTGCCGGCGTTTCTACTGACCGCACACAAATCCGACTAGCGACCCGGGGGCACCGGCAGTGCGGTTGTCGGCGAACCACCGCGCATAGCGGGTCCGTCCGGCCCCATCATGCCCGGGCCCATCATGCCCGGCCCCATCATTCCGGGGCCCCGCCCATCGGGGTCGCCCATCGGCGGCCGGGGGATCATCACTCCGGCTGGATGCCGAGGCCCGTCCCAACCGCCGGGCCCACTGTGCCGCCCCAGTGCGAAGCCGGTGAAGAAGATCGCCCCGACGATGAACACCAGACCTGCCACGATCGCGACCCAGGCGGCCGTCTGATAGAGCCGGTTAGGCCGAGTGCTGGGGCTCGGCGGCACCGCAACGGCGGGGACGGCCTCGGTCACGGACTGACGGTCGGCTTCGGCTACGGACTTCTCTGTTGATTCGGTCATACGACCACCCTCGTCTGCAGCCCAGGGTGCGCGCTGTGTCGCGGATGTGAATCGGCTATGAGCGTCGTCGAATCCGCCTCCCCACTGTGCCCGGAAGCGCTATGAATCAGGGGGGCGGAACGCCGGAGTCAATCTCACCCAACGTGAATCGGAACTGATCGACGCGACGGAGGCCGCGGCGACGGCTCATCTCGACACCGATGCACTCATGGACCTCCACGCACGGGTCCGCCGGGCACGCAACAAGTACGTGATGCTCTACCGGCGACGTGGCGCGGCGAAGGTGCGCGCCAAAGGGGCCCGGGGGGTGGCGGCCGAGGCCAACGAGCGCGGATGGGCCAAGGCCGAGGTGTTCGAGGAGGCGCTGGCGCGGGTCAGCCACCAACTGGCGGCCGCAGCGCAACGCAGTGCCCAGGAGTTGAAACGGGAGCGTCTGGACCGGGCCCGGAAGGGCACGCCGGAGTCAAGCGACTCCGGCACCGGAAAGAAGTCCGACCCGAAGAAGACCGGGAAGGGAAAGGCCGACCGGGACAAGACCGGCGCCAAGAAATCCGGCGGTAAGAAGGCCGGCAGCACAAAGGCCGACAGCACGAAGGCCGACAGCACGAAGGCCGACAGCACAAAGGCCGCCCGCACAAAGGAAAAAGCTCCCCGCAAGACGACCGGCCGGATCAAGTCCGAGGCGTCATCCAAGGCCAGCGGCGCCCGCCGTCAGGCCAAACGCGACAGCCGCTGATCGGTCGGGCCCCTGCGCTCAGCGTTGGCCAGCCAGCAGTTCGGCGATCTGGATGGTGTTCAGCGCGGCACCCTTACGCAAGTTGTCCCCGGAGATGAACAGCGCCAGACCGCGACCGCCGTCGACGCCGGGGTCCTGCCGGATCCGGCCGACGAGCGAGTCATCGCTCCCCGCCGCCGCCAGTGGGGTCGGGACGTCGACCACCGCGACCCCCGGAGCGCCGGCCAGGATTTCACGCGCCCGGTCCGGTGACAACGGCCGGGCGAACTCGACGTTGAGTGACAACGAGTGGCCGGTGAACACCGGCACTCGCACGCAGGTTCCGCTGACCGCGAGATCGGGGATGCCGAGAATCTTGCGGCTCTCGTTGCGCAGTTTCTGATCCTCGTCGGTCTCCCCGGACCCGTCGTCGACCAGGGAACCGGCCAAGGGGAGAACGTTGAAGGCGATGGGCGCGACGTATTTGTGCGGCGGCGGAAAGTTCAGCGCCCCACCGTCATGCACGAGTTGCTCCGCACCGTCGATCGTGGCGCGGGCCTGGGTGATCAGTTCCTCCACCCCTGCCACCCCACTGCCGGAGACCGCCTGATAGGTGGAGGCGATCATCCGCACCAGGCCGGCCTCGTCGTGCAACGGTTTGAGTACCGGCATGGCCACCATGGTGGTGCAGTTCGGATTCGCGATGATGCCCTTGGCCAGAGTCTTGCCGCGCACGTCGCGGTCGAAGTTCACCTCGCTGACCACCAGGGGAACATCCGGATCCTTGCGCCACGCCGACGAATTGTCGACGACCGTGACTCCGGCGGCCGCGAACCGCGGCGCCTGCACCCGCGACATCGTCGCGCCGGCGGAGAACAGCGCGATGTCCAGACCTGCCGGGTCGGCGGTCTCTGCGTCCTCGACCTCGATCTCCCGACCGCGGAAGCGCAGCTTCCTCCCCGCCGACCGCGCGGAGGCGAAGAACCGCACACTGGATGCGGGAAAGTCGCGCTCCTCCAACAGTTTTCGCATCACGACGCCCACCTGTCCGGTGGCGCCCACCACTCCGATCGACACCATCTAGCGACCCGTCCCCGCGTAGACCACGGCTTCTTCCTCGCCGCCGAGGTGGAACGCCTCATGCAACGCCGCCACGGCCTTGTCGACCTCAGAATCCTTGATCAACACCGAGATCCGGATTTCGGAGGTGGAGATGAGGTCGATGTTGATACCGACCTCGGCCAGTGCCTCGCAGAACGTGGCGGTAACGCCCGGGTGGCTGCGCATACCCGCCCCCACCAGTGACACCTTGCCGATCTGATCGTCGTAAAGCACGCTGGAGAAACCGATCTCGTCCTGCAGTTCGGTGAGCTTCTCCACCGCGCGCGGCGCGGAGTCGCGCGAGCAGGTGAAAGTGATGTCGGTCTTGCCGTCCTCGACCTTCGAGATGTTCTGCAGCACCATGTCGATGTTGACGTCGGCGTCGGCGACCGCGCGGAACACCTTGGCGGCGTATCCGGGGACGTCCGGCAGTGCGACGACGGTGACCTTGGCCTCGCTGCGGTCGTGGGCAACCCCGGTCAGGATGGCGTCTTCCATGGTGGTGTCCTCGATTGATCCGGTGACGATCGTGCCCGGCTTGTCGGAGTACGACGAGCGGACATGGATCGGAACGTGGTAGCGGCGGGCGTATTCCACACACCGCAGCATGAGCACCTTGGCTCCGCACGCCGCCATTTCGAGCATCTCCTCGAAGGTGACGGTGTCCAGACGGCGGGCGTTGGGCACGATGCGCGGGTCGGCGGTGAAGATACCGTCGACGTCGGTGTAGATCTCACACACGTCGGCGTTGAGGGCGGCGGCCAGGGCGACGGCGGTGGTGTCCGACCCACCGCGGCCGAGGGTCGTCACGTCCTTGCTGTCCTGGCTGACACCCTGGAACCCGGCGACCAGGACGATCTGCCCCTCGTCGAGCGCGGAACGCAACCGCCCCGGGGTGACGTCGATGATCTTGGCGTTGCCGTGCGTGCCGGTGGTGATCACCCCCGCCTGGGATCCGGTGAACGAACGGGCCTGGGCGCCCAGGGATTCGATGGCCATGGCGACCAGGGCGTTGGAGATCCGCTCCCCTGCCGTCAGCAGCATGTCCAGTTCGCGCGGTGGGGGAACCGGCGCCACCTGGCGGGCCAGGTCGAGAAGTTCGTCGGTGGTGTCACCCATCGCCGACACCACGACCACGACGTCGTTACCGGCTTTCTTGGTCTCGACGATGCGCTCGGCGACCCGGCGAATCCGCTCGGCGTCGCCCACCGAGGAACCGCCGTACTTCTGCACGACGAGCGCCACTTTCTTCCCTTCTGCCCACCGTTTTCATACGCACGGTGATTTGTCAGCCCTCCGACGGGGCGACGGTTTGCAACTATCAGGATAAGGGGTGCGCGTCGCACCCCTTTCCACCGCGCGCCTGGGTAACCTGCCTGGCGATGTCACAACAGCCGTCACACCAGCCCCGCGAGCGCCGTGCGAAGACCCGGGTGCCGATCCACCGGCCGATCGCCGACCGATGGAGTCCACGCGCCTTTGACCCGGACGCCGTCGTCACCACCGAGGTTCTGACCGGACTGCTGGAAGCCGCCAGGTGGGCGGCCACCTGGGGCCGGCGGCAACCGGTGCGTTTTGTGGTGGGGTCGCGCGGGGATGACACCTACCAGCGCCTGGCGTCTCTGCTGAATCGGGGCAACGCCTACGCGACAAACGCGGGTGCCCTGGTTCTGGTGTGCGCCGACGAAGGCGACGACGAACCGACTGCGCTCTACAGCGGGGTCGATGCGGGCGCGGCGGCGGCGAATCTCGCGGTCGAGGCTGTCGCCCGGGGTCTGGTCAGCCACCCGATGGCGGGCTTCGACGTCGACGGCGCTCGGTCCGCCTTCGGGATCCCGCGACACGTTCGGCCGCTGATGGTCATCGCCGTCGGTTCACTGGCGGACCCGGCTTCGGTCTCCGAGGATGTCGCCGAACGCGACCGCCGACCTCGCGAGCGCCTCCCCCTCGAGGAGGTCGCTTTCGCCGAGACCTGGGGACAAGCCTGGCGCTGAGGATGCGCCCCGGGCTCACGCCATGCCGGACAGCATCAGTCCGGCGGCAAACGACCCGAACACCACCGTCGTCGCCAGGGCCGGCCAGATCCACATCGGCCTCGCGCGCCGCACTGCGAACGCAATCCCCAGCGCCGCCATCAGCACGGCAACCACGAGTCCGCCCCAGGTCACCAGGTACGCCAACGCCACCCACGGCATACCGCAGTTCCGTCCGCAGTTGTCGGTGGTGATCTCGAAGTATCCGGAGAAGGCGAACGACGCCACCGCGGCCAGCAGTGTGACCACCACAAGGACCACGGTCACCGTCGTGTCGACCGCAGAACGACGGGGCCGGGGCGGGGGAAGCGGAGGATGCCACGGTTCATTCGGCGGCGTCACCCGCACGATTGTGCCTGCTGAGGCAACCGGAGTACAGTTCATTGCGTGCAGCGGGTGCTCCTCCTCGGACGCCGCGGCGGGGTCTGATCCAGACCGGCTTCCCGTCGCGGGTGTTCGCGATGCCGCCGGTCTTCCCGACGCGGCTCGCCGCGACGGCCAGGTCTGAAGTCCCCCACCACAACCTTCCGGAGCAAAAATCGTGAACAGCCATTTCGACGCGACGTCGGTCGACGCCTACGTATCCGCCCGCACCATCAATAAGCCGTCCGGCCCACGTCGGCCCGGCCAACCGTCCTGGAACAACCAGCGCAACTCCGCGATGCCGGTGGATCGCTACCGGCCGTTCGCCGCTGAAGTGGAGCGGATCGCACTGCCGGACCGCACCTGGCCCGACCGGGTCATCGAGCACGCACCGGCGTGGTGTGCGGTGGATCTGCGGGACGGCAACCAGGCCCTGATCGACCCGATGAGCCCGGCTCGCAAGCGTCGGATGTTCGACCTGCTGGTCAGGATGGGCTACAAGGAGATCGAGGTCGGCTTCCCGTCGGCCAGCCAGACCGATTTCGACTTCGTCCGCGAGATCATCGAGCAGGGCGCGATTCCCGACGACGTCACCATCCAGGTGCTGACCCAGTGCCGCGATGAACTGATCGAGCGGACCTTCCAGGCCTGTGACGGCGCCCCGAACGTGATCGTGCACTTCTACAACTCGACGTCGATCCTGCAACGGCGGGTGGTCTTCCGGGCCAATCGCGACGAGGTCAAAAAGATCGCCACCGACGGTGCCCGCAAGTGCCTGGAGGAACAGGCCAAGCACCCCGGCACCCGGTGGCGTTACGAGTACTCGCCGGAGTCCTACACCGGTACCGAATTGGCCTATGCCAAGGAGGTGTGCGACGCGGTCTCCGACGTCCTGCAGCCGACGCCGGACTGGCCGCTGATCATCAACCTGCCGGCGACCGTGGAGATGGCGACGCCGAACGTCTACGCCGATTCCATCGAGTGGATGAGCCGCAACCTGGCGCGGCGGGATTCGATCATCCTGAGCCTGCACCCGCACAACGATCGCGGAACCGCCGTGGCCGCAGCCGAATTGGGCTTCCAGGCCGGTGCCGACCGGATCGAGGGTTGCCTGTTCGGTAACGGTGAGCGCACCGGCAACGTCTGCCTGGTGACCCTGGGGCTGAACCTGTTCTCCCGCGGCGTGGACCCGCAGATCGACTTCTCGAATATCGACGAGATCCGCCGCACCGTCGAGCACTGCAACCAACTGGCAGTGCCCGAACGCCACCCCTACGGCGGTGACCTGGTGTACACCGCGTTCTCCGGCAGCCACCAGGACGCCATCAACAAGGGCTTGGACGCGATGAAGATCGCCGCCGACGAGGCGGACGCCGATGTCGAGGACATCCTGTGGCAGGTGCCGTATCTGCCGATCGATCCCAAGGACGTCGGCCGCACCTACGAGGCCGTCATCCGGGTGAACTCCCAGTCCGGCAAGGGCGGGGTGGCCTACATCATGAAGGCCGACCACGGCTTGGTGCTGCCACGCCGACTGCAGATCGAGTTCAGCCAGGTCATCCAGAAGATCACCGACGGAGAGGGCGGCGAGGTGTCCTCCAAGGAGATGTGGGACGCCTTCGCCGACGAGTACCTGGCGCCGATTCGGCCGTTGGAGCGGATCAAGCAGCGGGTGATCGGCTCCGAAGTCGACGGCGGCACCGACGTCATCGAGGCGACCGTCAAGGTCGACGGTGTGGAGACCGAGATCCGCGGTGAGGGCAACGGACCGCTGGCGGCCTTCGTCGACGCGCTGGGCACCGTCGGTATCGACGTGAGCGTGCTGGACTATTCCGAGCACGCCATGTCAGCCGGTGAGGAGGCCGCCGCCGCGGCCTACGTGGAGGCCTCGGTGGGCGGTCGGACGGTGTGGGGTGTGGGTATCGCCACGTCCATCACCACCGCGTCGCTTCGGGCCGTGGTCTCGGCGGTGAACCGCGCCGCACGGCTGGGCTAAACCCGGAATCTCGTGATGGCCGCTGCTCGGCTAATCTAACCGGCGATGCGCCTGCTTCCCGCCGTCCTCGCTGTAGCCGCAACCGCCCTCATCGCGGGTTGCGGCGGGCCGACGGCACAACAGGCATCCGACGCGGCTCCGCAGTCCGACTGGCCGGGCGCGGTCATCGGCACGGAAGACGTCACTGTTCGGGACCCTGCGGGCCCCTCGGAGTCGGCCACCATCCGCCGTGTCACCTATGTCTCGAAGTCCGGGGTCACTGATGCGTACGCCCGGGTGTCGGCTTCGATCTACATTCCCCGCAGCACGGCTCCGCAGGGGGGTTTCCCCGTTGTCGCCTATGGACGCGCCGTGGCCGCCCCCAGCCCGGACTGCGCGGTTTCCCCCGCCACCGCTCAGAACGATGCGGCGGCCATCGACACCTTCCTACGTGCGGGCTACGTCGTCACGGTTCCGGATTACCAGGGTTTGGGAAACACCACGGACAACCGGAGCGACTACCACCCGTTCCTGGATTCGGCGAGCGCGGGTTACAACCTCATCGACGCGGTTCGCGCCACCCGCAAGACGGTCCCGGAGACCTCGGATATCTGGTTCGCCGCCGGCACAGGTCAGGGCGGCCAGGGCGCGTGGACCGTCAACGAACTCTCCGACGATTATGGGCACCCTGTTCTGCGCGGCACGGTGAGCGTTTCGCCGACCGCAGACCTCGACGGACTCGCCGATGCCGCGGACACCGGCACCCTCACCGGGAGTCAGGTGACCATGTATGTGGGGTACCTGGCGACCCTGGCGAAGGAGTATCCGGGCCAGTTTTCGCTGGACGACTACCGACGTGGACGAGTCAAAGACAACTGGAACCTGCTGTTGGGCTGTAACCCCAACGAGGATGCCGCCCGCGAGGCAGTCATCGCCGAGATCAATCCCGACGATCTGCGTCCAGCCACTCCGCAGGCGCTGACTCTGCTGCGCGGTTATCTACGCAAGACGACACTGCCGCAAGGGCCCGCGAAACAGCCGATGCTGGTGCTCTTCGGCGATGACGACCCGCGGGTGCCGGCAGCCTGGACCCAACGAGCGCTGACCCGCGCCTGCGCCATGGGCGATGCGATCACCATCCGCGAGCAGCCCGCGCCGACGTTGACCGACCCCGCGGTACTGGAATGGATGGCCGCACGCGCCGCGGACGGACCGGTGCCCGACGACTGTCCCTCGTTCGTCGCCGACCATCCGCTCGCCGCCGCATCGGACCCGCAGCCCGAGGTGCCGCCCTCCACCGCCGAGCCGCCGCCGCCACCCGCCGGACCGGATCCCACGGTCTCGGCCACGCGAGGCTCCGGTGCCGCCGATATGTCTCTGATCAGCGGCTGGCTCCCGGTCACCATCCAGGCCGTCGCGTTCGGTGCATTGGTGGCCGCGACGGGATGGCGGACCAGGCGTTGGCGGCTGCGCCGACTGCCGCTGGCTCTCGGCTTGGGCGCGGTACTGATCGCCGCGTCCTGGTGGTTCCTCGAAAGTCAGGGTTGGGGTCCGACCTACCCCTGGGCACTGTGGCCCTGGATCGGACTGACGGGATTGGCCGCCGCGGTTCTGGTGCTCGGCTGGTCGGGTTCACCATGGTGGCGGCGGACAGTGGCGCTGGTGACGGTTCCGATGTGCGTCCTGGCGACGGCCACCGCGGTCAATGCCTCGCTCAGTTACCTGCCGACGGTCGGGATGGCCTGGCAGTGGGCAACCGGAAAGCAGCCGTCCCAGTGGATCGACCAGACGAAACTACGCGCGATGCAGCAGGAGGGGATCAGACCCGCCCGCGGCACGGTGGTGTCGATCACAACCCCGAGCGACATCTCCGGCTTCCCACACCGAAACGAACTGGTGTACCTGCCACCGGCGTGGTTCACGTCGAACCCGCCCCCACCCCTCCCGGTGGTCATGGTGATCGGTCCGGAGTTCAGCACGCCACCGGACTGGCTGCTCTACGCACGCGGGCTGGAGATCCTCGACGAGTTCGCCCTTCGCCACCGCGGTTCCGCACCGGTCGTGGTGTTCCCGGACACCAGTGGCTCGTTCACGAACGACACCGAGTGCGTGAACGGTCCCCGCGGAAACGCCGCCGACCACATCACCAAAGAGTTCGTGCCCTACGTGATCTCGAATTTCGGCGTCAGAGCAGATGCCGCCGGCTGGGGTATAGCGGGCTGGTCCACCGGCGGCACGTGTTCCATCATGTTCCTGGTGAGGCAGCCTGAGATGTTCAGCGCCATCGTGGCCCTCGACGGACAACTCGGCCCCAACGCCGGCCCGAAGAATCAAACAATCGCCCGACTCTTCGGCGGCGACGCCGAGGCATGGGCGGCGTTCGATCCGAAGACCGTGGTGGAGCGGCACGGGCCGTATCAGGACAAGGCCGCATGGATCGGGGTCTCGCAGGACGTTCCGACGACGCACTTTCCGGCCGGCAACATCCCGCTGCCGCCCGAGGCACTGGCCGACTGGGACACACGATCCGAGGAACACGCCAAGACGGCCGGCCAGCTGTGCACGCTGTTCGGCGCGAACGGCATCGACTGTTCCGTGGTCGGATACTCAGGAGGTCATGACTATGCTTCCGCCGCAGCCGGTTTCGCCACCGCCCTGCCCTGGCTCGCCGGCCGGCTCGGTACACCCGGAGTTCCGGCGATACCCCTACCGGGGTCCTAGAACAGCGCGAACTGCTGGCCCCGGTCGATGGGCTGCACGAACTCGTCGATGCCCACGCCGTCCACCACCTTCGCGATACTGCGCATGAACTGGTCATCAGCCACGGTCGGCACACCCAACTCGCGGGCTTGGAATCCCTTGCCGCGCTCGGGTATCGGCTCATTGCAGACCACCAGGGAGGTCTCCGGGCCGACGTCGTCGGTGTAGGCGAGCCCGGCGTGGATGATTCGCTCCACGAGTTCTTCGTGCGTCCGGTTCACCTCGGCTGACAGCGCCACCCGCATCCCCTGGACCAGCGGGCCCCCGGACTGGTACCGGCCCGGGTTGAGGAATGGGCAGGACATTCTCGACGCCAGCGCCTTCAGCGGTCGCAATTCCTCGTGGGTGACGGTGCCGTTGGGCCAGCGTCGCCGGGAGACGGGGCGCACCGGCAGCCAGACGTCCCGCTGACGGGCCCGACGCAGTGCGGGCCGAAGGACCCTGGAAAGCACCAATGCGTCGTCGAAGGCGTCGTGCGCCCGGGTCTGCGGCACGTCCCAATGCCGGGCCAAGGTCTCCAAACGCAGATTCTCCAGACCCAGTTCCAGCCGGCGAGCCAGTTCGACGGTGCACATCACACTGTCGATCGGCAGAACGACGCCGGCGATCTCCGCCTCAGCGGTGAGGAACGAATAGTCGAAGGCGGCGTTGTGCGCCACCAGCGTGCGCCCGTGGATGAGTTCGGCGAGGTCGCCGACGATCTCGCCGAACACCGGCTGATCCTCGAGCATCTCGGGGGTGATCCCGTGAATATGCGTCGGCCCGGGATCCACACCGGGATTGACCAGGCTGACCACCGATTGCTCGACATTTCCCGCGCCGTCGAGGGCGAGCGCCGCGACGCTGAGGACCCGGGCCTGACCCGGACGGAAACCGGAGGTTTCGACGTCGACGACGACCCATCCATCGTTGTGTTCCTCGGCCGGTCGGCCCCAGGTGTGGCTCACGACATTCAGGATGGCACGGTGCCCTGACAGCCCTGCAGAGCTCCTGCCGTGTCGCGGCCGCCAACCGGCAACGAAAGCTGGAGCCGGTCCGGCGACTCTTGCCGCGGGCGTCCCGGGCTCGCCGCCTAAGCTCTCTCCTCGATGAGGATGACTTTTCGCAGCCGCGCGGCCCTCGCCGCCGGTTCGGCGGCGCGCTGGGCCTCACGGGTCACCGGCCGGGGCGCCGGCGCCATGATCGGCGGCCTGGTGGCGCTGAAGCTGGATCCGTCGATCCTCCGGCAACTCGGTGTCGGGCGCCGGACGGCGCTGGTCACCGGCACCAACGGTAAGTCGACCACCACACGAATGCTGGCGGCGGCCCTGTCGACCACCGGCCCGGTCGCCACCAACAGCGAGGGCGCCAACATGGACGCGGGCCTGGTCGCGGCGCTGGCCACCGCTCGCGGCGCCCCGGTGGCCGCGCTCGAGGTCGACGAGATGCACGTGCCGCATGTCGCCGACGCCCTCCACCCCGCGGTGATCGTGCTGCTGAACCTTTCCCGCGATCAGCTGGACCGGGTGGGTGAGATCAACCACATCGAGCGGACACTGCGCGCCGGACTCGCCCGGCACCCCGACGCCGTCGTCGTGGCGAACTGCGACGACGTACTGATGACGTCGGCGGCCTATGACTGCCCGAATGTGGTGTGGGTTGCCGCCGGCGGCGGCTGGTCCAACGATTCGGTCAGTTGTCCGCGCAGCGGTGAGGTCATCGTCCGAGACGGTCGGCGCTGGCGCTCCACGGGAACAGATTTCGCACGCCCGGAGCCCGCGTGGTGGTTCGATGCCGACAACCTCCATGGCCCCGACGGTGCGATGTACCCGATGGCTCTCGCCCTACCCGGAACCGTGAACCGGGGCAACGCGGCGCAGGCGGTCGCCGCTGCGGTGGTGATGGGCGCCGATCCGGCGACGGTGGTTGCGGCGGTGGGCCGCGTCGACGAGGTGGCCGGCCGGTACCGCACGGTCCGCCTCGGCCGGCACACCGCTCGACTGCTGCTCGCCAAGAACCCGGCAGGCTGGCAGGAGGCCCTTTCGATGGTGGACAAGTCCGCGGCCGGGGTGGTGATCGCGGTCAACGGTCAGGTGCCCGACGGGGAGGATTTGTCCTGGCTGTGGGATGTTCGGTTCGAGCACTTCGGCGGCACCCAGGTGGTGGCCGCCGGTGAGCGCGGCACCGACCTCGCCGTCCGCCTCGGCTACGCCGAGGTGGACCACACGCTGGTGCACGACGCCGTGGCGGCTATCGCGTCGTGCCCTCCCGGACACGTCGAGGTGGTCGCCAACTACACCGCGTTCCTACACCTGCAGCGGGCGCTGGAGCGCCATGGCTGACGCGGTTCGGATCGGGCTGGTGCTGCCGGATGTGATGGGGACCTACGGCGACGGCGGGAACGCCGTAGTGCTGAGACAGCGGTTGCGGCTGCGGGGCATCGCCGCCGAGATCGTCGAGATCACCCTCGACGACCCGGTGCCCGACAGCCTGGACCTCTACACCCTCGGCGGCGCGGAAGACTACGCCCAACGACTGGCGACCCAACACCTGCTACGCCACCGGGGCCTGCAACGGGCTGCCGCGCGCGGCGCCCCGGTGCTGGCGATCTGCGCGGCGATCCAGGTTCTCGGGCACTGGTATCAGACCTCCGCCGGCGAACGGGTCGACGGAGTCGGACTCCTCGACGTCACCACGACGCCCCAGCCCGAACGCACCATCGGCGAGGTCGTCTCGACCCCGCTGATCGAGGGCTTGAGCCAGCCGCTGACCGGCTTCGAGAACCACCGCGGCGGCACGGTCCTCGGACCGCAGGCCACTCCCCTCGCCGCGGTGGTCAAGGGCGCGGGTAACCGTCTCGGTGACGGTATCGACGGCGCGGTTCAGGGCAGCGTGGTGGCGACCTACCTCCACGGCCCGTGCCTGGCCCGCAACCCCGAATTGGCCGACATGCTGCTCTCCCGCGTCGTCGGACCGCTACCACCGCTGGACCTACCCGAGGTCGAGCAACTCCGCCGCGAGCGCCTCGCCGCACCCCGCCGCGCCTCAAGCCGCACCTGAGCGGGAATCCGTCGCGGGTTCCGCCGAATTGGGCCGAGGGACCGCGGTTGGGATACGTTGACGGCTAGTTAGGGACGTCTCCTCAGGTTCCCGAGATGGAGTTCACCATGATTGCCGCCGCTCGCCCCCTCGCGACCGCCACCGCAGCGCTGCTGGGGGCCGGCGTCATCGCGGCCGCCCCGGCGCTGACCACATCCGCGCCGGCGGTCCCCCGGTTCACCGCCCCGGATATCGCTCTGACGTCGAGCATCTTCGACATCCTGACCTTCCCCGCCTGGCAGCAGGCCATCGCCAACGAAGTCGAGTTCCTGGCGATCCGAACCGCGGGTCTGGCGCAGGGCGGAGCGGGTTTCGCCGAGTCCGCCGCGCAACTTCCCGAGACGTTGCTCACCGCCGCCCAGCAGGTCTTCAGCGGTAACGCGCTGGACGCCCTCACCACGGTCGAGGAATGGGCCTTTGATGCCGGCTCGGCCACACTGATCCCCCCGATCGCCGCGAACATCGAGGTCGGGCAGATCCAGCTGGCAATCCAGTCCGCTCTGCTGGCCGCCCAACCGTTGGCGGCCGTCGAACTCGGCGCCGGACTGTTCACCGCGTTCGATGACGTGACCCGGTCCTTCATCATCGCCGGACAGAACATCGTCGATGCCATCCTGTCCTTCGACATCGGCGGCGTCGTACAGGCGGTGATCACCGGCGTGACCGGGGTGATCAGTGCGTTCGGCGCGGGCGGGCAGGCGATCGTGGACGGCATCGTCAGCGCCCAGAACACCCTGGCGGCGGCCCTCGCGACGCGGCCCATCCTGATCCCGCCGATCGGCCCGGCCAGTGCGGCCCTGAAGATCGCCGCCGCCGAATCGGCCGCCGCCACGGTCACCGTCCCGGCTCCCGCCGCCGATGTCACAGAGTCGCCTCGTGCGGCGGTCGACGCCGTGCCGGCGCACACCGAGCGGACCCCGACCGTCGACGTGGTGCCGAACGCGGGCGAGCCAGCCGGCTCCGACATCCGCGCAACGGCCGATGCCACCCCGCAACGGGGTTCCAGCGCCCTACGAACCGGGCGGGCGGAGCAGGCGCACGGCACTGCCGGCGACGCCGCTTCCAAGGCGGACGGCCGACGCGGGGCCAGCCGCTAGCGGGGTGCCGTCAGACCATCGCGCGACGCCCGGACAGGGCGCGCCCGAGAGTCAGTTCGTCGGCGAATTCGAGATCCCCGCCCATCGGTAGACCAGACGCGATCCGGCTGACCGTCAGGCCCGGAATATCGCGCAGGATGCGCACCAGGTAGGTGGCGGTTGCCTCACCCTCGGTGTTCGGATCGGTCGCGATGATCACCTCGGTGATGTCGACGCCGTCCACACGCTCGCCAATCCTGTTGAGCAACTGGCGAATCCGCAGTTGATCCGGACCGATGCCGGAGAGCGGATCCAGCGCCCCGCCGAGAACGTGATAGCGGCCGCGGAACTCCCGGGTCCGCTCAACCGCCTGGACGTCCTTGGGTTCCTCGACGACGCACACCAGGGTGCCGTCGCGACGGGCATCGGCACAGATCCGGCAGCGCTCGGCCTCGGAGACGTTGCCGCAGACCTCGCAGAACTGAACACCGTCGCGCACTCGCGTCAGCGCCGCGGTCAACCGATCGATATCCGGGGGCTCGACCGAGAGCAGGTGAAAAGCGATCCGCTGGGCGCTCTTCGGTCCGACGCCGGGAAGCTTGCCGAGTTCGTCGATCAGATCCTGGACAGGACCTTCAAACATTCGGTCAGGACTCCGTGGGGCCCTGGGGTTGTTGACGCATCTGGGCCAGCGGACCCAGATGGACCTTGACCATGTCGGCCATCGCCCGGGTGGCATCCTCGAAGGCTCCGACGACGAGATCCTGCAGTGTCTCCACGTCGTCGGGATTGACCACAGAGGGGTCGATGTTGACCGCGGTCACCTTTCCCGCACCGCTGAGGGTGATGGTCACCAAACCGCCCCCGGCCTGGCCCTGAACCTCCGACCCGGCGATCTTCTGCTGAGCCTCTTGCAACTGCTGCTGCACCTGCTGGGCCTGGGCGAGCGCCGCCTGCAGTCCGGGCATCATCTGCTGGCGCAGTTGTTCCGCCTGCTTGCGCAGTGTCTCCGGATCAACGGGCATGCCGGGCGGAACGCCGGGGAGGCCGGGCGGAATTCCGGGTTGCATGACGGTCTCCTTGCGTTGTGGTCTCGACTTCGTTGCGGACAGGCGTTTCGGCCGCTCGGTGACTTCCAAGCCTAGACGGCCGCGGGTTACCGTGGCGGCCGTGCCGAAGTTCACTCCCCTGCGTGTCGGGGCCGTCGCCGTCACCGGCGTGGTACTCGCCACCGCGACGTCTCCGGCTCCCCTGACCCACGCTGCGCCGGGCAGTGTCGCCGGGATGATCGTCTTCCTCGACCCCGGACACAACGGGGCCAACGACGCCTCGATGACGAAGCAGGTTCCGAACGGCCGTGGCGGCACCAAAGATTGCCAGACCTCCGGCACCGCGACCGAGGCCGGCTACCCCGAGCACACCTTCACCTGGGACACCACCTTGCGGATCCGCGCCGCCCTGCATGCGCTGGGGGTACGGACCGCCATGTCCCGGGGGAACGACGACCAAGTCGGTCCCTGTGTCGACGAACGGGCCGCGATGGCGAACGCACTGCAACCCAATGCCGTGGTGTCGATCCACGGCGACGGCGGACCGGCTACCGGCCGGGGATTCCACATCCTCTACTCCAGCCCGGCGTTGAACGCCACGCAGGCCGGACCGTCCGTGCAGTTCGCCCGGATGATGCGTGACCAGATTGCGGCGGCGGGCATCCCGCCGGCGACCTACATCGGCAACAACGGACTCAACCCCCGGGCTGACATCGCGGGGCTCAACCTCGCCCAGTACCCGTCGATTCTGGTCGAGTTGGGGAATATGAAGAACCCGGTCGACTCGACCCTGATGTCCAGCATCGAGGGCCGGCAGAAGTACGCCCAGGCGGTAGCCAACGGCGTGGTGTCGTTCCTGCAGACCCAGCCGCCGCGGACAAGCTAGCCGCCTGCTCAGGCCCCTGAGTTCTCTAAGCCTCTGAGTTCTCTAAGCCTCTGGGTTCTCGACGTCTTTCTTGAGGTTGGCAAGCACCTCGTCCTGGATTCGACGCAAACCGAGTGGTGCGAAAACCCTCTCGAAGAAGCCCTTGACCCCGCTCCCGCCGGTCCAGGTGGTCTTGACGGTGACCGTGCACCCGGGACCGGCAGGCGCGACGGTCCAGTTCGTCACCAGCGAGGAGTTGCCGTCCTTCTCGATGACGGTGTGACCGGCCACGTCGACGTCGGCCTGAACGTGGCGCACCCGGGACTTGGTGGCCTGCAGCTTCCACGCGGCGACAGTCCCGCGGCCCTGACCACCCGACAGCACCCGGTACTCGCTGTAGTGCGGCGAGAGGATCCTGGGCCGCACCTGCTGGTAATCGGCGATCGCGTCGAGAACCTTCGCCGGTTCGGCGTCGATGAGAATGGAACTCGACGAACTGACCTGTGCCATGGAACTCCTCGGGGTTGCGGTGGCTGCGCATGAGGGTAGTCATGCTGATCGGCCCGCCTTTCGGCGTGCCGGTGTTACGTCAACCGTCGATCCGGCGGGCTCCGAGTTCGCTCTGCAGCAACTCCAGCGCCGCCTCTTCCGGGTCGCGTCGCGGTGCGGGATCCTCATCGTCGCGGACCGCCTCGGCGATCATGTCGTCTTCCTCGGAGCGCTCCCCGGCACGGGCGACATCTGCCGGGATGGGCGCCGGCGCCGGAGGCACCGCCGGCGCGGAAGCACCCGCGCCCCCGGCCTCGCAACGAACCTGCCAGTTCACCCCCAACGCGTCCTTGAGCGCATCGCGGATCACATCGGCATTGCGCTGCTCGCACAGCCGCTTGGCCAGCGGAGCGGAGTCGTGCGCAAGTACCAGCGTGTTGCCCTCCACCGCGCGGACGACCGCCCCCGCCAGCATCACCTCGACGGTGCGAGACCGCTCGCGGACCTTTTCCCGCACCGTCGGCCACATCTGACGGACCGCCGCGGCATTCGGGGTGTGTTCATCGGCCGGTGCGCTCTCCGGTACAGGCCGCTCCGGGGAGTCGCTGCGCGCAGCCGGGGGCGGCACCGCGGCGGGGGGCGCGGGTCTCGACCCCATGGGATCGGGCCGCACCGACGGCGGCTCGACCCGGGATGGCGGCACGGCGGAGGGCGCCTTCTCGGGCACCACCGCTGCCGGTGCCACCGTCCTCGGCGCGACGGCCGGGGCCACCGCAGCCTCCGGTGCCACAGTCTCGGGCACCCCAGTCTCGGGCGCCGGCGCCTGAGTCCTGCGAACGTACTGCTTGCCGGTGGCCACGGGGGCACTCGCCGCCGTCTCCCCTGCCGGAATGGAGATATCCAGCCTCGTCTCGATGCGCTCGATCCGCTGAAGCAGCGCCGACTCGGTGTCACTGGCCGAAGGCAGCAACAGTCGGGCACACACGACTTCCAGCAACAGCCGCGGGGCCGTGGCACCGCGCATTTCACCCAGACCGGCGTGCACCACCTCCGCGTACCGGGCCAGCGTTGCCGGCCCGATCCGGGCGGCCTGATCCCGCATCCGATCGAGCACATCATCGGGGGCATCCACAACACCACGACTGGCCGCATCCGGAACCGCTTGCAGCACAATGAGATCGCGGAAACGTTCCAACAGGTCGGTGGCGAAACGGCGCGGATCGTGGCCGGCGTCGATCACCGACTCCACCGCCCCGAACAGTGCCGCGGCATCCCCGGCCGCCAGTGCGTCGATCGCGTCGTCGATCAGCGCGATATCCGTGGCGCCGAGCAATGCCAGAGCACGCTGGTAGTGCACCCGGTTGTCTTCCGCCCCGGCGAGTAGCTGGTCCAGCACGCTCAGCGTGTCGCGTGGCGACCCGCCGCCTGCCCGGATCACCAGCGGGAACACGGTGTCGTCGACGTCGACCGCCTCCGAGGCGAGGATCTTCTCGATCAACGTCCGCATGGTGCGCGGTGCGAGCAGCCGAAACGGGTAGTGGTGGGTACGCGACCGAATGGTGGGCAGCACCTTCTCCGGCTCCGTGGTGGCGAACACGAAGATCAGGTGCTCGGGCGGCTCCTCGACGATCTTGAGCAGCGCGTTGAAGCCCGCCGTCGTGACCATGTGCGCCTCGTCGACGATGAAGATGCGGTAGCGGCTCTGTGCGGGCGCGTAGAACGCGCGATCACGCAGTTCACGGGTGTCGTCCACCCCGCCGTGGCTGGCTGCGTCGAGTTCGACGACGTCGACCGAACCTCCGCCGTTGGGCGCCAACGCCACGCAGGAGTCGCAGACCCCGCACGGGGTGGGTGTGGGGCCCTCCGCGCAGTTCAACGATCGGGCCAGGATTCGGGCCGACGAGGTCTTGCCGCATCCCCGTGGACCGGAAAACAGGTAGGCGTGGTTGATCCGTCCCGCCGACAGCGCCGTGGACAGCGGTTCGGTGACGTGCTCCTGACCGACTACCTCAGCGAACGTCGCCGGCCGGTACTTGCGGTAGAGCGCCACGCCAGCAGGCTACCCACCCCGACCGACGAGACACCGCCCGAGGGAGGCCGGACAAGCCGAGCCGGACGAACGGGGACCGGTCAGGCGGGATCAGATACCGGCCGGCCGAGCAGGACTTCAGTGGCCGCCAGCAGCGCGCATGTGGCCAGACCGTCGATCGCCTCGGCCAGGTCCGCCACCGACGGGAAACTCGGCGCGATCCGGATGTTCGTGTCCTTCGGGTCCTTGCGGTACGGGAACGACGCGCCGGCTTCGGTCACCGCGATGCCGGCCTCCTTGGCCAGCGCCACAGTCCGTTTCGCGGATCCCGGCAGGACATCCAGGCTGACGAAGTAGCCGCCCTTGGGTTCGGTCCACGAGGCGACCTTGGCCTCCGCGAGACGGCGGTCCAGGATGTCGAGGACCAGGGCGAACTTCGGAGCCAGGATCTGCTGGTGACGCAACATGTGCCGACGGACCCCGTCGGCATCCCGGAGGAACTTCTGGTGCCGCAACTGGTTGACCTTGTCCGGGCCGATCGACTTCTTGCCGGAGTGCTGCAGATACCAGGCGATGTTGCCCAACGATCCGCCGAAGAAGCTCACGCCACCCCCGGCGAAGGTGATCTTCGACGTGGAGGCGAACACGTAGGGCCGGTTGGGATTACCCGCCTGCGCGGCCAGTCCGATGATGTCGACCGGCCTGGCGAACTCGTCGGTGAGGGTGTGCACCGGGTAGGCGTTGTCCCAGAAGAGCCGGAAATCGTTGGCGGCCGTGCGCATCTGCACCAGCCGACGCACCACCTCCCAGGAGTACACCGCGCCGGTCGGGTTGGCGTACACCGGAACGCACCACATGCCCCTGATCGACGGGTCGGTGGCGACGAGCTCTTCGACCAGATCGACATCCGGGCCGTCCTCGCGCATGGGCACGGGAATCATGTCGATGCCCAGGCTCTCGGTGATCGCGAAGTGACGGTCGTAGCCCGGCGACGGGCACAGGAACTTCACCTTGGGTTCACGGATCCACGGACGCGGGGAGTCGACGCCGCCGTGCAGGAGTGAGAACACCACCGTGTCGTGCATCAACTCGAGACTGGCGTTGTTGCCCGCAATGAGGTTGGGGACGGGAATGCCCAGCAGTTCTCCGAAGATCGCCCGCAACCCGGGCAGACCGTGTTGGCCGCCGTAGTTGCGGGTGTCGGTGCCCTCGTCATCGCGGTAGACGTTCTCCCCGGGCAACGTCAGCAGGGCGTTGGACAGGTCCAACTGTTCCGGCGAGGGCTTTCCGCGGGTCAGATCCAGTGCCAGTTGTTTGGCACGCAGGTCGGCGTAATCACGAAGCAATGAATCGTGACGGCTCTGCAGGTCATCACGGCCGAGGGACTGGAACGACACCATGAGCCTTTCGTCAACACCGCGGGATATCCGTGTCCGCCGAAAAGCGGCCGACAAGAAAGGGGACCCCGCGCACCCGCCAGAGCCCGTTGACCCTTGCTGCCTTCCAGCCCTGGGGGAGTTCACAGGTTGGACGCCGCGCGGGGTCCGCCTTCAGTCTAGTACCGCCCGACCGACTGACGGCAGCAGGTCGAGAACCTCGGCCCCGGTCGGCTACCATGACCGACGGAGGATTCGCCTAGTGGCCTATGGCGCTCGCCTGGAACGCGGGTTGGGTTAATAGCCCTCGCGGGTTCAAATCCCGCATCCTCCGCGCCCGTCCGGGGTGCGGCTTGCGGCCGCACCCCGGACCACCGACTAAGGAGACCTATGCGGCGGCGTGCTGCCAGGGCGACGCACCTTGCTCTGTGGTTGGTCGGAGCCCTCCTCTACGTCGTGTTCGTCATTCCCCGGTGGTGGGTCCTGACCGGCGACATCCCCGCCACAGCGGCCACCTTTGGACGCATCGTCACCGGCTTCCCGATCGCGGCGGCGGCTGTTCCGGTGGGCCTGTCTCTTCAGCGCGCGCTGAAGCAGGAATCCCGCATCCCGGAGCTGGCACTCCGGCTTCGCGCGTGGTCGGCAGTCCTGCATGTGATCGCCGGGGTGTTCATCATCGCGACGGCGGTCGCCGAGATCTGGCTGAACTCGCAGGCCGCAGCACCGTGGTTGTTCGGCGTGTACGGCGGCGCCGGGTCCCTCGCGGTCCTGGCGGCCCTCGCCTTCGTTCTGTCGTTCCCCGCGGAGCTACCCCCACCGCCCCCCAAGCCGGCCAAGGCCAAGCCCGAGAAGAAGACGGATAAGACGCCGAAACAGCGGCGCACCCGGAAGCGGGGTCGAAAGCAGACCGAGTCGGAACCCGAATCCGGTCAGGAATCCGACCGGGAGGCTGAGTCGTCCGACGGCGAAGCTAAGGACACGGCCGGCGATGAGGCCGACACGGCCGAGGCATCCGACGCGGAATCCGTGGCGCCCGCGGACGACGCCCCGGCTTCTGAGGCGAACCCCGAGTCGACCGCCGACTCGATCGAACCCGCGGAGGACACTGCGGCCGACACCGAAGCGTCATCGGCCGTCAGCGACTCGGGCATCCAGCGGCCTGTCGGCAAGAAACGCCATCGGCTCCGTCGCTGACCCCCTGGTCTGCCGCGGCGTGCCCCCAGAGCCTTCCCGTCAGACGGTGGCCCGGACCGGCAGGTCGAGCTGGATGTCGGAGATGTTGATCAGCCCGATCGAGCTGTTCGAGTACAGCGTCGAGTACGCCGCGATCTGCAAGGTCAGCGAATCTCCGGCACCAACGGTGTAGGCGATGCTCTGCATGGGCACCGTCACGGTGTGCTCACGCCCGTCCAGGGTCACCGGGACCGCGGTGCTGATGTTGCCGACGACGCGACCGGTCGCGTCATCCACCAACTGGGCGAACACGGCCTTCCCGGTTCCCAGACCGGTATAGGTGAACGTCAGTTCCGGGGTGCCCACGAACTGGTCGCCCACGCTCGGGTTCACCGCCACATTGAGGGCATTGTTCGCCTCGGTGGCGAACACCTGGGACAACGGCCAGGACGTGACCGAAGACGGTAGCCCGCTGCCCTGCAGCGGACCGGAACCGGCGATGAACGGGATGATGGGCAGCACACCGCCGTCACCGGCCGCACTGAACGGGTTCACCTCATTGAAGCCCGGCTGGAACGGCAACAGATCGGACTGGTGGTAGACGCCCTTCTGGTCGTACCACTGGAACACCGGGATGTCCTCGGCCGGGTCTCCGGTGCCGGCGACATAGGTGTCCAGCCACGCGATGGTGTTGGACACGATCTGGGAGGTCTGCGTCGGATTCACCGGATCCAGGCAGTAGCCGTGGCCGCCGCAGAACCAGGTCATCTTGACCTCGGTGCCGAACGGGTTGGCCAGGATGGTCTGGGCGTTCGCGATAGCCTGATTCAGCGGGAACAGCGCGTCGACGGTGCCCTGGACGAACATCGTCGGGGCCTTCATCTCGTTGAGCAGAGCGGTCGGACCGCTACTGCCGAGAACGGCCTGAGCGGTCTGGCTGATCCAGTTGAACAGCAGTCCGGTGGCGACACCGGCGTAGATCTGGTTGTTGATCGTGGCACCCGCCGTGACCAGCGAGAGTCCCAACACGACCGACCAGGCGGACTTGAAGATGTCGTTCGGGTACAGGGCCTCGTTCAGGGAGTGCCAGGCGATACCCGGCACGATGGCGTCGATCCGCGGGTCGACGGTGGTCATCTGAATGCCGCCGCCGTAGGACCCGCCCACCATGCCGACCTTCGGATCACCCGGTCCGTTGAGTTGCGCCGGGGTGTTCGTGGCCGACCAACTCACGATGGCGGACACGTCACGGCCCTCGTAGAACGGGTTGTCCAGCTGCAGCACGCCGCCGGAGGCGAATTCACCACGCGGATCCCAGGTGATGAGGTTGTATCCGGCATCCCGGATATCGCCCACACTGGGCTGGTAGGACTGAGGGTTGGTCCGGTCGTAGGGATTCGTGCGACCGGCACCACCCAGTCCCGGGCTGTTGAGTGCGGTGGGCGCATCCTCGCCGGCGACCAGGCCGCTCGCCGGGAAGAAGTTCGTACTGATCTCGACACCGTCGAACGAGGTCACCTTGTAGGTGAACGCCACCGGGGTGTCGGCGGGTGCCAGTTCGTTGACCGCCACCTCGATGGAGGCGACGATCGAGCCGCCGATGATCGGCGCCAGCAGGGTGCTGATCAGGGGAATTTCCTGCAGCAGCCCGATGACCGGCTCGAACAGCAAACCACCGACCAACGGGATGCCGGTGAGGAAGGCGGTGAAATCGGTCACCTCGGAGACCCGCACACTGAACTGCTCGGTGCCCTTGACCCCGGAGTCCAGCCAGTTGGCGTACGGCAGGATCGTGTAACTCTGCGGATCCACCAGAGATGGGGTGACCCGCACGTTGCCGATGTCCATCTTGCCGCCGGCACTGCTGCCCGCGAACGTGTACGTCATCGGCAGCCCGCGTTCGCTGGTCGCGTTCAGGGCGCCCTGAATCACACCGTCGACCAACTCCAGAGTCGGCGCCACGGTGATGCCGTTGTTGGTCTGCTCGGTGACGGTGACCTGAGCGGCGGGGGTTTCGACGGTGGCCGCCGCCCCGACGCTCTCGCGGCGGGCAGCCGCCAACATCGCCCATGACATGGGGGACACAGCCGGACTCAGTGGATCGTTGCCCGCGTCGTCGGACACCAGATCGTCGGCAGCCGAGACGAAGGTCGTCACCGAATCCGCCTCGGCTGCAACGGGCTCCGCATCGGCATGGTCAGCGACACCGTCGTCACCGGCGGGAATGGACTGAGCGGCAACGGGGCCGGCCGGTTCTACCGTCGGGCCGGATTCGACGGCGCCCTGCACTGCGGAGATCGTCGACGCGGGCGCAACCTTGGCGCTGGATCGGACGGCGGCCGTGGCGGCCGGTGCAGGGACGAGGTTCGTCCGGGCCCGCGTGAGAGCCGGTGCATCGGAGCCGCCGTTGCCGGCATCGCGGCTTCCCTCGTCCGCGATCCTGCTCGCAGCCGTTCCGCGCGAAACACGCGCCGAACCCTGTGGGGCCGCATTCCGGGAGCCCGAGGTGTCCGACGACGATCCGGACCGGGCGGACTCCGCCGAACCGGATTCCCCGCTCTCGGCGAGGGCAACACCCTGGCCGGAGAACACGGCGACACCCACACCGAGGGCAACCGCCAAGCCTCCGACGCGACCAACGAAACGTGCAGCGCCCATGAGCCGTCTTCCTCCAGAACTTCCGCTTAGCCAGACAGTCTGAGCGCAGACTAGCCCTCTTCGCGGGGAATCCTCAGAGCTTTTTTAGAAAACCCGACGGTAGTTCACCAGATGGAGAAGTCGGTTGAACCGATGCCGTCCGGGCCCGCGTAGTTCATGTAGATCGGGCCCTGCTGATACGGCGCGTTTCCCGTGTTCATCAGACCACTCTCGATCACCGGGGTGCCCCTTGCCCCGCTCAGCGTGGTGAAGGTGTACAGCAATGTCTCCTCGTCCGGCGCGTACACCGCGATCCTGGTGCCCGCCGGCAGGTTCTGGCCGGCCACCGAACCGACGGGTGCGTTGGCAAGAGGCAGGGTTCCGTAGACACCGCCGGAGTCGATGATCGATCCGGCGTCGGTCAGCGCCCCGCCATTGACGCTCACCTTGACGAAGGCGTCCGGCGCGCCCGGAAGGGAGACGCGGGTGGGCAACGGATTCACGCCGAACACCATCAGACCGCCCAACCCGAACGGCAGGAAGTTCTGGAACAGCAGGACACCGCTGCTCAGCTCACCCGGCAGTTCGGTGTTCGGGATGGGGGCGGGTCCCGGTCCGGCGGTGTTCGCACCGACGCCCATGATTCCGTCAGCACCCCAACTGAAGTACTCCTGGAAGTCGGCAACGCTGTCCGGGTACTCGCCGTTGTCGGTCACCACGTTGACGTTGGCGGAATCGGTGGCCGCACCGCCGCCGAAGTCCACCGGCGCCAGGTAGGTCTCGTAGTGGTAGCAGAGCCCACCGCTGAAGCAACTGTCGCCGCTACCGACGTTGACCAGTTGATTCAGATTCGGAACGGCGGAGGGCAGCACGACGATGCCGGATGCGCCGGTATCGACCAGAAGGGGGGCGCGCGACCCGTTGTTGATCGACACGGTGGCCACCGGCTGGGTGGTCGCTTTGATCTGAAGCGGGACGACGGCATAGACCTTGCCGTCCTCACGCGCAGCGGCGATCAAGGGCTGACCGAGGGCGACCGCGTCCGGCGCGCCGAAGAGTCCGACGAGCGGCAGGAACAACTCAGCCCCGGCCAGAGAGAGGTCGGCGAAATTGGGCCACAGCATGGTGCCCACCAGATTCAGCTGGGCGACCTGCGCAACGATCGGGATGCCGGCGACGGCCGCGAGGAACTGCTGCGCCCCGGGGTTGGTCGCCTGCCAGGCCGTCAGCGACAGCGACGCTCCGGCCAGGAACATCTGTGGCGCGATGGCGGCCAGTCCGGCGATGACATTGCCCGAACCCCACGTCTCCGCCTGGATCACGCCCTGCGCCGCCGCGATCTCCTGCAGGGCAAGCTGGACATGAGCGCCGGGGATGATCGGCGTATCCGGCAGCCACGACGTCATATTCGGAGCGGGATCGGCCGCAGCACCGGGCACGACGGCCGCGGCGCCCGGCGCAGCGGAAGCGTCAGACTCGACAGCGGCCACGGCGACCGGCGTCGACGTTTCCACGACTGCCGCGCGCTGTCCGCGACCCGCCAGGCCGCGGGGTGCGACAGACGGGGTCGCGAACAGGACCGAATCACCGCCTGCCGGCTCCGCTGCCGTCTCCGTCGCGTCGACGGCGACCTGCGCCGCCGCGTGTGCGGCCGCTGCCCCTCGGTCGGCCAGGGCTTCAGCGGGGCGGATGGCGGCTTCCGGATCCGATGTCGTACCGGCCGCGTCGTCACCGATCGCTGCGATCACCGAGGCGCGACCTTTGACCGTCGACTCGAACTGCACGGACGATTCCGCCATGGGGCCACGGCCCGACCGAACCGCGGCCTTCTTCCGGTTCGAGCCGGACGACGTCTCGGCCGCCGACGCCGAGGCGCCGGTGGATTCCGCGGCTGCCGCGGGCGCGGCCGCCGCTCCGTCATCGGCACCGGTGTCGGCGAATGCCACCGCCGTGCCGCTCACCATGGCCGCACCGAGACCCAGCGTCACCGCGCCGGCCCCCAACCAGGAGTAGGGCTGCATCCGGCGCCCCTTGGCGCGGGAGCGTACTGCTCGGGACATGACTACCCCTGTCAGGTGGATTTCGCCGGGATTTCTCCTTAGGTGTTTATCACATTTTTCTCAGGTTACCCAGGCTTTCCGGCTTGATCAGCCTGACAGATCTCCCCACGCCGACCGGCCCGGACCGCCACCGTGTTAGCACTCTCGATCACAGAGTGCTAATCTTGAAGCGCACAGTAAATGGCTGCCCGCCAGGGTGGCGGGCTTCTGATCGTCGGGAGGTGAACTGCTGTGCTGCGCTTTGATCCCTTCAGTGACCTTGATGCCATGACCCGGGGCTTGCTGACCCAGAGTGGAACCGATCGAAGCCCCCGCTTCATGCCGATGGACCTCTACAAGGTCGATGACCACTACGTCCTGACCGCCGACCTGCCCGGCGTCGATCCGGGGTCGGTCGACGTCACGGTCGACAACGGAACGCTCACCCTGACCGCACACCGCTCGGCCCGTTCCGAGGATTCGGTTCAGTGGCTGACCAGCGAGAGGTTCTTCGGCGCCTACCGTCGCCAACTCTCGCTGGGCGAGGGCGTCGATACGACCAGGATTGCCGCCACCTACGAAAACGGTGTCCTGACCGTCACGATCCCGATGGCCGAACGGGCGAAGGCCCGACGCATCGAGGTCACCCATAACAAGTCGGCCACCTCGATTGGCCCGACAACCGTCGACGCGGACTGAGCCGCTCGCTGTCCGACCGACCGATCGGCGGGCCACCCGGCGTGAACCGCTGCTCGGTCGGTCGACGGCGTTGCGGGGAAGCACGTCAGCCGGACCGATTCCCCTTCAAGTCCCTGTCCCGGCTCGGCTGCACCCGCTTGGGTTCGCCCGGCATCTTGGGGGTGCTTGCGGCGTGTAGGCCATGCTCACCTGCGATTACGCAGGTGGTTTTGATCAGCCATACGGAAGGTTGTCGGGCGAATACTCACCGCACTTCTATAGGTTTGCGCCGATCAATTTCTGACCTACGCAACGCAGCCAAACCTATCAATAGAGTGCAAAGGCGTTGAGCACGCCTGGGCGCGATCCAGCCGGATGCTGGCAACCGAGTCGTCGCCCGTTCCCTCACCACGACCTGGCCGATCGTGGAAGGTTCCCGGTCCGGCACCCGTCGAGATGCGGCAATTGATCCGTGGCTACACCACCAAAGGAGATATTTGCAAGTGCAAATACATTGACCGGTTGAGGCCACCCCGACGATGTCCGCAGCAGTCACCTGGACGGCGAACAGAGCAGTTCCCTCACCGCCGATGGGATCTCTGCCAGGGTGATGAGATGGTCGACGCGGACTCCCCCGCCATCGTCACGGTGTTCCGGTCACGACTGCGCCCCGAGGCCGCCGCCCTGGGCTACCACGAGTTGGCCGAGGAGATGGAGCGCCGGGCGCGGGCGATGCCGGGATTCGTGGACTTCAAGACCTTCACCGGCGACGACGATGAGCGGGTATCCATCGTCGTCTTCGATGACATCGACCACCACAACGCCTGGCGCGATGACGCCGAGCATCTCGCGGCCCAGCAGCGCGGCATTGAGGAGTTCTACGCCGGGTACCAGATCACCGTCGGGGAGGTCATCCGGCGGCATCGCTACACCGGCCGAGAGTCTTGAGCCTGGCTTTGGTGACCACCCAAACGGGACAGTCCAATCCCAGACCCCAACGGGTCGAAAACGCGCCCATCGTCCTCGCACGAGACTCATCTCGAAGGTAACCGGCCATCGGCACAGCACCAGATCGAAAAAGTGCCGTGGTTACCTGTTTGAAGAGCTAGTCATTGACCGGATCTTGCTACTGGCCGTCCATCAAGACCACGACAGGGCGAGCAGTTGCAGGCGACCCTCAAGCGGCACAGACCAACCAAGCTCAAACCCTGTGTTTGTGACATCGACCAAGACTCCGACGCCCGCGTGATTCGGTTTACTGACCGTAGCGACGGCTGCGTGCGAGCCGCCGAGCGCAACAGGGACATCGACGACATCGACATGGAACTGATCCTCAGACCAGACAGAGTCGCCGTCGAAATAGGCCTGCAAGCTCTCCTGCACCAGTGCGCCCAGCTTGACGTTGACTCCCAGAACCGTCTGGGAGAGCAGTGAGGCAATGGGTGCGCCGACGACAGGAACCAGCCCGATCGTGTCGACGATCAGGTTCCCCACTTCGGTGATGACTTGGACAAAGTCGAGAGTGATAACCGAGCTAACAAGGCTGACGGCGTCGATCGCGAACTTGACTCCGTTGATGGCGGTGCCCACCAACGGAATCCACCCGATTGAACCATTAAGGCCGCTGAATTGAATGTCGAGTTCGTCTTTCAAGGAGATCGAGACGAACGCTGAGGCCTCGCGACCAGGAGCGCCCGCGACTGCCGAGGCAGATCGGGTGGGCCCCTCGGCCGTCTGATCGACGATTGCCGCCTCCATGTCCAGCAGAGACCCGGTAGGCACCGCCACGGTCGGTTCATCCTGTGCGGCCGCAGGTCTGCCAGTCTCCCGGCGCGCAGCAGCGACCATCACCCACGATGCCGCCAACTCCCCCGGTCCACCCGGAAGCAACCCCGACCAGCCCCCATCAAGGGCATCCACCGTCTCGTTTCTCGCGGCCACCGGAACCATCACCGGCGCTTCGGCGACCGCCTCCGGCGCGTTCGGGACGACACTGATCACCACAGGCGCTGCTGGCATCACCTCGGCCGGAGCCGAAGCGGATGGGAGCACAACCCGATCCTCGACGACCTCGGCCGGAACCGGAACAGACGGGAAACCCGTCCTGTCAGGAAGAGCTGAGGTCAACCCATCGGAATCCACCCGGGCCAATACCGAGTCACGGTCGACGTCATTCTTGACAACCGGTCCACGGGCACGATCCGCCCCACCGGACTCCCGACCCCCGGAAGGCTGATCAACATGGGCTCGCCCATCTCGTGACCGCGACACCGAAGCTGCAGCTCGCGTCGCCGACGATGCGGCGGACTCAGTCTGCGCCGACGACTCAGTCGACTCTTCAGTCGAAGCCCCGGCGACACCAGCGCCCAGCCCCCCGACTGCAGCGCCGATACCCACGGCCACCGCCAAGCCCCTGACCCTGCCCACACACACCGATCCCCGCATGACGCCCCCCAGTCGGCCACTCGACGTCCACCACAGGAATCCCCCGGCAACGTCGTCGCGGTTACATACCGCTATTCAATGGCGAATATTCCATAAAGGTATGTCTGCGATCAAATGAGAACAGGGTGTAATGCGCAGTAGCTGAATGCATATTGAACAATTCATTTACTTGCGAATTCAAAATTCTCGGCTGGTGCAGCAACGGATTCGGAATGCGCTTCGGTATCGCCAAAACTCCATATGCGGCCGAAGGGATGCTCGGGGTGTCGGAGCCCCGCACGACACTGGATGGCGAAGGTCGACAGGGAGGGGGCACCGTGGTCCAACAGCTTCATCGTGAGATGGCCGCGACCATCAGACAGGTGGTGATCGACCCGGAAGTGTCAGACCGTAGCCGGGAGTTGGCGGCATCGTTCAGCCGCAAAGCCGCCGACCGCCTCAAGTCCGACTGCCCATCCTTCAGCTACGAGTGGTTCTTCGGGGCCTGCGGCCTGGACAATTGGGGTGAGCAGCTCCCCGACCAGACAACCAGCCGGTGACAAATGCTGGCGCGGTCAGAAACTGACCCCGGCGCGCTAAGTTCGCCAATAAGGTGTTCCTGGCAGGTCGGCAATCGGCCGGTGGGCGCTCGGGGGGCTGAAATTTGGGAACTGACAACGACCTCGGCTCGAGAATTATCGAAGTCGTCAGCGCCCCGGCAGATCAACTACTTGTTGCGTACTTCGAACCTGACGGTCCGTTCGCGGGCAGTACCTTCGACGACCTGCCCGAAAACCCCAGAGACCACTTCTGCGCGAGCGACCTGCTGGCAGCGAGCCTGCTCGACGTGCGATTCGGACCCCAAGCAGTCCGGCCCCTACTTGCGGCGGGGCCAAACTCCTTCTCGAAGTATCTTGCAGAAATCCCTGACGACGTCGATCTCTGGAACGCCACCGACGATGACCTCTCTCCAGCCTACGAGTTGTGGGATGCCCTACGAGGACTCCCAGGAGTAGGTCGGACCAGAACGAGCAAGCTGCTGGCCCGCAAAAGGCCACGCCTGATCCCGATCGTTGACAGCGTGATCCGAAACGCGCTCCCCCTCGGGGAAGATTCCTGGGAATCGCTTCGGTCAGCCCTTCGAGATGAGCACGTACGGGAACGCATTGAGGACATCCGTCCGCCAGGGGTCACGTCGACCATCTCAACCCTGCGACTGCTCGACGCCGCGACATGGATGCGCCACAGCAATTCCCGAGCCGCCAAGAAGGCCAGGCGGTCGGCTCGCATGGACTAGTCCGGCCGCCCCGGCGCGGACCGGCATCAGTCGAGGCTGGCCATGCGGACATCCCGAAACCGGTCGATTCCCGAACACCACCACCATCTGCAATCGCTGACCGGTTTCCCCAGGACCCCTGTGTTCGGAAAGCCTGTCCCGTTTCCCACTGTTCGGAAAGTATTCCGTCGGACACTTTCGGTACAATAGGTTCATGCCCGCCGCCACCACCGCTTCGGCCCCCTCGTCCACCATCGTCGGCTACGCCCGAGTGTCGACCCTGACTCAAACGTTGGAACAGCAGACCGAGCAGTTGACCGCCGCCGGGGCGGGCCGCATCTTCCACGACGTGATGTCCGGTGCCCGCGACGACCGGCCCGGCTTCACCGAATGCCTCAACTATCTCCGCGACGGCGACACCCTGGTCGTCTGGCGGCTCGACCGGCTGGGCCGCAACATGCGCTCGATCGTGAACACCTTGCACGAGCTGACCGAGCGCGGGATCACCGTCCGCTCGATCCACGACGGGGTCGACACCTCCACCAGCACCGGGCGGATGGTCGCCGGAATCCTGATGTCCATCGCCGAGTACGAGCGCGAACTCGTCCGGGAACGCACCGCACTGAAGTTGGAACACGCCCGCAAGTCCGGGGTGAAGTTCGGTCGCCCCGCCAAGCTCGACGCCGACCAGGCAGCCCTCGCCCGCCGGATGAAGGACTCCGGCGAGACTGCCGCCACAATCTGCAAGACGTTGTCGATCGGGAGGACGACCTTGTACCGGTACCTGGGCCTCGACGACTAGGCCGAGGCTTCTCGGCTACTCCGTCAGATCGACGACCTGAGCATCGGGGGCACTCTTCTTCACCGACTCAATGCCAATCTTGGCGCTGGCCTTGGTCTCGTAGGCCTCGCTGACGGCGATGATCTCGCCGTTTCCCGACTTGAGCCGGAACCGGTACTTGCCTGCCTTGTCCTTGATGATCTCAATCACGATCACCGATGCTCTTGGTCGTGCTGGAGGTGATCAGGGATGTCTTTGCCGTGCAGCAACCCGCGATTCTTGGCTTCCTGAACGAGACGGTCATGAACCGTACCCTTGTAGGGATTCACGTCCACCACGGTGCGAGTGGAGTTGTAGTAGATGAGTTCCCCGAGAACCTGGCCGTCCTGAACCAACTTCAGGACTTGGGTCTCTCCGCTGGGTCCGACGGTAACGGGTCCGACGATCTTTGCTTCGCTCATAGGTACAGCCTCCTTGGAGGGTGGGGATCACCCCCGCATGCGCGGGGAGCACTTGGGGTTATCCGGTTTCAAACCGGTAAACCACGGCATCACTCCCGCATGCGCGGGGAGCACTCAAAGGGTCGCATTCTAAATGCGACCCTCCCGGATCACCCCCGCATGCGCGGGGAGCACTCCGTCATCTCGCCGGTCGAGGCGTTCGCGGTGGGGATCACCCCCGCATGCGCAGGGAGCACTCAAAGGGTCGCGTTTCAAACGCGACCCTCCCGGATCACCCCCGCATGCGCAGGGAGCACTTCGGCTTGGTCGCGTTTGAGACGCGACCAAGAGGATCACCCCCGCATGCGCGGGGAGCACGCCGTCCTCGTTGATGAATCCAATGGAGTACTCGAGATCATGTGATGGCCGCCTCGGACTCCCCCACGATCGTCACGGTGTTCCGGCCGCGACTGCGCCCGGATGCCGCCCTCCAGGAATCCCTCATTGGGCAATAGGCGCGCCGGGGGCGATCCAAACCACCTGCCGCGTGTGTCGCGGCCAGGGGGCGCGAGCGCGTCCGACCTGGGCCGGACGTCTACAGGGCTGTAACGCGGCCCGCCCCGGCGGTACGAGTACTAGGTTGCCGAAACGGGCGGGCACTAGTCCCCGGCAACTACCCGGTAGACCGTCGCCGCCGAGACCCCGAGCATCTCGGCGATGGTCTTCACCGGTTCCCCAGCGGCGTGCATCCGCCGGGCCAACGCTGCCTTCTCGGAATCCAGAGCTTTGGGCCGACCGACGTGCTGGCCCCGCGCTCGGCGGGCGTCACGGGCTGCGGCGCGGCGTTCCCGGCCCAGCTCCAGCTCCAGCTCGGCGAGGCTGGCCAGCACCCCGGCCACCATGCGCCCGGCAGCGGTCGAGGTGTCGATCCCCTCGCGCAACGAGCGCAACACGATCCCGCGTTGGTCGAGATCGCGGATGGTGGTCATGACCTCGGCGGCGTTGCGGCCCAGGCGGTCGATCCCGACGACGACGATCGTGTCGCCGGGGATCGCGTCGGCCAGGAGCTCGTTCAGGCCGGGTCGCTGCTCGCGGGTCGAGGTGCCCGACAGCTTGTCGGAGTAGACGTCTTTGGCGCGCACCCCGGCGGCGGCGAGAGCGTCATGCTGCTGATTGAGCGACTGGTGGTCGGTGCTGACCCTGGCGTAACCGAGCAGGACTCCGGCGGTGGTGGGCATGCTTCTATTCTACTTCAAAAGTCTCTCATAATTACAGTATTGCGAGGATCATTCTGCAACGACTTATGCGAAAGCCCACCTGGGTGTTCTCAGCCCTCATCCGGCTTGATCCCGCCTCGGCCGGGCGCTCTCACAACTAAAGATTTGAGAATCGCTGTTCGCCTCACCGGGAGAACAGCAAGTGGGGTCCCGCCATCGGGATGGCAGGACGTTTCATTTCTTCTTGCGTTTGGGCTTCGTCTTGGTCTTCTTGGGAGCCGGGGACGCGTCCGTGGGAACGTCGTCGCTGGCGACCCGTTCGAGAACCTCGTCGATGGACTCGTCCGGCTGCATGACGGTGTCCCACAGGCCGATGGGTTTGCGCACGACCGTGGTCCCCGGCTCGCTGGCGTATTCCAGGCTGGAGTCCTCGAACGCCTTGAACTGGTAGATGGCCGCGTTCATGTGGATCGGGTTGAAAACCCCGATCTGGTTGAGCAGTTTGAAGTCGGCGACCGCCAGGCCGGTCACGCGCTCGAATAGGTCGCTGTCCACGCCGAGGATGATGTCTTTGAGCGCCTGCTCCCGTATCTGGGTCACATACATGAACACCGGAATCTTGGCCAGGAGCTTCTGAAGCTTCTCCCGGACTTCCTTGCGGCGCTTGGCGGTCTCGGACTGCTCCTTCTTCTGCTCGCGGGTGAGCTTGTTGTTGTTCTCCCGCTTGACGTTCTTCAGAAGCTTGGAAGAGGTGATGATCTGCTCGGCGGTCTGGGCGAGGTTGCGGAAGTCCTCGATCTTGCCCAGGGCCTCAAGCAAGTCCGGGTGATCCAACAACGCCGTCAGCGTGTGCTCGTTGATGTTGACCAGCAGCGGCGAGTTCCATCGCTGCGCCAGCGCCGTCGCCCCGATGCCGGTGGTGGCCCAGTTGAGCACGTCGGCGGCGTCGAGCTCGGTCATCATCCCGCCCGCGAAGGCGAAGATCGGGAGGTAGTTCAGGAGTTGCTCGATGGCTTCCTGCGGGGTGGTTTCACCGAGTGCCCCCAACCGCATCCCGTACTCGCCCACCAGTGTCAGCGCCCGGTTGGGGTCGAACTCAAAGACGTAGACGGGGTCCTTGAGCACCTCGACGGTGCCGTCGGGCAGGCGGTGCGACCAGGGTGACTGGACCCGGAACGCGGCCTGGAAGTAGGTCTCCGGCGACTTCAGAGAGCGGAGCATGAGGATCGCTCCCCACTCCCGGACGGTCACCCCGGTCATGAGCTTGCCGCAGGTGAGGGTGATCGAGCCGGTGCCGTTCTTGCTGGCCTTGGTGATGGCGTCCTCGACGGGGGGCTTGGCGGCAGCGCCCATGCCGACACCGGCTCCGGCGGCGACCACGATCTGGAAGGTGGAGAAGTAGGGGTGCGTCTGGAGGGCGTCGCGCATGGCGAAGCACGCCGCCACGTCGTTCATGTACCAGACGGAGTGGGTGATGGCCTTGGCGAACACCTGCGCCTGGTACGGGAAAGGGGGCTTCTGGCCCGCGACGATTTGGAGCTTCATCTGGTCGGGCAGGGTGCCGCGCAGCATTTCAAGGAACTCGTAGACCCGGTCTTGGTCCTCGAAGACGTGAGCGCCGGGCTGGATTGAAGTGCTCGTCGGGTCGACCTTCTTGGCCTTGAAGTATTCGTTGAGGCTGAAGCCGTTGAACTCCCCGTCGGCGGCCCACTTCTCGGCGTCGCCGCCGATGTCGTAGGAGAAAATCTGCATCCCCGGCAGGTCGATGTAGGGGTTCGGCCCCTGGTCGGCACCCCAGTGCTCTTTCTCGCGCTGTTCGTCGACGTAGGTCCAGTTGAATATCTGGTCCTCGGTGAATTCGCCGTTGGTGATGGCCCGGAACGGGGTGCCCGACAGGTATAGATAGTGCCGACTGGTCAGCCCGAGGTCATCCTCGGTGACGGACTCGTCGGGTTCCTCGGCCTCGGCGATCTGGGCCTCGGTGGGGTCGTACAGTTCCCGCGCTGAATCGCGCCACGCGCCGAAGTGGTACTCGTCGAGGATGATGGCGTCCCACTGGGTGAGGTGGATGACCTCGTTGTGCTTCTTGATGTTTCCCTGGGCGTCCTTGCCGTCCAGGTCCTGGAAGGAGGCGAACCACACCACCGGCTCGTTGGCGTCGGCGGCGCTGTCGCGTTCCTCCGGCGCTGTCTCCCGGTCGACGAAGCGCCAGCCCTCGAAGTCGACGTGGGTGAGTAGGTCTTCCTTCCAGGCCGTTTGGACCACCGGCTTGTAGGTGAGCACCAGGACGCGCTTCCAGCCCATCTCGCGGGCCAACTGGTAGCTGGTGAAGGTCTTGCCGAAGCGCATTTTGGCGTTCCACAGGAACCGGGGTGACTTGCCGTCGTCGGCGTGGGAGCGGAAATACCCGGCGGTCTGGGCGACGGCCTCCTCCTGCTCCGGACGCATCCCGAAGTCGGCGGTACGGGTGCCGTCGTAGGGCTTGCCGTTGCGGACCGCGACGATGGCTGCCTGCACGTCGTCGACGGTGGCCTCGAACCACTCGGCGTCCCTGCGGATGCCCTTGGCCACCAGCGCCCGGTGAACGTCATGGTCGCGGAAATGGGTGCCGTCGGCTCGCAGCGCCTCGGTGTCCAGCAGCAGCGTGACGCCCTCGAGGTTGGGGTAGGCAGTGCCAAGTTGCTGCTTGATCCGGTCCAGCACGTTGGCTTTGGTGGTGTCGCCGACCTTGATGAGGCCGGTCCCGGTGGTCTGGGTGGCCCCTACCGTCCGCTCCCACGGCTGGGAGTCCTTACCAGGAAGCGTGTAGGCGTAGATGCGCCTCGCGGCGACCGCAGAGCCGACGGTCTCCAATTCCTCGGGAGCCAGCGACGCCTTTCCGAGGGTGGTCACTCCTCGTCCTCATTGGCGATTTCGGCGGGGTCGTCCTCCGGTGCGCCATCAACAGGGGTCTTCATCTCCCGAATCTGGTGCTCAATCACGTCGACCTCCTCTTCGGTGAGGCCGTACCGGGCATAGAGGTCGTCGTCGGTCCAGGGCCGCGTCCAATCAAGGTCCGGGACGAAGGCGAATAGGTCCTTGCGAACGTGCTGAGTATTCATCCGCAGCCAGATCAGGAATCGAGCGAACTTGCTGCGGAGGAAGCCCGCGAGGTTCTTAGCCTCCTCCTCGGAATCGAAGGAACCGATGACCAAGTACGTTTCGGTGCAGGCGGAATCCGGACCGGCGACGAAAGGGTTCGCTATCACCGAATACGGTCCGTCGTGGTCCTCGCCGTAGGCCGCATGCAGCAACGTCTTGTATTTGGGCACTAGGTCTCGGTTGACCGTGACCGACTCCGGGTCGATCCATTCCTGCTTGCGCCCCATGACATGCAGTGCGATGGCACCAGAGGTGCCCTCCGGCACATAGTCCCGGAACTTGGCGCGGAGACCAAACGGGACCAGTGACGACACACGGTTGTCCATCGTCGGCTCGTTCTTGGCGCGGACCTTCTCGATGATGCCGACGCCCTCGTTGAAGCGCACGAACACGTCGTAGTCGTTGAGGCTGCGGACCATCGGTGGCCCGATGATGTCTCCCCGCCCGGTGCGGACAGTGCAGCCGCCGCTGTGGCCCTTGGTCCACAGGAAGTAACTGACACCGCCGCGAATCTTGACGCCGGGGAAGCAGTCCTTGGACTGGGGATAGTCGACGATGTGAACCATCTGCGAGTCGGCCAGCATCCTGGCGCGGAAGTTGTCCAGTCCGAGTCCTCCGGCGAACCACCGGGACGGAGTAATCATGAGAACGTGCTTCGGGTCCATGGCGATGGCCCGCTCGACGAACAGGTGGTAGACGGCGCGGGTGCGCGTGTTGCCGTCGGAGTCGATCTGGTAGGGCGGGTTCCCGACGATGATGTCGAACTTCATGTCTTTCATTTCCTTCGTCGGGTACGCGCCGTGGATGAAGGCGTAGGCGTAGTTCTCCCGGCCTTCGCGGTCGAGGGATCGGGGACCGCCGCAGACCTTGCAGGTGTTGCCCGACCAGGTGTGCTCAGCGTGGATAAAGGGCAGGTTCCCGTCCGGGGAGTCGAACTTCACGACCGACAACTCCGAGGAGGCGTCGCGGGCGCAGTACAGCGAGCGCCGGGCGATCATTCCCGTCATGGTGGTGATGGCCGCCCCGTAGAGCATGTTCCGGAAGACGTGGTCGCGGCGCTTTTCGAAGTCGGGTTCCCACTCGGCTAACCCTTCAAGTAGTCGCGCGGCCACCTCCCGCAGGTACACCCCCGACTTGCTGAAGGGGTCCAGCCACTTGTAGTTCGGGTTGGACCAGACATCGGCAGGCAGGAGGTTCAGCATGTCCCGCGCGATGCGCGGCGGGGTCGGCACTTCGTCGTTGGACAATTGCGCGAGGCAGTCCAGGATGTCCGGGACGTGGTTACCGAACCTGCTGCGTAGGACCCCCGTCATCGCTTTCTCGCCCTAGCTGTCGTCGGCTTCGGATTGGCGGCCAACTCCGTGTAGTGGACCGGCACCGCATCGCGCCGCGGTTCCCCGTGCGACGCGTCGAATAGGTCCAGTTGTGAATCCGGTTCGGGTTCCTCCAAGGTGGACCACTCCCTGACGAAGGTGCAGTCTTTTCCAGGTATGTACGACACCAACTCAATCTTCTGGGCATCGGCCAGTGTGTCGGCGCGGATGATGTTGGTGCCCAGGACGGTGGCCACGGCGCTCCAAAATCCCACCGAACGGGCGTCCGGATCGCCAACGCGGGCCGCGATCACCGCGTTCATCCGTTGACGCGAGTCGAGGACGTTCTCCTGGTCGATGTCGATGCCGTAGATCGAGGCCAAGCACCGCAAAATCCGGTGCTCATACTCATCGCCAGCGCCGTAGCGGGCCGTTGTGACGGTGCTGAGCTTGCGGCGAAGTATCTCGACCAAGAAGTTTCCATGGCCGCAGGCCGGTTCTAGGAAGGTCCGGTCGTGATTGCCCGGGTCCTCGATACTGGGGAACATGTCCGGCACCAGGTCCAGCATCGCGGTGACTTCGCGGTAGTGGGTGTAGACCTCGGCCAGGTCGCGCACCCGGTCGCGGTGCTTGATCTGGTCGGCCATGAACAATGCCGGGTCTCCGGGAAGTCCGGCCTCAACCGACTCGTGCCCGTCACTACTCAGCGCCACCCCGGCGTCCCCTCGTTCGCCATACGTCTACCCGAGCCGTGCCAAAATGCCCCGCGTCGGGTGCGGCTGAGTCTACAAACATCGCCGCGCAGAATCGGGAAAGCGGATCGCTGGCCGCTGGCCGCCCCTAGGAGTCGAACTCTTCCTCGTCGATCTGTTTGAGGTCGAAGGTCTCGCGGACCTGGACGCCGACGTTGTAGCGGACCATCAGCTTGGTCAGTTCACGTCCGTCGATCAGGCGCAGCCGCATCCCGACACCATCGGCGAACTGCCGCGCTCCGGCGGAGAACCTGCCGGTGGTGACGAACACACCCCGGCTGGTCTGGGCACCCTGCAGCGCCCCAACGAACGCCTGTATCTCGGGGCGGCCCACAGCGTTGTCCCGGTCATACCGCTTGGCCTGCACCCCGACCAGGTCCAGTCCGAGGGCGTCCTGGCGGACGATCCCGTCCAGACCGCTGTCGCCGGACTTGCCGGTGTGTTCCAGCAGCGCCTCCCGCCCGCCGTAGCCCATCGCCCGCAGCAGTTTGAGCGCCAGGGTCTCCAGGAATGTCGGGGGCTGGGCCAGGATGCGGTCGAGCAGCTCGGCAGCCAGTGCGTCGTAGTGGTCCTCGACGATCGCCCCGACCGCCTCACTCGGGGACAGCTCACCTGCTGCAGCGCTGGTCTCGGCATCGGCCAGGTTCGCCCCTCCCTTGCGGGCGCGGAACTCCTGATACTCGGGGAACTGGGACAGCACCGCCACATCGACCCGCTCGGGGTGATCCCGCAACACCTTCCTGCCGCGCTCGGTCAGCAGGTACCGGCCACGCTGGGGGCGAGTCAGAAGACCGGCCTGGGTCATGTGGGTCAGCGCCCACGCCACCCGGTTGGTGAACAACTCCTGCCGCCCGCTGGGGATCATCAGCAGACGTTCGGCATCAGTCACGCCGAGAGCGGCGGCGACACTGTCCCGTATCTGGGCATGAGACCTCGGCTCGTCGCCGTCGACGGCCACCAGTGCCGGACGCATCGCGGTCTGGAAATCCGGAATCGGCATCGACAACATCCCCCGTCCAATGACCCCTGTAGCGGGAAGAGTACGACAGCACCACCCGTCCGAACCGGCGACCGGATCACACTTATAGGTACAATAGAAACGTACCCGGTACACGGTACGTTTTTACCGTTCCCGTAAGGAGTCCCCGCTATCGCCGTCAAGACCACCACCACCGCCCTCGCTGATGCCTTCGCCGCCCTGGCGGTGGAGGGCAAGCCAGTCACCGTGCGGGCGCTGAGGGAACGTGCCAAGGTCTCCACTGATGCGGCCAGTGCCTGGTTGCGGGCCAACCGGCCCACCCGTGACGTCCCGCCGTTACCGACCGAGACCCTCGGGCGGGTCCTCCAACCACTGTGGTCGGCGGCCGTCGCCGCCGCGCGTGACGAGCAGGCTGAAGCCGACGCCACCGAGCGGGCCGCCCTGGTGGCCGCCGAGGCCGACGCCCTGACCGACCTGGAGGCGATGACCGTACGCGCTGAGGCGGCCGACGCCGAGCTAGCGACGATGCACCGGGAACTGGCCGCGCTGAGCGCCCGCCTGGCCGAGGCCGAGGCCGCCCGTGATGAGCAGGTCGCCCTGGTCGCCACCGCGAACCAGGACGCCGCCACCGCCCGTACCGCCGCCCACGCCGCCGAGGTGGCTGCTGCCGACGCCCAGGCCACCGCCCGGACCTTGCGGGATGTCCTCGACAGGATGACCACCGGCCCTGAAGGCAGTCGGGCCACCTCCTAGCACCGGACAGACTTCAGGCACTCCTGGCCGACGGAAGTTGGATTTAGGATGCCGGGGTGGAGGGGGAGAAAAGCCTGCGGGCCGAAATCGCGGAACGGATGCATTCTGACTATCTCGGTCAGGAAGTCCGGCTGCAGGTGCTCGACGGGGAGGACTTGGATGATGCGGTCGCGGCAGCGGCGGCCGAACTTGAGCACCGACTGTCTCAGCGGGGATTGGTCTTGCCGCCGCGAACCCGTTCCAGGACGTACAAGTCGCCGCTGACCCGCGCCGCCTCGGTGATCAAGATTGAGGCCAACCCTCGGGAGATGATGATCGTGCGGGCCGTCGCACGGACCTGGGGTGCCGCGCAGTTCGGGTGCTCCCCGGACGGATCGGTATTCACCGCCGACACCGACGGCTATAGCTTCCCCGACGGGGACCGCAGGAATCCCGTGACCGGACTGTCGGAGGTCCTCGACGAGGTCGCCGACATCTTCAACAGCCGTTGGAGACGAGACGGTATCGGTGGGCGCTTCTACGAACGCAACGGCAGTTTCTTCGACGCCGATGACCGGGCCGTCTTCCTAGAGGTGAAGATCACCCGCAATGCCAGCTTCAACCGCACAGCACCCGTCGTCGACGACTTAGTCCTCGCCGGAAACTTCGTGCAAAGGCTGGCCGCCAGACTGGTACACAACCGACGCCAACAAGGCCACCGAGACATCCGGCCGTAGCGACGCATTGGTCAGATTGCGAGTCCGACCACGGTGACACCGGATCATCCCCGGCTGCACGGGCAGCACCTCGTCGTCGTGGCCCAGCACCTGCTCCCCCTTGGATCATCCCCGCATGTGAGGGGCCACTAGAGATGGCCATCACCGTCAGGGGGTCCGGCTGAAGGTTCTGGGTGAGTTCTGCTGATGCTGAACTCAATTCATCTTCCTGGCTGCCAGCTACATGTGCCCCGTGCTGTTCTTCAGCCCATTGTTGTTATTTCTATAGGCTTTTCGGGTGTTTCCATCTTCCCTGGTCAGAGCCTGTTACCCCCAAATGGAACAGGGGAGGACATCAGAGTCAACGATTGCTGTAGTCAGGCTGGGGGGACTTCTGGCAAATCGCTAGTGGGAGAGCATGTTCGGAGGCCACTGCATGCATGACTTGGTGGAGGACTTCTCCATCCAGATCAGCGACTAGGAGAGAGTCATGCATCGGGAGAGGACACCGGCCTGTCTTCTCTAGGACTCGTTCCACCACTTGCACTGCCATCTCCGAATCCCTCCTCTGGAAGGAGGCACCACAGTCAGAACCGAATGACGCCTTGATAGCCTGATGCTTGTTCTCGATAGCTTCCACCACACTGATGGCGAGGGGCCGACACTCCGTACGCCGTCGGGTTGTCAGTCCGCACTGACGCCACAGGTCGAAGTTCTTGACATGGAGTTCCTCCGTGATCGCAGCAACAGCGAGATTCCGAGTAGCAGCGTTGAGCAGGATGTTGAAAGCACGCTTCACCAGAGACCGATTGAACCCTTCAATCGCATACAGATCACCTGGGGGAAGCTCGATCCCAGCTTCCACATACGCCATCACCGCATGCAGGTTGCCGTAGTCGAACTCCACCATCGGGTGAAGCACCCCGCCGATGAGCAGTTCTAGGTCCAACCGTTCTTCTGACGGGATGTTCTGGAACGACGATCCGAAGCAGTAGAGCCGACCACCCCGGTCGAAGTCGCCGTTGAAGATTCGGCGTACGACTGGGATCGCGAACCGTTTGCCGTGCCGGTACAGGTCCAGTTGGAACAGCGCTTCATTCAGCGCTTCCACCTGAACGCGCATCCGTGTCGTCTCGGAGGTCTCCTCGTAGTCGAGGTCGGTCTTGTCCTTGCGGTCGCGCAACACGATGGTCTCCGACCGCTGCTGCTCCCACCGCCGCTCCCGGACGTCGATCACCGGTTCCAGCAGCCCCAGCAGCTCCCCGGCCGGTCTGGCCACCGACTGACGGCCCCCACCGCCGGGAAACCACACACCCCCGGTGCAGACGACCAGACCGGCAGCGTCAAGGACGTCGATCGCATGTGTGACGAAGTACCAGGTGTAGAACCGCTCGGTCCGCCGGTAGCGCTTCGGGCCGCGATAGTGCTCCTTGCGCCGGGAGTACCGCACCGCCTGCCCGGTCAACCGGAAACCCACCACCACCGAGCGGGCCACCGCCGCGATAGCCAGCCGCATCTCCGACGTCATCGACCCCTCGGCCTTGCCCGGTAGGTGGTCCGGGATCACCCCGGCCAGCACCCCCACAACAGGAGCAAGCTGGTCGTCACTCCACCCCAGAACCAGAGGCGGATGCTCGCCCTTCCAAACCTCCGAATTGAATTCTTCAAGAACCTCCAACGCCGACCTCACAGGCACTCCCCGGCATGTTCCAGATTGCAGTCCAGGCACAACGGCGGCTGCCGGACGGCGACGGAACTCGCGGCACGCGATCTCGATACGGCGATCGCCCTGGCGCTGCGGACAATCGCCTTGGGCACATGACACCTGAGGTCAGCCTTGCTGACTGCAGTGAAATGCGACCCCGAAGTCAGTTCCGCTGAGGCAGAACAGTCTTCGCTGTCTTCAGAAGCAGCGGTGTCGTCGAAATCTTCGGACTGCTCAATGCCGTCAGAGGCTCCGCTGTCGTCAGTCAGCGATCTGTCGTCACTGTCGTCAGTGACGCCAAAGCCGCTCGCTGACGGAACTTCGTGGTCGACGAGTTGAGCGTCTTCAGTGTCTTCAGGCTGTGCGCCGTCGCCGGATTGGAGGGTGTCGCCGGACTCGTCGTTGTCGTCGGGGACGCGTGAGTCCTCAACCCGCTCAGTGTCTTCAACGTCGTCAGTGCCGACAGTGCCGACGAAGACTTCAGTCTGCTCACTGTCGTCATTGTCTTCAGTGTGCGCCGAGAATGCCGGTGATGACGTCGCGGGTACGAACAGACCGCGCGCCCTCTTGCCAATGAGACCACCCACCCACAGCCGTCGGAGACACTGGCTGGCCGACCGACGGTCGAGGCCGAACTCTTCTCTGATGTCGCCGATCGTGGTCTTGGCTCGGGCGTTGACGAACTCAGCGATCAGCAGCGCATTCTCGCAGAGGTTCAGGTGGTCGCGCTTGCCCCCGACGTGGGCGCTCTTGCGGATCCCGTCCGCGCCGCCAATCACCAGCACTCTCCGGCATGCTCGAGGTGGCAATTCCCGCACACCACGGGCTCCCGTCCGACCACCTTCAGGGGAGTGCGGCGCTCACGGGTTGGGACAGCACGCCCGGAGCCAGTGGTGGCCTTCTGCACCGCCCGGCACCGAGACCCGGCATTCACTGGGCACCACCTTCAGCAGTGGCGCGGCGGCGCTTCTTGGATGCTTCCAACCGGACACGAGCCATCTGGGCCTGCTGAGCGTTCTTGACGCGCTTCAGGCGTTCGGTCTCGGTCAGGACGCGATGGGGGTCGACCTCGTTGACCAGCTTCTCAAAGGCAGCGCGGCGGCCAGGAGCTGTCGCGGCCAGCCGGTCAGGTTCCTTCGCCCACCGCGTGTTCGCGGCGATGCGGGCGCGGATGGAACGCTCGGTTGGGGTAAGTGGAGTCGGAGGCATGCAGCCGCCACCCTTTCGGGTCGCGGGCCGCTCTCACCCATGGTTGCCGCCGATCGCGCAGCAGTCGAACGCAGGAGCCGGAAACAGTAGTACAGGCCATGCTACCGGAAACAATTGTGCGGCCGTTCCGCGCGAATTGCGTTACCGGCGAGAACGGCTGCCGACTAGATGGTTACCGACTTGGGGGACCGTCTTCCATATTTCTCATTGGCCTCTACTGTCCACCGTCTGGCCCCTGTCGGGTCAATCTTCAGCCATGCTGCGGTTACCAGCCGTTCGAGCTTCTGTCCTGTGGGCATGGCCGGTGGCGGATCACATCTGCATCGGGGGACGCTTTCGTTCTTCCAGGCACCTTCACCCGATCTGCTGGCTTCCCAGACACCCGCAGATTTCCGGCACCGGCGACATCGAGTGTGGACTAGTGGGAAGCGAATGGCGTCAAGTCCACTGCTCATATCCGGTCACCCCTCTTCAGCCGCTGGACGGCCTCGCGGGCCCGGTGGTCGGCAGCACTGGCCCCGTACCGGTCAAGCATGGCGTCTGATCGCCATCCCATCAAGCGCATCAGGTCCCGTTCCTGCCCACCGGCGAGCAGCCAGTCGTGGGCGTGGGTGTGCCGGAACCGATGCGGGTGAACGGCAGCCGGGTCCAGTCCGGCCTGTGCCGCCCGAACTTTTAACCGTTCCCGAACTCCGTCCGGGGTCAGCCGTCCGCGCTCGCCGAGGAACCAGCCCGGATTGGAAGCGTGTGGGTGCTTACCCCGAGCGCGGCGGTAGCGGTCCAAGGCGAGTGCGGTCTTGTCGCCGAAATAAACTGTGCGCACTCTGTTGCCCTTGCCGGTGACTTCGGCCCACTTGTCCGCGATGTGCAGGTCATCGGTGTTGATGCCGGTCAATTCCGAGACCCGCACACCGCTGTCCGCCAGCAGCCTGATGATCGCGTGGTCTCGCAAGTCAACGAATGTGCGGGACTTGCAGGTTCCCAGGAGCGCCGACAAATCGTCGTCGGTGAAGACCGGCACTGACGGTGCCTCCGGCTTCTCGACCGCGATCCCCGCCAGGGGGTCGGCGTCGATGATTCCCTCAGCCCGCAGCCAGTTGACGAATCGACGAAGTCCTCGCCACCGCGTCTGGACAGTCCCATCGGTGAGTCCCCGGTTGCGCAGGTTGTCGAGCCACCCCCGCACGTTCTCGCGCGTCAGGTTGGATACGTCGGCCGACAGGTTCTGCTCCTCCAGCCACCCGGAGAAGTAGCGGATGGATTGGCCGTAGAGGACCAGGGTGCGCTCGGCCTTGCGCTCTACCCGCAGGGTCAGGTTGAAGCTGTCCAAGTGGGACTCAAAGGTGTCCGTCATGATGTCGAGGGTATCGGAGTTGCCGGGCGAGTTCTGGCCATGCTCGAACGAAGCTCATTCAGATTTTCCTGTTTTCCCTCTTCAAGTCCCTGTCCCGGCTCGGCTGCACCCGCTTGGGTTCGCCCGGCATCTTGGGGTAATTCGGCGGGTACGGCAGATCCCCGAGCCCCCGGGCGGCATCCGCGTCAGCCATGTCGAGCAGGACCTGAATCGACTGGCGCACCGCGTCCATGTCCGACATCGGATCTCCGCGCTCGGCCAGCAGCGCGGGCACGGTCGCCATGGTGTAGTCATCCGGGGTGGTCGCCGCCGCCAGTTCATCCCAGGTCAGGGGGGTCGACACCGTGGCGATCGGGGTGGGTCGCACCGAGTAGGCGGCGGCGAAGGTGCGGTCGCGGGCGTTCTGATTGAAGTCCACGAAGATTCGCGCGCCGCGTTCCTCCTTCCACCACGAGGTGGTGACGAGATCCGTTGCGCGGCGGGCCATCTCTCGGGCCAGGGCGATACCGGCCCGTCGCACCGCGACGAAATCCCAGTCGGTGGCGATGCGGAGGAACACATGAACTCCCCGACCGCCGGAGGTCTTGGGATAGCCGATCAGGCCCAGTTCGTCGAGCAGTGGTTTGAGGATGTCGACGGCGACGGTGCGGGCCTCGGCGAAGCCGGTGCCCGGTTGCGGATCCAGGTCGACGCGCAGTTCGTCGGGATGGTCGGTGTCCGGGCAGCGCACCTGCCAGGGGTGCAGGGTGATCGCGCCCATCTGCGCGGCCCAGATGATCGCCGACGGATGGGTGACCATCAGAGCGTCGGCGGTCCGGCCGGAGGGGAAGGCGACCCGGCAGGTCGTGAGGTAGACGGGGTGCTTCTCAGGAACCCGCTTCTGGTAGATCTGCTCGCCGTCGATCCCATCGGGGAAGCGCTGTAGATGGGTCGGCCGGTCGCGCAGGGCGGTGAGCATCGGACTGGAGTCACGCCCGTTCAGGCAGGCGACCGCGCGGTAGTAGTCGATGATCGCGCCCTTGGTGCCACCGGCACCGAGTTTGGGGAAGAACGGCTTGTCGCGGTTGGTGATTCGCACCAGAACGCCGTCGACGTCAACGTCCTCACCTCCCGACATCAGCGCATCTCGAGGACGTCGACGAGGTCGTAGTTGACCGGGATGTCGAGTTGGTCGAATGTGCAGCCGGCGGGGTCACGATCGGGACGCCAGCGTACGAACCGCACCGTGTGCCGGAACCGGCGCCATCCGGTGTTCCCCTCCATCTGGTCGTAGGCGACCTCGGCCACCCTCTCCGGGCGGATGGGTATCCAGCGCTTGTCCGCCGCGGTGTTCCACCGACTCGGTTCACCGTCCCGGGCCTCACCCTCTCGCAACGGTTCCAGTTCGGCCAGGAGTCGCATCCGGTCCGCCGCCGTGAAGGATGCCGCGCCACCGACCATGTGCAGTTCTCCGTTCGGATCGAAGAGACCCAACAGGATCGAGCCCAGTCCGGACCCGCTCTTGTGCATCCGGTACCCGATGGCCACGCACTCCGCGTCCCGGACATGTTTGATCTTGACCATCTCGCGTTTTCCCGGAAGATACTGTCCGGCAGATCTTTTGGCGATCACCCCGTCCAGCCCGGCGCCCTCGAACTCAGTCAGCCAGCGATGGGCCTCGGTGGGGTCTGCCGTGGTCCAGGTGAGGTGGCACCACCGGCCGGAGCCGATGGAGTCGGTCAGCGCCTCCCGGCGGATGGTGAACGGTTCGGCGAGGAGCCTGTGCTGCCCGGCGGCCAGTGCGTCGAAGGCGATGAAGTGTGCGGGGATCTGCTCGGAGAGCATCCGGATACGACTGTCGGCGGGATGGATGCGCTGGGACAGCGAGTCCCAGTCCAGCCGCACCCGTCCCTCGATCTCCCGGGGCACGACGACCTCACCATCGAGGACACACCGCGGAGCGGTCTCCGTCTTCAGTGCGTCGATCAGTTCGGGAAAGTAGCGGCCCAGGTCCTTGCCGTTACGGGATTGCACGTACACGTCGTCGCCGTCCCGGAACACCAGTGCGCGGAAGCCGTCCCACTTGGGTTCGTAGCACCAGACCCCGGCCTCGGCCGGCACCGTCGCCTGGGCTTTGGCGAGCATCGGTTCCACTGGCGGGGTCACCGGGAGGTCCACACCCTCAATGGTCGTACATTCTCCTGCGATGGACACCATCCCCGCGCCGGGCGCCGGACGGTTCGCACCGAGCCCGTCGGCCGATCTGCATATCGGCAACCTGCGCACCGCCGTACTGGCGTGGCTGTTCGCCAGGTCGACCGGTCGCCGATTCCTGATCCGGATCGAGGATCTCGACGACCGCACCCACGCCGATATCGCCGACCGCCAGTTGGCCGACCTGACCGCGATCGGAATCACCTGGGACGAGGCACCGCAGTGGCAGTCCACGCACCGCGACAGCTACGACGCGGTGATCGACCGACTCGGTGATCGCGGCCTGCTCTACGAGTGTTACTGCAGCCGTAAGGAGATACTGAACGCACCGCGCGCTCCGCACGCGCCGGAGGGGGCTTACCCGGGAACCTGCCGCGACCTGAGCGCGGCCCAACGCGCCGCCAGACGGGACGAACGCCGACTGCCGGCGCTGCGCCTGCGGGCAGCGGTCTCCGAGTACTCGGTGACCGATCTGCTGCACGGCAGCTATTCCGGCGTCGTCGACGATTTCGTGTTGCGCCGCGGAGACGGTGTACCCGCTTACAACCTCGCCGTCGTCGTCGACGATGCGGCGTCCGGAATCGACCAGGTGGTCCGCGGCGACGACCTGCTCGCCTCCTCGCCTCGACAGGCCTACCTCGCGTCCCTCCTGGGCTACCCCGAACCGGTCTACGCCCACGTGCCGCTCGCGCTGAACGCCGAGGGCAAACGCCTGGCAAAGCGCGACGGCGCGGTGACCCTCCACGACCTGGGCACGAGCAGAACCCTGTCGTTGATCACAGCCTCCCTCAACCGGCCGGCAGCGAGTCTGACCGAACTGCTGGACGGCTTCGACCCGGCCGCCCTGCCCCGAACTCCGTGGGTGTACCGGCCCCAGTAGGGCCGATTAGGCTTGCGGCAATGCGATTCTCGTTCAAGACATCACCGCAGAACACCACATGGGCGGACATGCTCGCGGTCTGGAAGGCCGCCGACGAGATCGAGGTGTTCGAATCGGGGTGGACCTTCGACCACTTCTACCCGATCTTCTCCGACCCGACCGGCCCGTGTCTGGAGGGGTGGACGACGCTGACGGCGTTGGCTCAGGCCACCACCAGGCTGCGGCTGGGAACCCTGGTGACGGGTATCCACCACCGGCATCCCGCGGTGCTGGCCAACATGGCGGCCACCCTGGACGTCATCTCGGGCGGCCGGCTCGAACTGGGGATCGGTGCCGGCTGGAACGAGGAGGAGTCCGGCGCCTACGGCATCGAACTCGGCAGCATCAGGGAGCGTCTGGACAGGCTCGAGGAAGCCTGCCAGGTTCTGATCGGGCTGCTCAGTCAGGAGACCACCGACTTCCACGGCCGGTACTACCGCCTCACGCAGGCCCGAAACGAACCCAAGGGTCCACAACGGCCGCACCCGCCGATCTGCATCGGCGCCAACGGAGAGCGGCGAACCCTGCGGATCACCGCCAAGTACGCCCAGCACTGGAACTTCCCCGGAGGCAGCCCCGCGGAGTTCGCCCGCAAGCGCGATGTCCTCGCCGCACACTGCGCCGATGTCGGCCGGGACCCGAAGGATATTCGGCTGTCGGGGCATATCAGGCTCGCCGACGGCAACTACCGCCGAGTTATCGAGGACGCCATTGCACTGGGCGCCGAAGGTCTGGACCTGGCGATCGTCTACCTGCCACTACCCCACGACCCGCGGGTGGTCGACGCACTGGCGGAGAGAATCCGCGACTCCGGGCTGTGGCGGGATGGGACGTAGCGTACCCGCGACCGCAGGCCGCTCCGCACACCGACGACAGCGAGCAGTTCGACGACCCCGACCAGGACGATCGGCCACAGCAGTCCGGCCACAGCCGCCGTAACCCCCGGCCGGTCCGGTGCGGCGATGTGGGCGTCACGAAACCACCCGGCTGCGACCAGGGCGACTGCGGCGACGAATATCGCCATGGCGAAGTATCCGCTGATCCAGTGCATCGGTCCCCCGATCAATTCCTGAATTTATATTCCCGAAACTATGCGGGAATGAGACGGGGCGCCAGACACACATACCGAATTCATAGGGGGTGCCGTCCGATCTCCGGATCGTTTCGGCACCGCGCTCCTAGAACCCGTAGCGCAGGAGTTCGTCCGCGGTGATCAGCCGTTCGCGCCGGGCCGGGAACTCGCGGCTCCGCACCGGGTGGCGCAGCAGCGACCAGGCCATCCGGAACGCGCGGGACAGCGGAATCGGGTTCATCATCGGGCTGAGGTACATCGGGTTTCTCCTGTGGTCGACATCGTTGGCAACCGAAAGCTCCGGGGCAACCCGCCGGGGCAACCCTGAAGGCCCATCGCAGCAATTAGACGACGATCACACCGAACGGCACGGAAGGCGCGCCGATGCAGCTCAGCTGTTACAGATGTGACTAGCGTTGCGGAGCGGCCGTGGGACTGATGGGTGCCGGCAAAGCCGAATGGCCCATAAGGTAGCGGTCCACACCCGCCGCGGCGGCGCGCCCCTCGGCAATCGCCCACACGATCAGCGACTGCCCCCGGCCCATGTCGCCGGCGACGAACACGCCGGGCATCGAGGTCTCGAAGTCGGCGTTGCGTGCGACGTTGCCACGCTCGGTGAGCGCGACACCCAGATCGGTGAGCAGGCCCGGGCGCTCCGGGCCGACGAAGCCCATCGCCAACAGCACCAGGTCGGCGGCCAACTCGAAGTCGCTGCCCTCGACCTTCTCGAACTTCCCGCCGGTCATCACGACCTCGTGGGCCCGAAGACCCGTGACGCGGCCGTCGCGGCCGATGAAGCGTTCGGTGTTGACCGAGAACACCCGTTCGCCGCCCTCCTCGTGCGCCGAGGACACCCGGAACATCAGGGGGTAGGTCGGCCAGGGGGTGGAGGGGTCCCGGTCAGCGCCCGGCTTGGGCATGATCTCGAACTGGTGCACACTGCGGGCACCCTGGCGGAGGGCGGTACCGAGGCAGTCGGCACCGGTGTCGCCGCCGCCGATGATGATGACCCGCTTGTCCTTGGCCGTGATCGGCGGCTGCCCGTCGGCGTCGAGGACCGGGTCGCCATGCGTGGCCTTGTTGGCCCACGGCAGGTATTCCATCGCCTGGTGGATGCCGTCGAACTGCCGTCCCGGGATCGGCAGGTCACGCCAGTCCGTCGCCCCGCCGGCCAGGACGACGGCGTCGAACTCCTCACGCAGTTCGTCCGCGGAGATGTCCACCCCGACGTTCACCCCGGCACGGAACGTGGTGCCCTCGGCCTCCATCTGCTCGAGACGCCGGTCGATGTGGCGCTTCTCCATCTTGAACTCCGGGATGCCGTAGCGCAGCAACCCGCCGATCCGGTCGGCGCGCTCGAACACGGTGACCTCGTGGCCCGCCCGGGTGAGTTGCTGGGCGGCGGCCAGTCCGGCCGGACCGGAGCCGACGACGGCGACGGTCTTACCGGTGACCAGGTGCGGCCGGTTGGGCTGGACCCAGCCCTCGTCCCAGGCGTTGTCGATGATCTCGACCTCGACCTGCTTGATGGTCACGGGATCGGCGTTGATGCCCAACACACAGGACGCCTCACACGGTGCCGGGCAGAGCCGGCCGGTGAACTCCGGGAAGTTGTTCGTGGCGTGCAGTCGTTCGATCGCGTCCCGCCACCGGTCCCGGTAGACCAGGTCGTTCCACTCGGGGATCAGGTTGCCCAGCGGACAGCCGTTGTG
>JAKOYE010000032.1 GCA_029780675.1 Actinomycetes bacterium
GGGGGTTCGACGGCGAGCCGTCCCCGCACACGCGGGGGTGAGCCCGACACCTGTGGCCCTACATCGCCACCGCCATTGCCGTCCCCGCACACGCGGGGGTGAGCCCGCCCGCACCCGTGCCCGGGTCGCCGTCGCCATGCCGTCCCCGCACACGCGGGGGTGAGCCCCATGATGTCCACGTCGACCCGTCGGAGGTCATGCCGTCCCCGCACACGCGGGGGTGAGCCCTGGTCGAAGGTCTTCCCGGCCCACGCCGCGTCGCCGTCCCCGCACACGCGGGGGTGAGCCCCGCCGCTCGAAGTCGGCCCGGTCGAGACAGAAGCCGTCCCCGCACACGCGGGGGTGAGCCCGTCGCACCCATCTCCGATTCGCCCGCGTTCGGGCCGTCCCCGCACACGCGGGGGTGAGCCCTCCACCACGGTGGACGCCCCAGCGGTGGTGTCGCCGTCCCCGCACACGCGGGGGTGAGCCCGCCAAGGTGGCGTCCGTGGACCGCGCCCCCGCGCCGTTGTCGGCGGCCACGAGAAACTGCCCAGTGACGGTCATGTAGGTGCCCGCTGGCGGTCATGAGAACTGCCCGGTGGCGGCCATGGGATCTGCCCGACACGACCATCTGTTGCCTGACCGCGTCCGCGGTCGAGGCCCCTTCCTCGAGTAGCGATGGCGGTGCTGATGCGCCGATCCACTCGAGGAAGGGACACCTTGAAGTCTGCCGAGGAAATCATGGAAATCTTGGATGCTTACGACCTGACCGGGTCGTACCGCGACGCCGCCGAGCTCGCGGGCTGCTCTCACCACACGGTCAAGCGGTACGTGGACGCGCGTGCCGCCGCCGACACACCACACCCTGGGTCGGAACGCCGGTCCCAGGTGATCGACCCCTACCTGGCGAAGATCGAGGAGTGGGTCGACCGTTCGAAGGGCAAGGTCCGCGCCGACATGGTCCACGCGAAGCTGGTGTGGCTGGGCTACACCGGTTCGGAGCGCACCACCCGCCGCGCGGTCGCCCAGGCGAAGGCCGCCTGGCGGGTGGGGCACCGTCGGGTGCACCGGCCGTGGATCACCGAGCCGGGGATGTGGTTGCAGTACGACTACGGCGACGGCCCGCTGGTCGACGGGGTGAAGACGGTCCTGTTCGTCGCCTGGGTGGCGTGGTCACGCTTCCGGGTGGTGCTGCCGCTGCGCGACAAGACGTTGCCGAGCGTGTTCGCCGCCCTCGACGTCACGTTCCGCCGGCTGGGGGGCGTGCCCACCTATGTGTTGACCGACAACGAGAAGACCGTCACCAGCGAACACATCGCCGGGATCCCGGTCCGCAACCCGCAGTTGGTGGAGTTCGCCCGGCATTACGCCGTCACGGTGCACACGTGTGTGCCGGCGGACCCGGCGAGCAAGGGCGGTACCGAAGCCAGCGTGAAGTTGGCGAAGGCTGACCTGGTGCCCACCGAGGTGAACCTGCGGGAGGCGTACGCGTCGTTTGCTGACCTGCAGGAGGCGTGTGAGGCGTTCTGTGAGCTGGTCAACGGTCGTCCGCACCGGGTGACCCGACGGGCACCGGTGGACATGCTCGCCGAGGAACGCCTCCGGCTGCACCCGGTGGCCGCGTCGCCGTTCACGGTCGCGTTCGGCCTCACCCGGCAGGTGCCGACGAACACGCCGATGGTGGCGTTCGAATCGGGGCAGTACTCGGTGCCGCACGCGTTGATGGGCGCCACCGTGTGGGTCCGGGTCCACGGCCGCGGCGCCGATGAGCAGGTCGTGATCACCCACGTCGGCGACCAGGGGCCGGTGGAGGTCGCCCGCCACCAGCGGGCTACGCCGGGCACCCCGAAGCTCGACGACCGGCACTTCCCCAACAACCCCGAAGGCGCCCTCAACCGGACTCCACGGGCGAGGACCACCGGTGAGGCCGAGTTCCTCGCCCTGGGGCAGGGGGCCGGGATGTGGCTGTCCGAAGCAGCGGCCGTCGGGACCACGAAGATGCGGGTCAAGATGGCTGCCGCGGTCGAGCTGGCCAAACTGTTCACCCCGAGCGAGGTCGACTGGGCATTGGGGCATGCCGCCGTGCACGGCCGGTTCGCCGAAGCCGACCTGGCCAGCATCCTCGACCACCACCGCAGTCGACCCAACCCGGCCCGCCAGCAGGCCGGTGAGGACCGTTCCCTGACCCAGGGCACCGCCAGCTGGGCCGGCTACGGCAGCGGCAGCACCCAGGGGGTGGCCCAGTGACGACGCGTACCGCGCCAGCAACCGGCGTGCCGGCTGCCCCGCCCCTGCCCGCCGACCTGGAAGCGTTGTTGCGTCGGATGCGGTTCCCCTACATGCGAGCCGCAGCCCCCGACATCCTCGCCACCGCCAAAGCGCAACGCTGGGACCCCGCCGAAGTCATCAAGACCCTCCTGCTCGAAGAAGTCTCCGGCCGGGAACGCTCCGCGCTGCGCACCCGGCGCACCCAGGCCGGGTTCCCCACCGGCAAGACGTTCCAGGCCTGGCAATCCGAAGCGTCCTCGATCCCCGCACCCACCCAACAAGCGCTCCGCACCCTGGAATGGGTGCACCGTCGGGAGAACCTCGTCGTGTGTGGACCGTCCGGGACGGGGAAGACGTTCTTCCTGGAAGCCCTCGGCCAACACGCCGTCGAACAAGGCCTCCGGGTGGCGTGGTTCACCCTCGAAGACCTCGGACAGCTGCTCCGCCGGCACCGAGCCGACGACACCGTGTCGAAGGCGATCGCCCGCATCCTGCGCGCCGACCTCGTGGTCGTCGACGACATCGGGCTACTGCCGGTGTCCCACGACGCCGCCGAAGGGCTCTACCGGCTCGTGGACGCCGCCTACGAGAAACGCTCCATCGCCGTCAGCTCCAACCTGCACCCGGCCGGGTTCGACGAACTCATGCCCAAAACGCTGGCCACCGCCACCGTCGACCGGCTCCTCCACCACGCCCACGTCTGCCAAACCAGCGGCGACAGCATCCGCCTCACCCAAGCCCTCAACGGCAAGGGGGTGACCCCCCTGCACTGACCCAACGACACCGACCGTGGTGGTGGCCACCAACCCCCTGGGCAGATCCCATGGCCACCACCGGGCAGTTCTCGTGGCCGTCACTGGGCAGGTTTCATGACCGCCTCCGGGCAGAAACCAATGGCCCTTGACA
>JAKOYE010000010.1 GCA_029780675.1 Actinomycetes bacterium
TGCGCGGGGAGCCCGCCGGAGCCGTCGATGAGCTTGTCGTAGTACCGCACGAGGTCGGCCGTGGTGCTCATGGTGTTCCACCAATTGCCGTCGTAGGGCGGGGTGGTCTCCCGAAGTCCGTAGCGTTCGGTGATCCGGGTGATCACCGCGTTGCCGCCGCCGCGCTCCCAGAACTCGCCGGCGGCGAAGTCGTCGGAGGCACGCAGCATGGTGTCCAACCGGCGACTGTCCTCGACGCTCAGCGGAATCCTGGCCTGCGTGAGTCCCATCAGCAGGTCATCGGCGATGAACAGCTTCGACACCGACGCGGTCGGGAACGGGGCGCCGTCGCCGCGGGTGACCAGTTGACCGGTCTGTCGGTCCAGGATCGCGATGCTGATGTCGGCACCGCTTTCCTGCCCTCGCTGCACGGCGCGTTCGGCCAACTGGTCCAGACCCACCGGCCCGACCGGGGGCGGCGGGGACTTCGGCTTCGCCGACAGCAGCGACACCTGCTGGGTGGCCGGCGGCGGTGAGCCGGCGCGAAGCTGGGCCGATGATGCTCCCAGGAGTGCCACCGTCAGCGCGACCACGCCGCCGACGAGAAGCAACGACGAACGGGTTCGCACTCTTCCTCCTCGGTCGGCATCGGTTCGGTGGTGCGGTGTGCAATGACGGTGCGATCAAGGCTATCGGCAGCGGTGGAGAGCCACGAAATCTTCGTGCGTGCCGCGCCGACACGCACAATTCGCGCGGCCGCGATTTCGTGGCTCGCGAGTGGTCTGGCACAATAAGGCCGTTGCCTGCGCGGGCCGGTGTTTCCGCCTGCTGCGACATCTGACCACATCGCTCGGCGATGTCAGGCTTGTGCGCCTGCATCCGACCGCAGCGCCAACTGCAAGGAAGTGTCATCGGATGAACACGCTGGACTTCGTCGACCAGGCGTCGCTGCGCGACGATATCCCCGCCTTCGGTCCGGGGGACACCGTCAACGTGCACGTCAAGGTCATTGAGGGCAACAAGCAGCGCATCCAGGTCTTCAAGGGTGTGGTGCTGCGCCGCTCCGGCGGTGGCGTGCGGGAGACGTTCACCGTCCGCAAGGAGAGCTACGGAGTCGGCGTGGAGCGCACCTTCCCGGTGCACTCGCCGAACATCGATCACATCGAACTTCTGACCCGCGGTGCGGTGCGCCGGGCGAAGCTGTACTACCTGCGCGAGCTCCGGGGCAAGAAGGCGAAGATCAAAGAGAAGCGCTGAGCTTCGTCATGGGCTGGGCCGATTCGGGATTTACGCTGGTTCCGTGACCGCCACACCAGATCCCTCGGAATCGACGGCAGAGCCTGAGGAGCAGGCCGGGAAGCAGACCGGGGACCGCCGTAAAAAGGGTGGGTCGAAGAAGTCGGCGCTTCGCGAGGGTGCGACGCTCGTCGCGATCGCGGTGGTCCTCTACTACGTGATGCTGACCTTCGTGGCGCGTCCGTACCTGATCCCCTCGGAGTCGATGGAACCGACCCTGCACGGCTGCAAGGGCTGCGTCGGCGATCGGATCATGGTGGACAAGATTTCCTATCGGTTCGTCGATCCGCGGCCGGGCGACGTCGTCGTCTTCAAGGGTCCGCCCAACTGGAACATCGGCTACAAGTCCATCCGCTCCGACAACACCGCGATCCGCTGGGTGCAGAACGCGTTGTCGTTCATCGGATTCGTCCCGCCCGACCAGAACGACCTGGTGAAGCGGATCATCGCGGTCGGCGGTCAGACCGTGCAGTGCCGGGCCGACACCGGCCTGACAGTGGACGGCAAGGCCCTCGACGAACCGTATCTCGACCCGACGACGATGATGGCCGACCCGAAGGTCTATCCCTGCCTCGGCAACGAGTTCGGCCCGGTGACGGTGCCCGAGGGACGGCTGTGGATGATGGGCGACAACCGCACCCACTCGGCGGATTCCCGGGCGCGCTGCGCCAGCACCCCGGCCGAGGCCCAGAAGGGCATCCTGTGCACCGGAGACCCGATGGCGGGCACCGTTCCGGTGGACAATGTGATCGGTAAGGCACGGTTCATCGCCTGGCCGCCGTCGCGTTGGGGCGGGGTGTCCTCCTTCGACCCCCAGGTCAACTCTCAGCAGGGGTGAGTGTGCCCGCGATGACGTGGCCTCCGCGCACGGTCATCCGGCGCTCATCGGGGTTGCGAACCCTGGAGTCGGCGCTCTACCGAGGTGGCCTGGGTCCGGTCGCCGGGGTCGACGAGGTCGGCCGTGGAGCCTGCGCCGGCCCATTGGTGGTGGCGGCGTGTGTGCTCGGGCCCAATCGGATGGAAAGCCTGGCGGCCCTGGATGACTCCAAGAAGCTCACCGCCAAGGCCCGCGAAGAACTCTTCCCCCTGATCCGGCGCTACGCACTGGCCTACCACGTGGTGTTCATCTCGGTGGAGGAGGTGGATCGCCGGGGGGTGCACGCGGCGAACATCGAGGGCATGCGGCGCGCGGTGGCCGGCCTGCCGGTGCGCCCGGGATACGTGCTCTCCGACGGGTTCCGGGTGCCGGGCCTGTCGGTGCCGTCGTTGCCGGTTGTCAACGGCGACGCGGCGGCCGCCTGTATCGCCGCTGCCAGTGTGTTGGCCAAGGTGAGCCGTGACCGGTTGATGGTGGAGCTCGACGACCAGCACCCGGGATACGGATTCGCCGACCACAAGGGGTACAGCACGGCCGCCCACGGTGCGGCACTGGCCAGCTACGGCCCGTGCAGCCAGCACCGTCAGTCGTTCATCAACGTTCGCCGGGTGGCCCGCGCGGGCCGGACCGAACTGGTGGCGGGGTTCGCCGTGGGACAAGATGAGAGCACGTCGTTTGATACGACCGGGACAGAAGGACAGCTGAGTCGATGAGTGCCGAGGACCTCGAGAAGTACGAAACCGAGATGGAGCTGTCCCTGTACCGGGAGTACAAGGACATCGTCGGCCAGTTCAGCTACGTGGTCGAAACCGAACGCCGGTTCTACCTGGCCAACAGCGTCGAGTTGGTACCGCGAAACACCGACGGCGAGGTCTACTTCGAACTGCGACTGGCCGACGCCTGGGTGTGGGACATGTACCGGCCGGCCCGGTTCGTCAAACAGGTGCGGGTGATCACCTTCAAGGACGTCAACATCGAAGAGGTGGAAAAGCCGGAGTTGAGGCTGCCCGAGTGACACCTGTGCAGTAACGACGGTGTGGGGATAACCCCGGCCTGTCGCGAGCGCCCGCCTCGTCGTTGTCGGCCTCGGCGATCACGCTGTGGCCATGACCTCATCGGAGCGGCTGACCCGCACTGAACTCGGCGCTCTGGGCGAGCAGGTGGCCGTCGACCATCTGTTGTCGCTTGGGATGCGTGTCCTGCAGCGCAACTGGCGCTGCCGGTACGGCGAACTGGACGTGATCGCCGCCGAGGGAACCTCCACCGTGGTGTTCGTCGAGGTGAAAACGCGCACCGGAGACGGATTCGGCGGACTCCCCGAGGCGGTGACTCCGGCCAAGTTGCGCCGCATCCGGCGACTGGCCGGCCTGTGGCTGGCCGGTCAGACCACCGGGTGGCGGGAAGTCCGTATCGATGTGGTCGGGGTGCGGGTCGGGCGTCACCGCACCCCCGAGGTGACCCATCTGCGCGGGGTCCGCTGATGGCGCTCGGACGGGCCTTCTCGGTCGCGGTGCGGGGTCTTGACGGCGACATCGTCGAGATCGAAGCCGACATCACCTCCGGCCTGCCGGGTGTGCACCTCGTCGGGCTTCCCGACACCGCGGTGCAGGAGTCCCGGGACCGGGTGCGTGCGGCCATCACCAACAGCGGCAACAGTTGGCCGATGTCGCGGCTGACGCTCGCCTTGTCTCCAGCCACCATTCCGAAGACGGGATCCCTCTACGACGTCGCCCTCGCCGCGTCGGTGCTCTCCGCCGGGCGTGGGCAGCCCTGGCATCGTCTGGAGAAGACGATCCTGTTGGGGGAATTGGC
>JAKOYE010000036.1 GCA_029780675.1 Actinomycetes bacterium
CGCCACGACCGTGGTCGTGACCGCCTTAGCTTGTCCCGGGCTGTTCTTGCCGAGGAAGGCGACCACGTTGGCGGTCATCTCCCATTCCTGCGCCCCGACGCCGCCGGGCAGGGCCCAGGCGTCGTACACCTGGTGTGCGGCAGGGATCGACATCGACTGCAGCACCGTGGTTTCGATCGCGGCCAGCTGACCGACCGCACCCTGGGGCGTGTGCGGGAACCCGGTGGGTACCTGGGCTGGGCCGGCGCCGATGGCCGGCGGAATGGTGATGGCCTCGGCCGGGGTGGTGGCCTGTTCGCCCCCACGGGCGTCCTGGGGACCGGCGGTGTACATCGCCGCGGCCGCGATCTGATCACGTCCAGCCGGGTGGGGGACGTCCAGCGATGCCGGGGGGGAGCCGGTAGCGGGGTGGGCCGCGGTGCCGACGGCGACGTACACCGCGTAGCCCAGCCCGAGCAGGGCAGCCAACGCCGCGGCGGCCACCGCGGCCAGGGTGGCCAGCAGGCGGCGGCGATCCCAGGCGCCCTGAGCAGGTATAGCGGTGGCGTCGAATCTGGCCATCAGACGCAGCCCGTGCCCGTCATGGCCTTGACCACGCCCGGCAGGACCATGTATCCGATCCCGGCCATGAAGATCACCACGATGGAGACCACGCCTGCTTTCGAGGCGTGCGGCATCGAGAAGATCCGCCCCGCCACGATCGCGCCGATGCCGACGGCGACACCGACGATGAACAGGGCCAGCGTGCCCCACAGGACGTACCCGGTCAGCTGGTCGGCGTAGGCCTGAGCCCCGGGAGGGGCCACCGGGCAGACGGCGGCAGGCAGCGCAGCGGTGAGGAGGTTCATCGATTACTTCCCTTCATGGGTGGTGTGAGCTCTGCGTGGTTCAGCAGGCGTGCTGCGCAGCTGATCAGGGGCGCAGGTAATGGGGTGGAGTCCATGCCTCGCACGGCCAGGCCGGCCTCGTGGGGCACCTCCAGCAGGTCACCGCGTGCGTCGATCGCGGTGCTCAGATGGCCCAGGGCGCCGCTGACTTCACGCGGCCAGCGGCGGCGCCTCGGGCCCAGGACGCCGGCCACGATGCGGGCCTGGGGCAGCAGCGCTGCGGCCGCCTCCAGGCGCCGCAGGCCTGGCACGGTCGCGACGGTCAGGACGATCACCGTATGGGCGGCCAGGAGGTGTTCGCTCAGCCAGCTGGTGCCGCTCAGGACCTGCCCCAACTCCCAGCCGATGTCCACAACGGTCAGAAGGTCAGAGTCGGTTGGCAGGGGCACCTCACCGGGACCCACCAGGTCCTGGTTGCAGCGTTCGATCAACACGTGCTCGCGGCGGCCCTGGAGCCAGCCGCTGGGGTGCGCTCCTAGCTCGGCGGTTGCCGCCGCGGACAACCCTGAAGCTGTCAGCGTGGCGCATTCGATCAGGCGTGAGGATTCGCCGGCTGCGGTGGCCACGGCCAGCGCGGTGGTTGATGCCCCGCACGATCCGGTGGCGCCGACGACGGCGAGGGTAGGTCCGGTGGGTGCCCACGAAGTGAGGTGTGCGGCTCGCGGGACGGGGGCTCGGCGGGGCCGGAACTGGCCTTCTTGGACGGCTTGCCAGGCTCGACGCAGTTCGGCAACGCTGACCGCGGACCGGGGGGCGGTGCTCGTCTGCGCGTTCACCGTGGCCTCCGGTCGAGCTCGATCCCAGCGGTGCGGCGCGCCTCCAGCGCAGCGCGGACCTGAGCCGCGGGCAGGGTGGCCAGCATCTCTTTGGCGGCTTGGGCGGCTTTGATGCGATCCAGGCAGCCGGTCAGATCGGCGATCGCGGCGCTTTCGCCGTTCACGTCAGCCAGGAGCTTCTCGACTTGCTGATTCGTCATGCTCGTCATCACCTCGTCGCCTAAAGCGCCGGGACCGCGCTGGGTGGTCATCTCGCGGCGGGTTTGGTTGTTCACGCCGAGATCGGGCATGACCGGCTCAGGACGTCCAGGGTCTTGGCAGCACGCCGTCGC
>JAKOYE010000038.1 GCA_029780675.1 Actinomycetes bacterium
CCCCGTGTGTGCGATACCCGTTCAGCCAACGCCCCCAGCGCCTGGTCAACGACATTGCGGGTTGGTTTCGTGGCTTGCAGGATCCGATCACTGGCGCCGATCACCCGCTGCCCAGTGGCCTTCACGAGGTCCTCGACGCTCGGACCGTCCGGGGTGGCAGTGTCGTGCGCCCAGCCGGCGACGTAGTTGAACGTGTACTGCTGGAAATGACACTCTGATCTGGCCCCACCGTGACGGTCTGTTCTGGACCCGGGTACGACACTCCGGGGCGGTTGTGACGGTCTGATCTGGCCCCACCCCCACGCTGGTCGACGTTGTCGTCGAAGGGGTGGTGCCGGCGTGTCTGGTGGGAGTCGTGTCAGGGTGTTCGAAGCGATCCGTAGGGACCGTCGGGCCGATCCCGACGTGTCGATCCGCGAGCTGGCGGTACGGCACGGGGTGCACCGCCGCACGGTGCGTCAAGCGCTGGCCTCAGCCGAGCCACCGCCCCGGAAAGTGCCGGAACGCGCGGCGCCGGTGTTGGGGCCGGTGAAGCCGTTCATCGACGCGATGCTGCGACAAGACCTCGACGCGCCGCGCAAGCAACGCCATACCGCGCGCCGGATCCGGGAACGGTTGATCGCCGAGCACCAGGTGACAGTCGCCTACCCGACCGTGCGGGATTATGTCCGCGACGCCCGAGGGCGGATCGCCGCCGAGGCAGGCAAGCAACTCGCTGAGGTGTTCGTGCCGCAGACCCACGCCGCTGGCGCGGAAGCAGAGGTCGATTTCGCCGATCTGTGGGTCTGGTTGGCCGGGGTGAAGACCAAGGTGTTCTTGTTCACGCTGCGGCTGTCCTACTCCGGCAAGGCGATCCACCGGGCGTATGCGACCGCCTCGCAGGAGGCGTTCCTCGATGGTCATCGGTACGCCTTCGAGCAACTCGGCGGCCTGCCCGCGGTCCATATCCGTTACGACAACCTGAAGGCTGCCGTGTCCAGGGTGTTGATGGGCAGGACGCGGGTCGAGTCGGACAGGTGGGTAACGTTCCGGTCCCACTACGGCTTCGACGTGTTCTACTGCCGTCCCGGCGTGGAAGGCGCCCACGAAAAGGGCGGCGTCGAAGGCGAAGGTGGCCGGTTCCGCCGCACTCACACCGTCCCGATGCCCAAGGTCGACACCCTCGCCGAACTGAACGGCTACTTCGCCCGGTGTGACGCCAAGGACGACCACCGCCGCGTCGGGCAACGGACCGCCACGGTCGGGGACGACTTCGCGGTGGAGCAGCCCCTGTTGCGGGCCTTGCCGAGTGAGCCCTTCGAAACCGGGCTCAGTCTGCGGCCCAGGGTGGACCGCCACGCCAGGGTCACGGTGCGGCAGTGTCAGTACTCGGTGCCAGTCCGGTTCGTCGGCCGGCAGCTGCGGGTGCTGCTGCGCGCCACCCAGGTGCTCGTCTACGACGGGCCCCGGCTGGTCGCCACGCACGAACGCTCCACGATCCGCGGCAGCGTCACCCTGGTGCTGGACCACTACCTGGAAGTGCTGGCCTACAAGCCAGGGGCGCTGCCCGGCGCGACCGCCCTGGTCCAGGCACGCAAGGCCGGCGTGTTCACCGCAACCCATGAGCGGTACTGGACAGCAGCCAAGACCAAGTATGGCGATAAGGCGGGCACCCAAGCCCTGGTCGAGGCCCTGCTGTTGCACCGCACCTACCCCCACACCCAAGTCCTGGCCGGCCTCGAAGCCGCCCTGAACGTCGGGGCGCTGGCCCCCGAAGCCGTCGCCATGGAGGTCCGCCGCGCCGGCGAAACCAAGGCTGTCCGCCCCCCGCTCGGCCTCGTCGCCGCCGACGGCCGGATCGCCTACCCCGCCGACACCCGAGGAGTCCCCGACGTGACCGTCTACGACCAGCTACTCACCCAAGGAACCCGATGACCAGCATGAGCACCCAAGCCGTCGACGTCGCGATCGACACCGCCTGCCGAACCCTCCGACTGCCCACCATCCGCGAACGAGCCGCCCAAGCCGCCGCTACCGCAGCCCGGGAGCAGCACACCTACCAGGCGTTCTTGGCCGAGCTGCTGCTCGCCGAGTGCGACGACCGGGACGAACGCCGCCGGACCCGCCGCGTCCACGAAGCCGGCTTCCCCCGCCCCAAACGGCTCGACGACCTCGACTACACCGCGAACCCGAACCTGAACCCAGCCGTCATCAACACCCTCGCAGGCGGCGACTGGATCGCCAAAGGCCGACCGCTGTGCCTCATCGGGGACTCCGGCACCGGGAAGACCCACCTACTGATCGGGATCGGGACCGCCGCCGCCGAGCACGGCTACCGGGTCCGCTACGTCCTCGCCTCCCGGCTCGTCAACGAGCTCGCCGAAGCCGACAACGACCGCGCCCTCACAAAAGTCATCGCCCGCTACGGCCGGGTCGACCTGCTCTGCCTCGACGAACTCGGCTACCTGCAACTCGACCGGCGCGGAGCCGAACTGCTGTTCCAGGTCCTCACCGAACGCGAAGAGAAGACCGCCATCGCCATCGCCTCCAACGAACCCTTCAGCGGCTGGACCAAGACCTTCACCGACCCGCGCCTCTGCGCCGCCATCGTCGACCGCCTCACCTACGACGGCACCATCATCGAAACCGGCACTACCAGCTACCGACTCGCCCACACCCGCGCCGTCACAAGTGGGGCCAACTCAAGCCGTCACGGTGGGGCCAAGTCAGGTTGACATTCCCACTGACCAGTGGTCAACAGCACCACGGGTCAACAGCACCACGGGCACCAGTGGTCAACAGCACCACTCCACCAGTGGTCAACAGCACCACCCCATCAGAACAGATCAAACCAATCATCAAAGCGAGGAGGACCCGCTCATCCCGCCGACGTCGATTGATGTACCTAGGACAGGCCCGACAGCCCAACAGCGCGCCGCTCTAAAGGCGTCGCTAGCAGCCGCCCGCGACGCCCACGCAGCACGTGCTAGGCGGACAGCGTGATCACCGACAGAGAACTGCGAGCCGTGATCGTGATCGTCGAGCACGAAGCGGAACGAGCGGGCCGTCCGTGGCACCCCCAGGGCCTCCACTCGCAACTACGCCTGATGGCCCACGACGAGCCAGACAGGCCCCTTGACGAGCTCGTGTCCCAGGCCTGCCAGGCCGCCCGTGACCCGGCCGCCCAGACGCCGGCCGCGATCGGCTGGCCCCGCTATCGCCCGCGGCGTCCGGACGCTCCCGCGCCCGCCCGCTGCATCATCTGCAACCTGCCCGGGGCAGACGCCTGCGCCCACGCCCAAGCGATGGTCGCGCCAGAGCACCGCCACACCCACCCCTACACGCCACCACGCTGACAGGAGACCCACCTAAATGACCCACACCGCCTTGACCGAAGCACCTCCCATCACCCCCTTCGAGCACCGGCTCATGGTGTGCTCAGCACTCGAGCAAACCCGCGCCCTGCTGCCCTACCTGAACGCCGAAGGCCTCCACGAAGTCCGGGCCTGGCTCCGCCACCCCGACACCTTGCACGTCCTCGCTGGCACCCAAGCGGCCGTGCTCCGGGGCTACCTACTGGACGCCATCTGCCGACGCCTCGTCGAACTCACCCACTACACCCCCGACTACTTCATCGGCGTGGGCGACATGCTGCCTGACATCCCTTCGACCTTCGACGGCCCTTCGATAACCGACGTCCGGAGCGTCGACGAGTGACGGTCCTAGACGACGTGTTAGCCGACCTAGCCAGCCAAGGACAAACCCCGCCCTGCCGCCACCCCGACGCCCAACACCACTGGACCTCGACCCGACGCGCCGACCGCGACCACGCAATCGCCGCCTGCCGCACATGTCCAGCGATGAAACCCTGCCTCGACACCGCGGTCGCCTACGCCCTCACCGGCCGCATCTGGGGCGGTCAAGACACCACCTGGACACCCGCACGACCAGCCTCGACCCGTCGCCAGCGGCCGAAGGGCGAGTTTCTTTTAGCCCAGGCCTCTGGATAGACCCCGGCGTGGTTCTTGTATATCCGCGGCTTTTTCCCCGTGTCCGCCGCGTCCGCACTGTCCGCACTGGTTCATGCCCAAGCGGGGAATGTGTCGGCGCAAGTTCCTACGCTGCGGCAGCAGAGGACAAGGGCATCCGCTCCGGTAACGACTGGGCCCCTGTCCCTTCCTCCGAAGACGAGTGAGACGCGTTGGCCCCCCGGTGGGCGACCTGCCCCCTCGTCGGACCGCCCGCGCGCGCTTGAGCCTGCCTGTCGTGATCCAAGATCCTTGCCCGGG
>JAKOYE010000048.1 GCA_029780675.1 Actinomycetes bacterium
GAGGCGCTGCACTTCGGCACCCAGGTGCTCGAACACTTCCTGACCCACTGCTGATCCCCGACCCACCGCTGATCCGCGAAAGGCACTTCCGATGGCCAGCTCTGACAACCCCGCATCCAACCCCGCCTACAACCCCTACGACCTCCTCCCCGAGCTGCCCGGGTTCACCCTGACCAGCGCCGATATCACCGACGGTCAGCCGTTGACGACGGATCAGGTCAGCGGACTCATGGGAGCGGGTGGCCGGGACATCTCCCCGCAGCTCAGCTGGTCGGGCTTCCCGGAGCAGACCCGCAGCTTCGCGGTGACGGTGTTCGACCCGGACGCGCCCACCGCGTCGGGTTTCTGGCACTGGGCGGTGGCCAACCTGCCGGACACCGTCACCGACCTCCCGGCCGGGGCGGGCGACGGTTCGCCGCTGCCCGGCGATGCCCTCACCCTGCGCAATGACGCGGGGCTGCGTCGGTACGTCGGGGCGGCCCCGCCGGCCGGGCACGGCCCCCACCGCTACTTCGTGGCGGTGCACGCCCTCGACGTCCCCGCGCTCGACCTCGACGCGGACGCCAGCCCGGCCTACCTGGGCTTCAACGTGTTCATGCACGCCATCGCCCGCGCGGTCATCCACGGCACCTACGAGCAACGGTAGGCCCGCTCAGCCGACGTGGAAGTCGCCCTCCACGGGGGTGCCGAGCATCGCGACCATAGTGGCGCGGTCATAGGGCCACAGGTCGACGGTGCCGCCGTCGGTGCGGTACCAGGAATTGCATCCGGTGTTCCACACCGTGGGCGTCATCGCCGTCCGGACGTCGTCGTTGAATCGGGTGGTCGCCTCGTCGGTGACCTCGACGGTGCGCAGTGTGCCGTCCCGGAACCGGTTGAGCCACTGGGTGATATAGCGTGCGGTCAGTTCGGCGGAGAACTGCAGCGAGATCGACCCGGTCGGAGAGTTGGGTCCCAGCACGGTGAAGAGGTTGGGGAACCCGGGGATCGCGGTCATCCGGTAGGCGCGGGGCCCGTCGGCCCAGGCGTCGTCGAGGGTGATCCCGTCACGTCCGACGAGTCGCATCGGCCGCATGTAATGGTGGGCGTGAAAGCCGGTGGCGAGCACGATGACATCGGCGTCGCGGTGCGTGCCGTCCGTGGTGCGGATGCCGGTGGGCGTCACCTCGGCGATGGCCTCGCTGACCAGTTCGGCGTTACCGGCCTGAATCGCCCGGTAGTAGCTGCCCGACACCACCTGTCGTTTGCACAGCGGCTGGTAGTCGGGGGTGAGACGCGCGCGCAACGCCGGGTCGCGCACCTGCAGTCGCAGTGACAGCCGGGCGTAGGCCTGTACCGCCCGGCGCCGCCACGACGGCCGCGTGGTGATGTCGGCGAGGATCCCCGATCCGCGCAGCAGCAGGCGGTACATCGCATCATGCAGCGCCGGAAAGTGTTTCAGGACAGCAGCCAGTCCGGGAAGCTGCCGCAACGACATCGGCGCCCATAGGATCCACTGTGGGCTGCGCACGTAGTGGTGGACCACCTCCGCCGTCGGCTGCAGGGCCGAGACGACTTGCACGCCCGTCGACCCGGTGCCGATGACCGCGATCCGCTTGCCGCCGGTGTCGAGGCCGTCGTCCCACCGGGCGGTGTGGACGACGGTGCCGGTGAAGTCCCCGAGGCCCGGGATGTCCGGGACGAACGGGTGGTGCAACACCCCGGTCGCGCAGATCACGAAGTCGGCCGTGTGCCCGCCGCCGTCCGCGGTGCTCAGCCGCCACTCCCGCCGGCCGTCGTCCCACCGGGCCCCGGTGACTTCGGTGTTGAGCCTGATCAGGGGTCTCAGCCCGAGCCGTTCGACGACATCGCGGTGGTACTGCTGGATGTCAGCACCGCTGGCCCAGATGTGGGTCCAGTCGGGTTTCGGGGCGAAGCCGAACTGGTACAGCTGCGAGGGCACGTCGCAGGCCAGACCCGGGTAGCGGTTCCAGTGCCAGACCCCACCGACGTCCGATCCCTTCTCGAACACGGTGACGTCGTCGAACCCCGACCGGCGAAGCACATACGCGGTGGTGATACCGGCCACACCCGCGCCGATCACGACGATCCGGGGCCGGCGACTCACCTGGCGCCCGTCACCGGTGTTCCGAGCCGACCGCCGCCGTGAGGCTGGGGTAGCCGCCGGCGTGCAGCCTGGCGGCGATGCCGTCGTGAATCTGCTTGGCCCACAGGCCGCCGCCGTAGACGAAGCCGGTGTAACCCTGCAGCAGCGACGCCCCGGCGATGATCCGCTGCCAGGCGTCCTCGGCCGTCTCGATCCCCCCGACGCCGATCAGCACGAGTCGGTCCCCGACCCGGGCGTACAGCCGGCGCAGCACGTCGAGCGCCCGCTGCGCCACCGGCGGCCCGGAGATCCCGCCGGCGCCGAGCGCGTCGACACCCGGCGTTCGCAACCCGGCCCGGGAGATCGTGGTGTTGGTGGCCACGATGCCGGCCAGACCCAGCTCGACGGCGAGATCGGCGACGGCGTCGACATCGGCGTCGGCCAGGTCCGGGGCGATCTTCACCAGCACGGGTGTCGCGGTCTCGGCGAGGACCGCGGTCAGGATCGGGCGCAGTGACTCGGTGGCCTGCAGATCCCGCAACCCGGGGGTGTTCGGCGAGCTGACGTTGACCACCAGGTAGGACGCCAGTGGGCCGAGCAGTCGGGCGCTGGCCGCGTAGTCCTCGGCGGCCCGCTCCGGCGGGGTGACCTTGGACTTCCCGATGTTCACGCCCACCGGGACATCCGGTTGGTGGCGGGCCAGTCGCAGCGCCAGTTGGCCCACGCCGTGGTTGTTGAAACCCATCCGGTTGAGCAGCGCCCGGTCCTCGGGCAACCGGAACAGCCGCGGCTCGGGGTTGCCGGGCTGCGGAAGCGCGGTGACGGTTCCCACCTCGGCGTAGCCGAATCCCAGTGCGCCCCAGGTGGCCAGGCCCAGGCCGTCTTTGTCGAACCCCGCCGCCAGGCCCAGCGGCCCGGGGAAGTGCGTCCCGAACACCCTGCTGGCCAGCACCGGGTCGCGGGGGGCCAGTGCCCGGCGCAGCGCGCGACGGGCCGGCCCCGGTGCGGTGGCGCCCCGCAGCCCGGCGAACACCAGGGTGTGGATCCGCTCCGGGGGAGCCAGGAACAGGGCGCGTCGCACCCCGTTGTAGATCATGCGCCCGGCTGATCGGTCAGGCGCAGCCCATCCGCGCGGATCTTCTTGCGCCGCAACAGAACCCTCCTGCTGCCGTCGGTGTAGAGGCGGACCCTGGTCAGCTCCCAGCCGCGGTACTCGGCTTCGATCGCCAACCGGGTGGAGGCGGTGACCCGGGTCACCTCAGGGGGCAGCCGCAACGGGATCCACTCATACTCCTCAGACAGGTCGGCCTGCCACGCGGCCGGCATCCGCCCCCGTGCGGCGCTCATCGGCGGCCGTCGGCCCGGGGAATCGCCTGCACCCCGGCCCCGGCGCCGGACATCACGTACAGGGTGCCCGACGTCTCGTCGTAGGCCAGCGAGTCCGGTTGCTGCACGGTGGGGTAACGCACCTTCTCCACGGGGATCCCAGTGGACAGATCGTAGCCAACCACGGTGTTCGACGCGGTCTGCGAGACCCAGACCAGCGTTCGTGAGCCCGTCACCCCGTACGGGGACTCCGGAACCGGGTACGCCTGACGTTCGATGAGCGGATCCACCGTGAACACCAGCAGCTGCCCGCCGCGGGTGTCGGTCACCAGCACCCGGTCCGCCGCATCGGCGGCGATCGAGGTGGCCCCCATACCGGCGCGCAGGGCCTGCATGGTCTCTCCATCGGCATCGAGAGCCGTCACCGAGGTCTGCCCGCGGTCCAGGACCACAGAGACCTCGCCGAGGGTGACGATGGCGTCGACGCGGGCGAAGGAGGCTTTCCGGTGCCTGACCGTGAAGTCGGTGTCCAACAGGTAGAACGCGCCCGTCGCACTGCCCAGGACCAGGCGGCCGTCGGCGCGCCGGGCGATCGCGGTGAATTCGGTGTCGGCCTCGCCCGCCACGGCGATCGGAGTCGCGGCCGCCGAGGCCAGGTCCACCGTGATGATGCCGCCGCGGGTCGCCGCCCACACCGTCCCGGTGCCGTCCCCGGTGATCGCGGTCGCGGCAGTGGGTAACGGCACGACCCGGGGCGGGCGGCCGGGAGCCAGGACCGTCAGGGTCGATTCCGGTCCCGGGGTCAGCACCGCCAGCAGGGACGTCTTGGCGTCGTGCAGGACGGCACCGGGCCGGCCCGGCAGGGGGATCACCCGGCCGGCCGGGGGGACCGACGTCGGCGGGGAGACCGCCGCGGTCGCCGACGGGATGGTGGGCGGGGTGGGGTCGAGGATTTTCGAGGAGCACCCCGTCACCAGGGTTGCCGCGATCGCCGTCAGAGCAGCAAGGCGTCTCGGGCGGGTGGGCGTCGCGGGGGGCGTCGGGGCGGCCATCAGCACGGATTCTAGGCTCTTCGCCAAACCTCACCACGCGACGGCGTAACCAGGTTTATGGTATCCGACATGACGCTGGTCGCCTTCGATGAGCCTGGTGCCCCCGATTGTGGTGAATTCGTCGTCGAGGACATCGGCACCGGTTTGTTCGCGAGCGGGTTCGGTCATCTCGGCGATGGCCGCCGCTTCTCCTTCCACGTCCACCGGTCCGAACTCGTGGTCGAGGTCTACCGGCCGCGCCGGATCGGTCCGGTGCCGCTGCCCGAAGACGTCATCGCCACCCTCCGCCGGCCACTGGCCGACGTGGATGCCGGCAGCCGCCGCAGCCTCGCCGCGGCGGTGCGCGGCATGATCACGGCACTCGGTCCGTCGGGGCGCACTGCACGCTGAGGGTCGGCCCGCGATTGGGTCGATGTACGGTCAGCGCCGTGGATGCGTCGTCGATGTCCTGGCTGCAGGTGGTCGTGCTGTCAGTCGTTCAGGGCCTCACCGAGTTCTTGCCGATCTCCTCGTCGGGCCACCTCGCGATCGTCTCGCGGCTGTTCTTCTCCGGCGACGCCGGCGCATCATTCACCGCCGTCTCCCAACTCGGGACGGAGGCCGCCGTCCTGGTCTACTTCGCCCGGGACATCGTCCGGATTCTGCGGGCCTGGTTCCGCGGGGTCTTCGACAGGACCCACCGCGACGACGTCGACTATCGGCTCGGCTGGTACGTCATCATCGGCAGCATCCCGATCGGGGTGGTGGGCTTCCTGTTCAAGGACGCCATCCGCACCGAAGTCCGGAACCTGTGGGTGATCGCGACCGCCATGCTGGTCTTCTCCGTGGTGATCGCCGCCGCCGAGTACTTCGGGCGGCAGAATCGTCACGTGGGCCAACTGACCTGGCGGGACGGTCTGCTGGTCGGGTTGGCCCAGTGCCTGGCGCTGGTGCCGGGGGTGTCGCGCTCGGGCGCCACGATCAGCGCGGGGCTGTTCCTCGGCCTGGACCGTCCGCTGGCGGCGAGGTTCGGATTCCTGCTCGCCATCCCGGCGGTGTTCGCCTCGGGCCTGTTCTCCCTGCCCGACGCCTTCGAGCCGACTGGGACGGGGATGAGCGCCACCGGCCTGCAGTTGCTGGTGAGCGTGCTGATCACCTTCGTGGTCGGTTATGCGGCCATCTCCTGGCTGCTGCGCTTCCTGGCCAACCATGCCATGTACTGGTTCGTCGGCTATCGGGTGGTGCTCTCGCTGACCCTGATGGCGCTGCTGGCAACGGGGGCTCTGGCTGCATGACAATTTCCGCCCCTCCTCCTCATCGCTTCGCTCTGCATCGTCGGGAGCGGGTATGACCGTCATCCTGCTGCGCCACGGCCGGTCGGTGGCCAACACCGCGCACACCCTGGCCGGCCGCACCGAGGGCGTCGAACTCGACGAGAAGGGCACCCGCCAGGCCGCCGACCTGGTGGGCCGCCTCGACGGACTGCCGATCCGGGCGCTGATCCGTTCGCCGCTGCTGCGTTGCCGGCTCACCTTGGAGCCGCTGGCCGATGCTCTCGGATTGCAGCCGCTGGTCGACGAGCGCCTCGCCGAAGTCGACTACGGCCAGTGGACCGGCCGCAAGCTGGGTGAACTGGTCGAGGAGCCGCTCTGGACAGTGGTCCAGCAGCAGCCGAGTGCGGCGGTGTTCCCCGGTGGGGAGGGGCTTGCGCAGGTGCAGGCGCGTGCGGTCGCCGCCGTGCGCGAACACGACCGCCGGTTGGCGGCGGAATTCGGCGGCGACACGCTGTGGGTTGCCTGCACCCACGGCGATGTCATCAAGGCAGTGGTCGCCGACGCACTGGGCGCCCACCTCGACAGCTTCCAGCGGATCACCGCCGATCCCGCGTCGATGAGTGTGATCCGGTACACCCCGCTGCGTCCGTTCGTGGTCCACGTCAACCACACCGGGCCGCAACTGGCGACCGCGCTGTCCGTCGCGCCGGTTGTGGATGGCGGAGGCGGAGAGCCCGCAGGGGAGGCGACGGTCGGCGGGTCGACGGACTGACCGCCGACTGCCGGTATTTTGGGACAGACCATGCCCCGCGCAATCCACATCTTCCGCACGCCGGACCGGTTCATCGCCGGGACCGTCGGCCAGCCCGGCAACCGGACCTTCTACCTGCAGGCCGTCCAGGACAAGCGGGTGGTGTCGGTGCTCTGCGAGAAGCAGCAGGTGGCGATGCTGGCCGAGCGGGTCGGTGCGCTGCTGGTCGAGGTGAATCGGCGCTTCGGCACGCCGCTGCCAACGGAGACCGCGGTCGCCGACTCCGGGCCGCTGGTGATGCCCGTCGACGCCGAGTTCCGGGTCGGCACCATGGGCCTGGGCTGGGATGCCGAGGCGCAGAGCGTCGTGGTGGAACTGCTGGCGGTCACCGAGGAGGCTGTCGACACCTCGGTGATCCTCGACGACGCCGAGGACGGGCCGGACGCGGTTCGGGTGTTCCTCACCCCGGAATCGGCCCGTCAGTTCGCGCTGCGGTCCCGCAGTGTGGTGTCGGCCGGCCGGCCACCGTGCCCGCTGTGCGACGAACCGCTGGACGCCGGGGGCCATTTGTGCGTGCGCACCAACGGCTACCGCCGCGGCGGGCTCAGCGGTTCGGTGGACGACGACTCCGGCCCCGACTCTGACGACGGCGGCTCGTGACCGATGCCGACCCGCGGCTTGAGACGCTGCGCCACGGTGACCTGAGGCTGGTCGGTCGAATCCGCTCGGCCAGCAATGCCACCTTCCTGTGCCAGGCCGTGCCGGATGGGGATCCCGACGGGGAATCCGTTCAGTGCGTATACAAGCCGATCGCCGGCGAACAGCCGCTGTGGGACTTCCCGGACGGCACACTCGCCGGCCGGGAGGTGGCGTCACATCTCATCTCGGCGGCCTTGGGGTGGGATGTCGTGCCGCACACCATCATCCGCTCCGGGCCTGCCGGGCCCGGCATGGTCCAGCTCTGGGTGGAGCAGCCGGATGAGCCCTCCGATCCGGGTCTGGTCGGCCTGTGCCAGCCGGATTCTGTTCCCGCGGAATACTTTTCGATATTGACCGCCTATGACTACTCGGGCGGCGAAGTGGTGTTGGTGCACGCCGACCATCCGCAGTTGCGGCGGATCGCGGTGTTCGACGTCATCGTCAACAACGCCGACCGCAAGGGCGGGCACATCCTCGCCGGGGTCGACGGCGGGGTCTACGGCGTCGATCACGGCGTCTGCCTGCACGTCCACGACAAGCTTCGGACCGTGTTGTGGGGGTGGGCCGGCACCCGCATCGACGAGCAGACGCTGACCGACCTGCGCGAGCTCGACGGTCAACTCGGCGGGCCGCTGGCCACGCGACTGCGCGATCACATCACCGCCGCTGAGGTGTCCGCGCTGCGGCAGCGTGTGCGCGATCTGCTCGCCGCCCCGACGATGCCGGTGCCGGGCGGCCGCAACCCGCTCCCGTGGCCGGCTTTCTGAGCGCTATCCGGCGGGCTTCCAATGCATGATGCCGCTGTCAGCCTCCATCGAGAGGTGCAGTTGGCCGTCGGAGAGCAGGTAGCTGCGGACTCGTCCCAGGGCGGCCGCGACCTGGGTGTCCGCCGAAGGCTGCGGGCAGAACATCCGGGTCAGCGCCAGGGGGCCGAATGTCAGGCCGCCGGATTCGTCGGCGGCGGGGTCGGTGGCGGCGGGTTCGGCCTGCCAGGTGGCGCTGCCGCGGTTGCAGTCGACGGTGAATGTCGCCCGGCCGTCGTCGCCGAACTCCACGGTGAACTTTTCCGGGTCGTCGATGGTGGTGCTGGGCTGCTCCTCCGGGGCCATCGACTCGATGCTCACCAGTTGCCAGGAGGTGCCGGTCAGCGGCTCCGCCGCAGCGGCCTCGCCGCACCCCGCCGCGACTGAACCCGCCACCACCAGCACCGCCACCGCACACGACGTCCGCATCCAGCAAAGATACCGGCGGCACTCGGTCATCTGCGCTGCGCTGCGGTCCCTGCTATGGAAGACTCGACTGAATGTACGTTTTCGCGGCCACCGCCTAGATCGAGGGGTTGGCCATGTGCAGTGCGCGCCACGCCCAGTCCGCCACCGGTTCTGATCCAGGAACACCCCAGCAAATTGTAAGCCCCGCTGGTCCCATGGCCTCCGGTCTCGACCGGACGATCGGCCGGGTCGGTGCTCTCGCGGTCGCCCTGGGGATCGGCGCCGCGGTGGTGACGATGCCCGCCATCGCGATCGCCGACACGACCGGCTCGGGCGGTTCGTCGAGAACGTCGTCGGACAGCCCCTCAGCAGCCGACGGCTCGGCACCGGAGACGTCGCGTTCCACCGGACGGCGTGCCGGGACCGCCCCGTCGTCCGGTGGCCGTCCAGCGGAAAAGGGCGGTCGCACAGCTGTTTTGGGAACTCTCGCGGATGCAGATCAATCCGTCCGCCGCTCCGGTGACATCGATGCCGACCCGCCCGGGAGACGCTCTGCGACAGTGGGGCTTCCAGGTGAGGCGGCCGATGCGTCGCCGTCCGGGAACCCGGCGCAGCGCCGACAGTCGGTGGCTGTCGTGGCAACGGATCCGGGTGGTGGCGACGTTCCGGCGGGGGTTGCGACGGACCCGTCCGGCCTGGGCGCCGATGGGGTATCGAGACCGGCTTCCGGCCCTGCCGATACCGGACCAGAGGTCGTCGTCCCGGCAACGGCCCAGACCGTTCCTGCCCTCACCGCGTCGCCCGCTGGATCTATCAGGGCGGGTGCCGGGGTTCTGTCCTGGCTGGGCGGTGACAGCGGCGGCCAACCGGCGGCCGCGCCGATGGTCTGGACCGTTGCGGCGTTCACCCGGCGCGATTTCGGCGGCACCGTTCGACCGGCACCGGCGGCCGCGTCCATCGGGCCTGCGGCAACGACTCCCACCGGGCTGGCCATGCCGACAGCCGTCGGTTCGAACCCGATCGCGGACTTCATCGGCATTTTCATCGGTGACGGCACCGCCGAGCATCCCGACGCCGGACTGCTGATCGGTAACGGCTACTCCTGGAATGCCGCCACCTGCACCGGCGGCGACTCCTGCACGGGGGGTAACGGTGGTCTGCTGCTCGGCTCCGGCGGAGCTGGGTTCAACGGCGGTGACGGCGGCTCGGCCGGATTGTTCGGCAATGGCGGCTCCGGAGGCGCTGGTGTTGCCGGGTTGATCGGCGGAGCCGGCGGCAACGGCGGTCGGGGCGGGTTGATCTACGGGTTCGGCGGTGCCGGGGGTGCGGGCGGCGCCTCGACATCTCCGCTCAGTGCCGGTGGTTCCGGCGGTGCGGGCGGCGATGCCGGTGCACTGGCGGTGTTCAGCGCGGGCGGAACCGGCGGTAGCGGCGGCACCGGTGCGGGGATGGGCGGGGCCGGCGGGGCGGGTGGTCATGCCGGTGTCCTCAGTCCGTGGGCCAGTGGCGGTTCCGGCGGTGCTGGTGGGTTCGGTGGCAACGGCGGTGGTACCGGCGGTGGCGGTGGTCGTGGCGCGCTGCTGGTGGGTGACGGCGGTGCTGGTGGTGCCGGCGGGGTCGGTGGCGTGGGGGCCGACGGCGGCCACGGCGGGAACGGTGGCGACGGCAGCCTGCTGTTCGGCGGTGCCGGAGCCGGCGGAGTGGGCGGTCGGGGCGGTGACGGGCAGTCCGGCGCTTCCGGCGTCGCGGGATCAGATGGTGCGGGTCCCGGGGCCGACGGCGGCGACGGCGGGGACGGGGGCGACGGAGCCAAGGGTGGTAACGGTGGCGCGGGCGGTGACGCCGGCACCGGTCGATACCTGCTGTTCTTCCAGGAACTGGGAAGGGCCGGCAACGGCGGCGCCGGGGGTTCCGGCGGGTCCGGTGGGGCCGGCGGAAACGGCGGCAACGGCGCTGCCGGCGGCTACGGCGTCAACAACGGTCGGGGCGGCGACGGTGGTGACGGCGGCGAGTCCGGCACCGGGGGCGCCGGCGGCGAAGGTGGCCGGGCCGGCTCCGGATCGGGCGGAATCGACGGCAGCGCCGGCACCGGCGGTGGTGTCACCGGCGGCGGTCACGGCGGCAGCGGCGGTCACGGCTGGAACTCGACGATCGCCGGCGTCCAGGGCGGCGACGGCGGTGACGGTGGGGCCTACGGCGACGGCGGTGCCGGCGGCGCCGGCGGATCCGGCAGCGACGGCATCTCCGCGGCCGATGGTGCCGGCAGCGGTTCCGACGGCGCTGCCGGCGGCCGCGGTGGCGACGGCGGCCTCGGCGGCACGATCGCCGGTGACGGCGGTGCCGGGGGTCGCGGTGGTGCCGGGGGCACCGGAGGAAACGGAGGTGCCGGCAATACCGGCGCCGCGGGCAGTGCGCTGAACCCCGACGGCGTCGACGGCGGTGGAGGCGGTGACGGCGGTCACGGTGGCATCGGCGGCAGCGGTGGTTCCGGTGGACAGGCCCGCGGTTCCGGATCGGCGGGGCACGCGGGCGCCGGCGGTTCGGGCGGTCTCGGCGGCAACGGCGGATCGGGGGGTGCGGGCGGCGCCGGACTGGCAGGCAGCGACGGCACCGCGGCGGGCGATTCGGGCACTCCCGGGGGCACGGGCGGTGCAGGCGGATCGGGCGGCGCCGGGGGCAGAGGTGGTTCCGGCGGTGTTTCAGGCGGCACGGGAGCCGCAGCCGGGGCGGATGGTGACGGCGGAGATGGCGGGCTCGGTGGCGCCGGCGGGCGCGGCGGTGACGGCGGTGACGGAATCGTCGGAGCATCCGGAGCGGCGGCCTCCGCAGCGGGCGGCAGTGGTGGCGACGGGGGTGACGCCGGCGACGGCGGGGCAGGCGGTCGGGGCGGCGCGGCGGGCGCCGCCGGGGGCAGTGGCTTTCCGGAGGGACGGGGTGCATCGGCAGGCCAGGTCGGCGCGGGTGGCGCCGGCGGTGCCGGCGGAGATGCGGGCGTCGCCGGCGATGGCGGAACGGGTGCCTCCGGCAATGCCCTCAGCCGCAGCGGCGGGACCGGCGGCACCGGCGGTGATCCGGGCCGGGCGGGCAAGGGCGGGGTCGGAGGTGCGGCAGGGGCCGGCGGAACTGGCTCCGTAGCACCATCCGGCGCCAGCGGCGTAGCAGCCAGCAGCGGAGGTAATGGTGGCGCCGGAGGTGCCGGCTACAACGCGGCGACCGACCCCACCGCGGCAACCGGAACAGACGGCGGTGCCGGCGGGGCCGGAGGCGCAGGCGGAGCCGTCGGCGACGGCGGAATCGGCGGCTCCGGCGGGGCCGGAGCCAGCGGAGACGGGCTGGCCATCGGCGGCGGTACCGGTGGCATCGGCGGCACCGGCGGTCGTGGAGGAGCCATCTCGGGAGTCGGCGGCACCGGCGGTGCTGGTGGCCGAGGCGGCGGGGGCGGGGACGCCGTGGCTCCCGGCGGCACCGGGGGCCAGGGCGGTGACGGGGGTGATGCCGGTGACGGCGGCGCTGCGGGCGGCAGCGGAATCACCGGTGACGCCGGTGTCGGCGGGACCGGCGGAACAGGCGGCAACGGTGGGACGGGTGCCGAGGGTGCTTCGGGGGTCGGATCGGCGGGTGCGTCGGGGTTCGCCGGTGGTGCCGGGGGTGCTGGTGGTCAGGGCGGTAATGCTGGGACCGGCGGTGTTCGGGGTGATGGTGGCCGGGGTGGTGCCGGTGGGTTTGGTGGGCGGGGTGGCGATGCGGCGCTGACATCGGCCGGTGTCGGGTTTGCCGGCGGCACTGGCGGTGTGGGCGGTGACGCCGGTTCCGGTGGTGCGGCGGGCAGCGGAGCTGGGATCGGTGGTTCGGTCGGTAACGCCGGTGTCGGCGGGACGGGTGGAACCGGTGGTTCCGGTGGTTCGGGTGCCGATGGTTCGGCGGGTGTTGCGTCGGCGGGTGCGTCGGGGTTTGCCGGTGGTGCTGGGGGTGCTGGTGGTCAGGGCGGAAATGCGGGGACCGGTGGTGTTCGGGGTGATGGTGGCCGGGGTGGTGCCGGCGGTTTTGGTGGGCGGGGTGGCGATGCGGCGCTGACCTCGGTCGGTGTCGGGTTTGCTGGCGGTACCGGAGGTGTCGGTGGTGACGCTGGTTCGGGTGGTGCGGTCGGTGGCGGTGCGGGCACTGGTGGTTCGGCGGGTGGCGCCGGTGTCGGTGGGACGGGTGGAACCGGTGGTTCCGGTGGTTCGGGTGCCGATGGTTCGGCGGGTGTTGCGTCGGCGGGTGCGTCGGGGTTTGCCGGTGGTGCTGGGGGTGCTGGTGGTCAGGGCGGTAATGCGGGGACCGGTGGTGTTCGGGGTGATGGTGGCCGGGGTGGTGCCGGTGGTGTCGGTGGGCGGGGTGGCGATGCGGCGCTGACCTCGGTCGGTGTCGGGTTTGCCGGCGGTACCGGCGGTGTGGGCGGTGACGCTGGTGGGGGTGGTGCGGTCGGTGGCGGTGCGGGCACTGGTGGTTCGGTCGGTAATGCCGGTGTGGGTGGGACCGGTGGCACGGGTGGTACCGGTGGTTCGGGTGGCGAGGGTGTTGCGGGTATCGCGTCGGCGGGTGCATCGGGGTTTGCCGGTGGTGCTGGTGGTGCAGGTGGTCAGGGCGGCAATGCGGGAACCGGTGGGGTTCGGGGTGATGGCGGCCATGGTGGTACCGGTGGTTTTGGTGGGCGTGGTGGCGATGCCGCGCTGATCTCGGTCGGCGTCGGGTTTGCCGGCGGCACAGGAGGCATCGGGGGCGACGCCGGCGCTGGTGGTGCGGTCGGTGGCGGCGCCGGGACGGGAGGCGCCGTCGGCTACGCCGGTGCAGGTGGGACGGGCGGAACCGGTGGCACCGGCGGATCAGGGGCCGATGGTTCGGCGGGTATCAGTTCGCCGGGTGCATCGGGGTTTGCCGGTGGTGCGGGTGGTGCGGGTGGTCAGGGCGGTGCCGCCGGAACCGGTGGGGTTCGGGGTGATGGCGGTCAGGGTGGTACCGGTGGTGTCGGTGGGCGTGGTGGCGATGCGGCGCTGACGTCCGTCGGTATCGGCTTTGCCGGCGGCACCGGAGGTGCCGGTGGTGATGCCGGTGCTGGTGGTGCCGCGGGTGGCGGTGCGGGCACCGGTGGCCTGGTGGGTGATGCCGGTATCGGTGGGACCGGCGGAACCGGTGGCGATGGTGGATCAGGGGCCGATGCGTCGGCAGGTGCGTCGGGATACGCGGGTGGCACTGGTGGCGCCGGTGGTCAGGGCGGTGCCGCCGGGGCCGGTGGCGTGCGGGGCGATGGCGGTCAGGGTGGCGTAGGAGGGTTCGGAGGCCGGGGTGGCGAGGCGGCCCCGAGCAGTGGTGTCGGGGTCGTCGGCGGGACCGGTGGTGCCGGTGGTGATGCCGGTGCCGGAGGCGCGGTCGGTGGCGGAGTTGGCACCGGTGGTTCGGTGGGTGACGCCGGTACTGGCGGAACCGGTGGCACGGGCGGCACGGGCGGTGCGGGTGCTGACGGTTCGGCGGGTGTCTCGTCGGCGGGTGCGTCGGGTTATGCCGGTGGCACCGGCGGTGCGGGCGGTCAGGGCGGTACCGCCGGGGCCGGTGGCGTTCGCGGCGACGGCGGTCAGGGTGGTGATGGTGGTGTTGGTGGCCGGGGTGGTGGCGCAGGCCTGAGCGCTGGCGTCGGCTTCGTCGGCGGGACCGGTGGTCTCGGTGGTGACGCCGGTGCCGGTGGTGCGGTCGGTGGCGGTGCGGGCACCGGAGGGTCCTCGGGCGGTCTCGGTGCTGGTGGGACCGGCGGCACGGGTGGCCTCGGCGGTGCGGGTGCTGAAGGCGCAGTAGGAGTCGCGTCGGCTGGGGCGTCGGGCTATGCCGGTGGTACCGGAGGCGCCGGTGGCCAGGGCGGCAACGCCGGAACCGGTGGTGTGCGGGGTAGCGGTGGTCAGGGCGGCGCCGGCGGCATCGGTGGTCGCGGTGGTGCGGCGGGCTTGAGTAGTGGTTCGGGTTTTGCCGGTGGCACCGGTGGTGTCGGCGGTGACGCCGGTGTCGGAGGTGCTGCCGGCGGTGGTGCGGGCACGGGAGGGTCCTCGGGCGGTCTCGGTGCTGGTGGGACGGGCGGTACGGGTGGCCTCGGCGGTGCGGGTGCTGAAGGCGCAGTAGGAGTCGCGTCGGCTGGGGCGTCGGGGTTTGCCGGTGGTGCTGGTGGTGCGGGTGGACAGGGCGGTAATGCCGGGACCGGTGGGGTGCGCGGTGATGGCGGCCAGGGTGGTACCGGTGGTTTTGGTGGGCGTGGTGGCGATGCGGCGCTGACCTCGATCGGTATCGGGTTTGCCGGCGGCACCGGAGGTGTGGGTGGTGACGCCGGTGTTGGTGGTGCGGTCGGTGGCGGTGCGGGCACCGGTGGTTCGGCGGGTGGCGCCGGCGTCGGCGGGACGGGCGGCACCGGTGGTACGGGTGGTTCGGGTGCTGATGGTTCGGCGGGTGTCGCGTCGGCGGGGGCGTCGGGGTTTGCCGGTGGTGCTGGTGGTGCGGGTGGTCAGGGCGGTAATGCGGGAACCGGTGGTGTTCGGGGTGATGGCGGCCAGGGTGGTGCCGGTGGTTTTGGTGGGCGTGGTGGCGATGCGGCGCTGACCTCGATCGGTATCGGGTTTGCCGGCGGCACCGGAGGTGTGGGTGGTGACGCCGGTGTTGGTGGTGCGGTCGGTGGCGGTGCCGGTACCGGTGGTTCGGCGGGTAACGCCGGTATCGGCGGGACAGGTGGCACGGGTGGTACCGGTGGAGTAGGTGCCGATGGTTCGGCGGGTATCGCGTCGGCGGGGGCGTCGGGGTTTGCCGGTGGCAATGGTGGTGCGGGTGGTCAGGGCGGTAATGCCGGGACCGGTGGCGTGCGGGGCGCCGGTGGCCAGGGCGGTACGGGTGGTTTTGGTGGGCGTGGTGGCGATGCGGCGCTGACCTCGGTTGCCGCCGGGTTTGCCGGCGGCACTGGCGGTTCCGGTGGTGACGCCGGTGCGGGTGGTGCGGTCGGTGGCGGTGCCGGTACCGGTGGTTCGGCAGGTAACGCCGGTGTCGGTGGGACGGGCGGCACCGGTGGTATGGGTGGTGCGGGTGCTGATGGTTCGGCGGGTGTCTCGTCGGCGGGTGCGTCGGGATATGCCGGGGGTGCTGGTGGTGCGGGTGGTCAGGGCGGTAATGCGGGAACCGGTGGGGTGCGCGGCAGTGGCGGTCAGGGCGGTACCGGCGGTCTTGGTGGGCGTGGTGGCGATGCGGCGCTTACGTCCGTTGCCGCCGGGTTTGCCGGCGGCACTGGCGGTTCCGGTGGTGACGCCGGTGTGGGTGGTGCGGTCGGTGGTGGTGCGGGCACTGGTGGTTCGGCCGGAAACGCCGGCGTCGGCGGGACAGGCGGAACCGGTGGCACCGGCGGATCAGGTGCCGATGGTTCGGCGGGTGTCGTGTCGGCAGGTGCGTCGGGGTTTGCCGGTGGTGCCGGGGGTGCTGGTGGACAAGGGGGCAACGCCGGAACTGGCGGTGTTCGGGGTGATGGCGGTCAGGGTGGTACCGGTGGTTTTGGTGGGCGTGGTGGCGATGCGGCGCTGACGTCCGTTGCCGTTGGTTTTGCCGGGGGCACCGGAGGTGTGGGTGGTGACGCCGGTGCGGGTGGTGCGGTCGGTGGCGGCGCCGGGACCGGAGGCACAGTCGGCTATGCAGGTGTCGGCGGGACCGGTGGCACCGGTGGTACCGGTGGTGCGGGTGCTGATGGTTCGGCGGGTGTCTCGTCGGCGGGTGCGTCGGGATATGCCGGGGGTGCGGGTGGTGCGGGTGGCCAGGGCGGTGCCGCCGGGACCGGCGGTGTCCGTGGTGACGGCGGTCAGGGTGGTACCGGTGGTTTTGGTGGACGTGGCGGCGATGCGGCGCTGACGTCGGTCGGTATCGGTTTTGCCGGGGGTACCGGTGGTGTCGGTGGTGATGCCGGTGCGGGTGGCGCGACGGGCAGCGGTGCGGGTACCGGCGGATCCGGAGGTAGTGCGGGTGCGGGTGGAACCGGCGGCACCGGTGGCGCCGGTGGTGCGGGAGCTGACGCCTCGGCTGGGGCCTCGGGCCATACGGGAGGTACTGGTGGTGCCGGCGGCCAGGGCGGTGCAGCGGGAACTGGCGGTGTGCGGGGTGATGGCGGTCAGGGTGGTGCCGGCGGCTTCGGTGGCCGCGGTGGCTCAGCCGGACTGAGCAGTGGTGCGGGTCTTGCCGGCGGCACCGGTGGTGTCGGTGGTGAGGCCGGTGTTGGTGGTTCTGCTGGTGGCGGTGCGGGCACGGGGGGGTCCTCGGGCGGTGTCGGTGCTGGTGGGACCGGCGGCACGGGTGGCACGGGTGGTGCGGGTGCTGACGGTTCGGCGGGGATCAATTCGGCGGGTGCATCAGGCTTTTCCGGTGGTACTGGGGGATCGGGTGGCCAGGGCGGTGCTGCCGGAACCGGCGGTGTGCGGGGTGATGGCGGCCAGGGCGGTGCCGGCGGCTTCGGTGGCCGCGGTGGCTCAGCCGGACTGAGCAGTGGTTCGGGCTTTGTCGGCGGGACCGGTGGCGTCGGCGGTGACGCCGGTGCCGGAGGTGCGGTCGGTGGCGGTGCGGGCACCGGAGGGTCCTTGGGCGGTGTCGGTGCTGGTGGGACCGGCGGCACGGGTGGCACCGGTGGTGCGGGTGCTGACGGTTCGGCAGGGATCAGCTCAGCGGGGGCGTCGGGATATACCGGTGGTGCCGGGGGTGCCGGCGGTCAGGGCGGTCATGCGGGGACCGGTGGTGTTCGGGGTGATGGCGGCCAGGGTGGTGCTGGTGGGTTTGGTGGGCGTGGTGGCGATGGAGCGCTGACCTCGGTCGCCGCTGGGTTTGCTGGCGGTACTGGCGGTTCCGGTGGTGATGCCGGTGTTGGTGGTGCGGTCGGTGGTGGTGCGGGCACTGGTGGTTCGGCGGGTAGTGCCGGTGTCGGCGGGACCGGTGGCACCGGTGGCACCGGCGGTGTGGGTGGCGAGGGTGTTGCGGGTATCGCTTCGGCGGGCGCGTCGGGATATGCCGGTGGTGCCGGTGGTGCCGGTGGTCAGGGCGGTCATGCGGGAACTGGCGGTGTTCGGGGTGATGGCGGCCAGGGTGGTGCCGGTGGGTTTGGTGGGCGCGGTGGCGATGCGGCGCTGATTTCCGTCGGTGTCGGGTTTGCCGGCGGTACTGGCGGTTCCGGTGGTGATGCCGGTGTTGGTGGTGCGGTCGGTGGCGGTGCGGGCACCGGTGGTTCGGCGGGCAAAGCCGGTGTCGGTGGGACGGGCGGAACCGGTGGTACCGGTGGAGTAGGTGCCGATGGTTCGGCGGGGATTAATTCGGCGGGTGCGTCGGGGTTTGCCGGTGGTGCCGGTGGTGCCGGTGGTCAGGGCGGTCATGCGGGAACTGGCGGTGTTCGGGGCGACGGTGGTCAGGGTGGTACCGGTGGTTTTGGTGGGCGTGGTGGCGATGCGGCGCTGACGTCGGTCGGTATCGGCTTTGCTGGCGGCACCGGCGGTTCCGGTGGTGACGCCGGTGCGGGTGGTGCGGTCGGTGGCGGCGCCGGTACCGGTGGTTCGGCAGGTAACGCCGGTGTCGGTGGGACGGGCGGTACGGGTGGCACCGGCGGATCAGGAGCCGACGGAGTTGCGGGGATCAACTCGGCGGGGGCGTCGGGGTTTGCCGGTGGCAATGGTGGTGCGGGTGGTCAGGGCGGTGCCGCCGGAACCGGTGGCGTGCGGGGCGACGGTGGCCAGGGCGGTACTGGTGGAGTTGGTGGGCGTGGTGGCGATGGGGCGCTGACCTCGGTTGCCGCCGGGTTTGCCGGCGGGACCGGTGGTGCCGGTGGCGACGCGGGTGCGGGTGGCGCGACAGGAAGCGGTGCGGGTACCGGTGGTTCGGCCGGAAACGCCGGTGTGGGCGGAACCGGCGGTACGGGTGGCACCGGCGGATCAGGAGCCGACGGAGTTGCGGGGATCAACTCGGCGGGGGCGTCGGGGTTTGCCGGTGGCAATGGTGGTGCCGGTGGACAGGGTGGTGCCGCCGGAACTGGCGGTGTTCGGGGTGATGGCGGCCAGGGCGGTACCGGTGGTGTTGGTGGCCGGGGTGGTGATGGTGCGCTGACCTCGGTCGCTGCTGGGTTCGCTGGCGGGACCGGCGGCGTCGGGGGCGACGCCGGTGCTGGTGGCGCGACGGGCGGTGGTGCGGGCACCGGTGGTTCGGCCGGTAGCGCGGGTGTCGGCGGCACGGGTGGCACCGGCGGAACGGGTGGTTCCGGCGGCGACGGTGCTGCGGGTGTGGGTTCGGTCGGGGCGTCGGGGTATGCCGGTGGCAATGGCGGTGCGGGTGGTCAGGGCGGTGCCGCGGGGACCGGCGGCGTTCGGGGTGATGGCGGCCAGGGCGGTACCGGCGGTGTTGGTGGCCGGGGTGGTGACGCCGGCGCGAACACGGGTACAGCGGGATTTGCCGGCGGGACCGGTGGCGTTGGCGGTGACGCGGGTGCTGGGGGTGCGACAGGCAGCGGTGCGGGCACCGGTGGTTCGGCCGGCAACGCCGGTGCCGGTGGCACAGGGGGAACCGGCGGCACCGGCAGTGCGGGCGCGGATGCCTCGGCTGGAGCTTCGGGCTATGCGGGAGGCGTTGGTGGTGTCGGCGGTCAGGGCGGTGCCGCTGGAACCGGCGGCGTGCGGGGTGACGGTGGTCTCGGCGGGGATGGCGGCGATGGTGGCCGGGGTGGTTCGGCCGGGCTGAGCAGCGGTGCGGGCCTAACTGGCGGAACCGGGGGCGCCGGCGGCGATGCGGGCGCCGGTGGCGCTATCGGCGGCGGCGCGGGCACGGGTGGAACCGCGGGTCGTGCTGGCGTCGGCGGGACCGGTGGCACGGGTGGCACCGGCGGTGCGGGCGCGGATGCCTCGGCTGGGGCCTCGGGCTACGCGGGAGGAACCGGGGGTGCTGGCGGTCAGGGCGGTAATGCGGGAACCGGCGGTGTGCGGGGTGATGGTGGCCAGGGCGGTGTCGGCGGTGTCGGTGGCCGCGGTGGGCTCGGGGGTAACTCCGGTGGTGCGGGCTTTGTCGGCGGAACCGGTGGTGCTGGTGGCGACGCGGGTTCCGGTGGTGCGGTTGGTGGCGGAGCCGGTACAGGTGGCGCCAGCGGAGGCGTTGGTGCTGGCGGTACGGGTGGGACCGGTGGCACGGGTGGTGCCGGTGCTGAGGGTGCTGTGGGTGTCGGCACTGTGGGTGCCTCGGGATTCGTCGGCGGCACCGGTGGCGCCGGTGGTCAGGGCGGTGCCGCCGGGGCCGGTGGGGTTCGCGGCGATGGCGGCCAGGGCGGGGACGGCGGAGTAGGCGGCCGGGGTGGCGCCGGAGGGGCCAGCAGTGGTGCGGGCTTTGCCGGAGGTACTGGTGGTGGAGGCGGCGAGGCGGGCGCTGGTGGTGCGGTTGGCGGCGGCGCCGGTACGGGAGGTGCCACCGGAAGCGTCGGTGCGGGCGGTACCGGCGGCACCGGTGGCACCGGAGGTATTGGCGCAGACGGCGCGTCAGGGATCGCCTCGGTGGGAGCGGCATCGGGATACGCCGGTGGCAATGGTGGTGCGGGTGGCCAGGGCGGTGCCGCGGGAACGGGTGGGGTCCGGGGCAGTGGTGGGCAGGGCGGCAATGGCGGTGCCGGCGGTTGGGGTGGAAATGGGAGCGCCAATTTCGGCGCAGCGGGCTTCGACGGCGGTACCGGTGGTGTCGGTGGTGATGCGGGTTCCGGTGGTGCGACGGGTGGCGGCGCGGGCACCGGCGGTTTGGCGGGTAGTTCAGGTGCCGGTGGTACGGGCGGAACCGGGGGCACTGGCAGCGCTGGGGCGGACGGTTTGGTGCTTCTCGCGGCGGGCGCCTCGGGATACGCCGGTGGCAATGGTGGCGCGGGTGGTCAGGGTGGTGCCGCGGGGATGGGTGGTGTTCGCGGTGATGGCGGTGCTGGGGGTGACGGCGGGCTAGGCGGTGCGGGCGCCAACGCCGGGTTGGCGGGCCTCGATGGTGGTACCGGTGGTACAGGCGGTGCTGCGGGTGCCGGAGGTGCTGTTGGTGGGGGTGCGGGCACTGGAGGTTCGGCGGGCAGGGCCGGTGCCGGCGGTATGGGTGGAACCGGTGGCAATGGCCTCGCGGGGCTGGACGGCGTGACAGGAATCCTCTCGGCGGGAACGCCGGGTAATGCCGGTGGCAATGGCGGTGCTGGTGGTCAGGGCGGTGCCGCGGGAACGGGTGGGGTCCGGGGCAGTGGTGGGCAGGGCGGCAATGGCGGTGCCGGCGGTTGGGGTGGAAATGGGAGCGCCAATTTCGACGCAGCGGGCTTCGATGGTGGGTCCGGTGGCGCCGGCGGCGATGCGGGTGCCGGAGGTGCGGTTGGCGGTGGTGCGGGCACTGGCGGTCTGAGTGGTGTCGGCGGCGTAGGCGGCACGGGCGGGACCGGCGGCAACGGCGGCAGTGGGGCAGCTGGGGACAGCGGCACCGCAGGGGACGGCACCGGCCCGGGAGCCCCCGGGTCGGCAGGCTTCTCCGGGGGTAGCGGCGGGCAGGGCGGCCGGGGCGGTGCAGCCCACGGCGGCACCGCCGGCAATGGCGGGCAGGGCGGCAACGGCGGCTCGGGCGGCGCAGGGGGTAACGGGGGTAAGGGCGCAGACGGTGTCGACGGGGAGCCGAAGAAGCCTGGGACCAGTGGCACCACCGGCGGCAATGGGGGCACGGGTGGCACGGGCGGCGACGCGGGCCTGGGCGGTTTGGCCGGCAGCACGGTGAATGGCGGCTCATCGGGCAGTGACGGCACTGCCGGCAACAGCGGCGATGGCGGCGCCGGCGGTTCGGGCGGCGCCGGCGGCATCGGCGGTACTGGCGGGTATAACGACAATGGCTTCGGCGGATCCGGAGGCAACGGCGCAACCGGCGGTAACGGCGGTAACGGCGGTAACGGCGGTAACGGCGGCGTCGGTGGTGGCAACGGTGGCGCCGGGGGCAGCGCCGGTGCCGGCGGGGCGGCCGGCGGTGGCGGCTCCGCCTTCGGCTTCAGTTCCACGAGCACCTCTGGCGGTAAGGGCGGCGCCGGTGGTAACAGCGGACACGGTGGCGCGGGCGGCAACGGCGGCAACGGCGGCGGCAACGGTGGCTCAGGTGGAGCCGGCGCGGCCGGTGGTGCCGGTGGCAACGGTGGTACCGGCGGCGATGGCGAGTACGGCGGAGACGGCGGAGCGGCTGGCAACGGTGGCTCCGGCGGAACCGGCGGTACGGCCGGGGCTGGCGGCGGTGCGGGCGGCAACGGTGGCAATGGCGGGACCGGCGGCAGCGCCGGCACCGGCGGCAACGGTGGACACACCGGCGGCGATGCGGGGGCGGCCGGGGCCGGTGGGTCAGGGGGTGACGGCGGCGGCGGTGTCGGAGCCACAGCGGGCAATGGCGGTAAGGGCGGTGCCGGCGGAACCGGCGGTGACGCCGGCAATGCCGGGTCCGGCGTACTGGCCGGATACAAAGCCGGCGCCGGCTCCGCGGGCGGCAACGGCGGGGCGGGCGGCCACGGTGGCAACACCGGCGTCGGCGGCGGCAACGGTGGTTCCGGTGGCGATGCGGGACGCGGCGGCAACGGCGGCAACGGCGGAAACGGCAGTCTCACCGGTGCCGGCGGCACCGGCGGAGATGCGGGCGACGGCGGTGTCGGAGGTCGGGGCGGCACGGGCGGAGCCGCCGGCGGCAACGGCGGGAACGCCGGTAACGGCGGGAACGGCGGCAACGGTGGGGCGGCTGGCAACGGGGGCGTGTCTGGTCCTGGCGGGACCGGCGGCGATGCCGGACATGGCGGCGCCGGTGGTACCGGTGGCAACGCCGGGGCTGGCGGCGGTGCGGGCGGCACCGGCGGCAACGCCGGCAACGGCGGCTCGGGTGGCGGTGCCGGAAACGGTGGTCATGAAGGCGGCCGGGCCGGTGCGGCCGGCGACGGTGGTACCGGCGGCCGCGGCGGCGATGCCGTCGGTGCACCAGCCGGCAACGGCGGAAACGGTGGAACCGGGGGAACCGGAGCTGCGGGCGGTGACGGGGGCAAGGGCGCCATCGACGGCTGGGACGGCTCCCACGGCAGCAGGGGAGGCAACGGCGGCTCCGGTGGTGATGGCGGCGACAACGGAGTCGGCGGGGGCGGCAACGGCGGTAACGGCGGCAACGCCGGAGCAGGCGGCAACGGCGGCGACGGCGGCGACGGAACCGATGTCGGCAGCGGCGGCTCCGGTGGTGATGGCGCCGACAGCGGTGCCGCCGGAGTGGGCGGCGGCGGGGGCAACGGCGGGGGCAACGGCGGTAACGGCGGTGCCGGCGCGAACGGAGGCAACGGTGGCAAGGGCGGCATCAAGGGCGACCTCTCCCCTGGAGGAGGCCCCTCCGACGGCGGTGCGGCGGGCAACGGCGGTGCGGGCGCCCGTGGCGGAAACGGTGGCACCGCCGGTGGAAACGGCGGCGACGGAGGCACCGGCGGTACTGGCGGCAGCGGCGGCACCGGCACCAACAGCTCCACCGGTGGCAGCGGTGGAGCCGGTGGCAGCGGCGGGACCGGTGGTAACGCAGGAGCCGGCGGGGGCCGCGGTGGCAACGGCGGAGCCGCCGGCAACGGCGGAACCGGCGGAACGGGTGGCCCGGGCGGACCCGTAGCCGGCTTCGGCGCCAACGGTGGAACAGGCGGCGACGGCGGCGACGGCGGCAACGGCGTCGGCGCCGAAGCCGGCAACGGCGGGTCCGGCGGCAACGGCGGCAACGGAGCGCATGCCGGCAAGGGGACGATGACGGTCGGTGACGGCGGCACCGGCGGCTGGGGTGGCAGCGGCGGCAACGGCGGTGCCGGCGGAAACGGCGGCAACACCGGAGTGGGCGGCGGTAACGGCGGAAACGGCGGCAACGCAGGCGACGGCGGTAACGGCGGCACCGGTGGGGACAACGAAGGAACCGGCCGCGGAGGCCAAGGCGGTACTGGCGGCGCCGGTGGACTGGGCGGTGCGGGAGGCAATGGCGGCACCGCCGGTGGCAGCGGCGGATCCGCCGGCAATGGCGGTCAGGGCGGCTGGGGTGGCTGGGCCGGTGCGGGCGGGGAGTTCGGCCCCGGCGGCACCGGCGGCGACGCCGGTAACGGTGGCGCCGGCGGAACAGGTGGTAACGCGGGCGCCGGAGGCGGCGCAGGCGGCCATGGCGGGATCGGCGGCAGCGGCGGTCGGGCCGGCGCAGCCGGTGGCGGCGGCCACGAGGGCGGCACGGCCGGCGCGGCTGGATACGGAGGTGCGGGCGGCACCGGCGGCGCCGGTGTCAACGCCGACGGCGGCAACGGCGGCGCCGGCGGTACCGGCGGAACCGGTATGTGGGGCGGCAGCGGCGGGGACGGCGCCGACAACGGCTACGTCGGCGGCGATGGCAGCAGCGGCGGCGCCGGCGGCAGCGGTGGCAACGGCGGAACCGCCAGCGGCACCGGTCAGGGCGGCAACGGTGGCAGCGGCGGCGAGGGCGGGATCGGAGGCAGCGGCGGCACCGGTGGATTCGGGCCGTTCGGGCGGATCGTGAACGGAGCCGCCGGTGCCGGTGGAACCGGTGGTAACGGCGGCAGCGGCGGCGCGGCCACCGGCAACGGTCCCGGCGGTAACGGCGGCAATGCCGGCAACGGCGGTGGCGGTGGCCAGGGTGCCTATGGCTACTCCGGTGACTTCAGCGGCGGCCCCGGCGGCAACGGCGCCGAAGGCGGTGCCGGCGGGGTCGGCGGCGATGCGGGCACCGGCCTGGGCGGCAACGGTCTGGCCGGGAACGGCGGCTCTGGTGGTGCCGGCGGCGTCGGCGGGGCCGGCGCCAACGGCAGCGGCGGCGACCTCGGCTCCGGCTGGGCCGGCGGAACCGGTGGCGAGGGCGGTGACGGCGGCGCGGGAGGTACTGGCGGCGCCAACGGCACCGGTGGTGGCAACGGCGGCACCGCCGGGAACGGTGGCCGTGGTGGCGACGGCGGGTGGGGCGGGGACGAAGGAACCTTCGGCGACGGCGGCACCGGCGGCGACGGCGGTACCGGTGGGGACGGCGGCCGCGGCGGCGATGCCGGTGCGGGCACGGTCGGCGCGGTCGGTGGCAACGGCGGCAACGGTGGAAAGGGCGGTACCGGCGGTGATGCCGGTCCCAGCGACGGTACCGGTGGCGACGGCGGCCCGGGTGGCAGCGCCGGAGCCGGAGGAACCCCCGGCGGCGCGAGCGGAAGCCCGGGAACGCGCGGCAACGACGGGAACAACAGCTGAGCGCATCCTTTCCGCCGATTCCCGGCAGAGTGCCGACGGAACTGCAGGCTTGAGCGGTCGGCCGGTCGGATACCGCCACCCCCGGTCAGCGATACTGGCCGGGTGAGCCGTACCGACGCGGAACTGGCCGCCGATCTGGCCGAGGAGGCCGGTCGGCTGCTGCTGGCGATCCGCGAACAGGTCGGCCACGACTTTCCGCCGGCGCTCGGCGACGCCGGGGACGTCCATGCCAATGCGCTGCTGCTGAAGAGACTTCGCGCGGAACGGCCGGGGGACGCGGTCCTGTCCGAGGAGGCCCACGACGACCTGCGCCGACTGCACGCCGACCGGGTTTGGATCATCGACCCGCTGGACGGAACCCGGGAGTTCTCGCTGCCCCACCGCGAGGACTGGGCCGTGCACGTGGCGTTGTGGCAGCGCAGCGCCGCCAACGGCGAGGGCGCAATCACCGACGCCGCGGTCGCCCTGCCCGCCCTCGGTGAAGTGCACCGCAGCGACACCGTGACCGCTCCGCCCGCGCCGCGGCCCGGGCCGATCCGGATCACCGCCAGTTCCAACCGTCCGCCCCGGGTGCTGTGGCGGCTGCGCGATCGGCTCGACATCGAGTTCGTGGCCATCGGATCGGCCGGCGCCAAGGCGATGGCCGTCGTCCGCGGTGACGCCGACGCCTACATCCACGCGGGCGGTCAGTGGGAGTGGGACTCCGCCGCACCTGCCGGGGTGCTGCAGGCCGCGGGCCTGCACGCCACCCGCATCGACGGCACCCCACTGCGCTACAACCAGCCGAGCCCCTACCTGCCCGATCTGTTGATGTGCCGACCGGAGGTTGCCGAGGTGCTGCTCGATGCGATGTGGGCGGCGGGCTGATATGCGGATCTGGCCCGAACCCGAACTCCCCGAGCTGCCCGGACGTGGACCCGGCCTGCGGCTTTACGACAGCGCCGACCGGCAGGTCCGTCCTACCTCGCCGGGTGCGACGGCGACGATGTACGTCTGCGGTATCACCCCCTACGACGCCACCCACCTCGGTCACGCGGCGACGTACCTGGCCTTCGACATGGTCAACCGGGTGTGGCGGGACAACGGCCACCGGGTGCACTACGTCCAGAACGTCACCGACGTCGACGATCCGCTGTTCGAACGCGCCGAACGCGATGGCCTGGACTGGCGCCACCTCGGCGACCGGGAGACCGAACTCTTCCGTACCGATATGACGGCACTGCGGGTGATCCCCCCGCAGGACTACGTCGCCGCGACCGAGGCCATCGACGAAGTGGTCGAGATGGTCGAGAAGCTCCTGGCCTCGGGTGCGGCCTACGTCGTGGACGATGCCGAACACCCCGACGTCTACTACCGCGCCGATGCGACGGTGCAGTTCGGCTACGAGTCGAACTACGACCGGGACACCATGCTGCGGCTGTTCGGCGAGCGTGGGGGAGACCCGCAGCGGCCCGGCAAGTCCGACCCCCTCGACGCCCTGCTGTGGCGGGCGCAACGCCCCGGCGAGCCGAGCTGGCCGTCCCCGTTCGGCCCGGGCCGGCCCGGCTGGCATATCGAATGTTCGGCAATCTCGTTGAGCCGCATCGGTTTCGGGTTCGACGTCCAGGGCGGCGGGAGTGATCTGATCTTCCCGCACCACGAGTTCTCCGCCGCGCACGCGGAATGCCTGACCGGCCGGCGCCGGTTCGCCCGGCACTACGTCCACGCGGGCATGATCGGCTGGGACGGCCACAAGATGTCCAAGAGTCGGGGGAACCTGGTGCTGGTCTCCCGATTACGTGCCGAGGGTGTGGACCCGGCGGCGATCCGGCTGGGGCTGCTGTCCGGCCACTACCGTGCCGACCGGTTCTGGAGTGACGCGGTGCTCACCGAAGCGTTAACCCGCCTGGACCGCTGGCGGGCAGCGACGGCACTACCGGCCGGCCCGGACGCCACCGACCTCATCGGCCGGATGCGCCGCTATCTGGCCGATGATCTCGACACGCCCAAAGCCCTTGCCGCCGTTGACGGCTGGGCTGCCGACGCGCTCGAGTTCGGCGGTCACGACACGGCGGCTCCCGTGGCAGTGGCGGCCGCGGTGGACGCCCTACTCGGGGTGCGGTAGCACACTCTGCCGGCGGGGTAGTTTGGGGCAACCCCACGTCAGGAGAGTCATGCCCGTCCGGATCGCCCCCGAGACCGTCCGCGCCATCGCCAGAGAGGCCACGATCTACGGCTTCCCGATGGTGGACAGCTACCGCATTCAGCACTCCTACTTCATCGACACCGCGAACCCGGAATACAAGGGCCCGTGGAACGAGGTGCACAGCATCGCAAGGGTTTTCACCCCCGCCGACACCGCGGTCCAGACGCCCAACTCCGATACCCCGTATTCGATGCTGGGCGCGGACCTGCGGGCCGAGCCGCTGGTGCTCCACGTCCCCCCGATCGACAAGGACCGCTATTACTCGCTGCAGTTCATCGACGGCTACACCTACAACTTTGCTTACGTCGGCAGCCGTGCCACCGGCAACGACGGCGGACTCCACCTGCTGGCGGGCCCCGGATGGACTGGTGAGAAGCCCAGGGGCATCAGCCAGGTCATCCGGTCCGAGACCGACTTCGCTCTGGTCGCCTACCGCACCCAGCTGTTCGGCCCGGACGACCTGGACAACGTCAGGCAGATCCAGGCCGGTTACAAAGCCGAAACGCTGTCGGCGTTCCTGAAGGAGAAGACCGCCCCGGAGGCACCCGCGGTCCAGTGGCCCACCCCGCTGAGCCCGGCGGACCAGAAGAGCTCGTTGCGGTTCTTCGACCTGCTGGACTTCCAACTCGGCCGCGCCCCCACGGTGCCGTCTGAGGAGGACATCCGGGCGCGGTTCGACTCAGTCGGGCTGACCGGGGGCGGGACGTTCTCCTCCGCGGGGCTGAGCTCCGAGATGCAGGAGGCGTTCAAAGCCGGAATGGCCGACGCCTGGACGGAGTTCGCCGCCTTCAAGAAGAACAAGATCGACCCCGGCGAGATCCAGTCCGGCGACCTGTTCGGAAACCGCGAGACCCTCGGGGACAACTACCTTTACCGGATGGCGGCCGCGGTCCTCGGCATCTACGGCAACTCCAAGCAGGAGGCCCTGTACCCGCTGCTGTCCACCGACTCCGACGGGGCGCCACTGACCGGGGCCCACAGCTACACGCTGACCTTCCCCGAAGGCCGGTTGCCGCCGGTGAACGCGTTCTGGTCGGTGACCATGTACACAATGCCGGAGTCACTGCTGGTCGACAATCCGATCAACCGGTACCTGATCAACTCGCCGATGCTGCCCGACATGGCGAAGAACCCCGACGGCAGCCTGACCGTCTACGTGCAGAACAGCCCGCCGGAGTCGGACCGGACGTCCAACTGGCTGCCCGCGCCGCCGGGGCCGTTCACCGTCTTCATGCGGCTGTACTGGCCGAAGCCCGAAGCGCTGGACGGCACCTGGCAGCCGCCGAAGCTGGTGAAGATCGGCTGACCAGATCGTCGATACCGCCGGGGAACGAGGCGGACTACAGCGTCACCACCCCGTAGTCACCGACCTGGCCGGCCAGGTAGCGCAACTGGTCGGTCGTCGACCCGAAGATCTGGTCCACCGCGGTCAGCTTCGCGGCGTAGTGGGCGATCGGGTACTCGGCCGTCACCCCGATGCCACCGTGCAGTTGGATCGACTCCTGGGCGATATGCCGTCCGGAGCGGCCGATCTGCATCTTCGTCCGCGCCGCGACCGTCGGGTCGAATCGTCCGTCGGCCACGCACATCGAGGCGTAGAAGCCCATGCTGCGAGCCAACTCCAGGGAGACGTACATGTCGGCGGCCCGCTGGGTCAGCGTCTGGAAGGTCTTCAACGGCACGCCGAACTGCTTGCGGGTCTTGAGGTAGTCGGTGGTCAGCCGCAGCGACTCGTCCATCGCACCAACGGCTTCCGCGCACAGCGCCGCCTGGAAACGGATCACGGTCTCACCGATCGCCGCCGTCGCGTCGCCCCCGGCACCCAACGGCTGGGCCGGGGCGTTGTCCAGTGCGATATCGGCCCCGCGCTGCCCGTCGAAGGTGCGGTAGGCGGTGCGCGCGACCGTGTCACCCGCTGCCGAGACATCCACCAGGAACAGGCCGGTGCCGCCGTCGGGCAGGCCGGCGGAGATCAGCAGGACGTCGGCACTGTCGCCGGCCAGCACCGGCCCCTTGCGTCCGGTGATCGTCCAGGACGCGCCGCTGCCGACGGCCCGGGTGGCCGGTTCGGCGGTGCCGCGCCGGCCGGGTTCGGTGTGGGCGAAGGCGAGCAGGCGCTCCCCGGCTGCGACGTCGTCGAGCAATGCGCGCTGATCATCGGATCCGTGCGCGGCGATCGCCGCGCCGGGGATCAGCGCCGCGGCGGCGACCGGTTCGGGAGCCAGTCGGCGGCCGATCTCGGTCAGGACGACCATCACCTCGATGGGGCCGGAGTCCTCGTCGAAGCCCAGGCCGAGGATGCCGATCTCGGCCAGTTGGCCCCACACCTCGCGGCTCCAGCCCAAATCGGACTCGATGACCTTGTTGCGCTTCTCGGTGTCGTAGCTCTGCGACAGCAGATCGCGGGTGGTGTCAGCGAGGAGTTGCTGTTCTTCGGTCAGGTCGAAGTGCATGGTGTCACAGTCCCAGGATCGTCGCGGAAATGATGGAGCGCTGAACCTCGTTGCTGCCGCCGTAAATCGAGGTTTTGCGGTAGTTCAGATACTTCGGGGCGGCGTGCTGGGCCCAGTCCGGCGCGTCGGCCTCCGGGGCGCCGAACGGCAGCGCGTCGGGCCCGGCGACCTCCACCAGCAGTTCGGTCACGGCTTGCTGCAGCTGGCTGCCGCGCAGTTTGAGGATCGACGACGCCGGGTTCGGCTTGCCGCTGCCCTCGTCACCGCTGACCCGCAACTGCGTCAACTCCAGCGCCAGCAACTCGGTCTCGATCTCGGCGACCCGTGCGGCGAAGAGCGGATCGTCGAGCAGGGTGCCGCCGTCTCCCAGCGAAGTCCGCGCGGCGCGGTCCTTGACGTCGGCCAGCCACACCTTCGAGGTGCCTACCCGGGCGATACCGGTGCGCTCGTTGGACAGCAGGAACTTCGCGTAGCTCCAGCCTGCGTTCTCCTCACCGACGAGTTGGTCCACCGGAACCCGGACGTCCTCGAACCACACCTCGTTGACCTCGTAGCCGCCGTCGATCAACTTGATCGGCCGCAGGGTGATCCCCGGGGTGGACATCTCGACCAGGATGAACGAGATCCCGGCCTGCTTCTTGGGGGCGTTCGGGTCGGTGCGGGCCAACACGAAGATCCAGTCGGCGTACTGGCCGAGCGTGGTCCAGGTCTTCTGGCCGTTGATGACGTAGTGATCGCCGTCGCGCACCGCGGTCGTGCGCAGCGAGGCGAGGTCCGAGCCGGCCTCCGGCTCGGAGAACCCCTGGCACCACCAGATGTCCAGATTGGCGGTGGCGGGCAGGAACCGCTCTTTGATCTCCTGCGATCCGAACTGGGCGATCACCGGTCCGACCATGCTGGCGTTGAACGCCAGCGGCTCGGGCACACAGGCCAAGCGCATCTCGTCCGACCAGATCTGCCGCTGCAGCGGCGTCCACTCCTTGCCGCCCCATTCGACCGGCCAGTTCGGCACGGCCAAGCCTGCCTCGTTGAGGATCCGCTGGGTGGTGACCATGTCGTCGGGGTACTGCAGTTCGTCGTTGCGGGCCCGCTCCCGGATCTCCGCCGGAATCTTGGTGGTGAAGAACTCCCGCAACTCGTCGCGGAACGCCCGGTCGGCGTCGCTCAGTGCCAGTTTCATGACTGAACGTTATCGCAACCCGACCAACCGGTGGGGAGCGGACTTCTCCGGCCGTCAGGACCCGGCGAAACCCGGGCCCCGCCGGCGCAGATAGCGCTCGAATTCGGCGGCCAGGGCGTCGCCGTCGACCTTGGACAGCGCCTCGTTGACATCGGCCTCGGCGTCACCGCGCTGCTCGAGGCTGGTGACGTAGTCGGCGATCTCCTCGTCGTCGGCGGTCATCTCGGTGATGGCCTGTTCCCACTCCTCGGCCTGGGCCGGCAGGTCACCGAGTGGCACCTCGATGTCGAGAACCTCTTCGACCCGCCGCAGCAGTGCCACGGTGGCCTTGGGGTTGGGGGGCTGGGAGACGTAGTGCGGGACCGCGGCCCAGAACGTCACCGCCGGGATGCCGGCCGCCACACAGGCGTCCTGAAACACCCCGGCGATCCCGGTCGGACCCTCGTAACGCGACTCCTGCAGGCCGAAGAACTTGGCCGACTCCGCCGAGTAGGCCGCGCCGGACACCGGCACCGGGCGGGTGTGCGGGGTGTCGGCGAGCAGCGCACCCAGGATGACCACGGTGTCGACGTTGAGTTTTTCGGCGATCCCCAGCAGTTCGGCGCAGAAACTGCGCCACCGCATATTGGGCTCCACACCGTGCATGAGGACGATATCCCGGTCGGAGCCGGGTGGCCGGCAGTGCGAGATCTGCATCGACGGCCAGACCAGTTCCCGGGTGACCCCGTCGACCTGCCGGATCACCGGCCGATTCACCTGATAGTCGTAATAGGACTCGTCGTCGATCTCGAGGATCGGCTGGGCCTCCCACATGGCGTCGAGGTGCTCCAGGGCGTCGCTGGCGGCGTCCCCGGCGTCATTCCACCCCTCGAACGCCGCCACCACCACGGTGTTGTGGAGTTCGGGCAGGCCCCGCCCAGCCGAGCCGGAGCCCTGGCCGCCGCCGAAACTCAACGAACTCACCACTTCAGCCTAAGCCCTGCCCGGCTGCGATGAGCCGCATCAGACGGGTCAGTCGTCACCGGGTGGGCATCCGGAGCCGATCGCTGGGAGGACCTGGGAGGACGTAGACTTCTCGACGTCGAGAGGCGTTGCAACGGCTATTCCGGCGGGCCAGGCCCCCGAATATCCGCCACGCTCGGCGGAGTTAAGGACGCCTTCCGATAAGGAAGGAATGTCTGTGAGCGCCCCTGACACGACTGCCTGGCGGCAGAACATCCGCCCGGACTGCACCGCCGAGCTGACGGCGACACTGCGCCGGCGGATCATGGTGATTGACGGCGCGATGGGCACGGCCATTCAGCGGGACCGGCCGGATGAAGCCGGCTACCGCGGCGAGCGGTTCAAGGACTGGCCGAGTGACCTGGTGGGCAACAACGACCTGCTCACCCTGACCCAGCCGCACATCATCGAGGGAATCCACCGCGAGTACCTCCAGGCCGGTGCCGACATCCTCGAGACCAACACCTTCAACGCGAACGCGATATCGCTCTCCGACTACGGCATGGCAGAGCTGAGCTACGAGCTGAACCACGCCGGCGCCGCCCTGGCCCGCAAGGCCGCTGACGAGTTCAGCACGCCGGACAAGCCCCGTTACGTCGCGGGCGCGCTGGGGCCGACGACCCGCACCGCGTCGATCTCGCCGGACGTCAACGATCCGGGAGCCCGCAACGTCTCCTACGACCAGTTGGTGGCCGCCTACCTCGAAGCGGCCAACGGCCTGGTCGACGGCGGAGCCGACATCCTCATCGTCGAGACGATCTTCGACACGCTGAACGCCAAGGCGGCGTTGTTCGCCATCGAGACCCTGTTCGAGGAGCGCGGCCGACGGTGGCCGGTGATCATCTCCGGCACCATCACCGATGCCTCCGGGCGAACTCTGTCCGGCCAGGTCACCGAGGCGTTCTGGAACTCGATCCGGCACGCCAAACCGCTTGCGGTGGGCCTCAACTGCGCCCTGGGCGCGCCTGAGATGCGGCCTTACATCGCCGAGGTGTCCCGCATCGCGGACACCTTCGTCTCCTGCTACCCGAACGCCGGCCTGCCCAACGCCTTCGGCGAGTACGACGAGTCCCCGGAATGCCAGGCCGGGTACATCGCCGACTTCGTCGAGGCGGGTCTGGTGAACCTGGTCGGTGGTTGTTGCGGAACAGCGCCGGCCCACATCGCGGAGATCGCGCGCGTCGTCGAGGGCAAGCCGCCGCGTGCGGTGCCGACGATCGAGGTTGCCACCCGGCTCGCGGGCCTGGAACCGCTCAACATCACCGCCGACTCGCTGTTCGTCAACATCGGTGAGCGCACCAACATCACCGGCTCCGCCCGGTTCCGCAACCTCATCAAGGCCGAGGACTACGACACTGCGCTGTCGGTCGCGCTGCAGCAGGTCGAGGTCGGTGCGCAGGTCATCGACATCAACATGGACGAGGGCATGATCGACGGCGTCGCCGCGATGGACCGGTTCACCAAGCTGATCGCGGCTGAACCGGACATCAGCCGCGTCCCGGTGATGATCGACTCCTCCAAGTGGGAGGTCATCGAGGCGGGCCTGAAGAACGTGCAGGGCAAGCCGATCGTCAACTCGATCTCCCTGAAGGAGGGTGAGGAGAAGTTCGTCCGCGAGGCCCGGCTGTGCCGCAAGTTCGGCGCCGCCGTCGTGGTGATGGCCTTCGACGAACAGGGTCAGGCCGACAACCTCGAGCGCCGCAAGGAGATCTGCGGGCGGGCCTACCGGATCCTGACCGAGGAGGTCCGCTTCCCGGCCGAGGACATCATCTTCGACCCGAACTGCTTCGCGCTGGCGACCGGTATCGAGGAGCACGCGACCTACGGCATCGACTTCATCGACGCCTGCGCCTGGATCAAGGCGAACCTGCCCGGGGTGCACATCTCCGGCGGCATCTCCAACGTGTCGTTCTCGTTCCGCGGCAACAACCCCGTCCGCGAGGCCATCCATGCGGTCTTCCTGTTCCACGCCATCAAGGCCGGACTGGACATGGGCATTGTCAACGCCGGTGCGCTGGTGCCCTACGACTCGATCGACCCCGAGTTGCGGGACCGGATCGAGGACGTCGTGTTGAACCGCCGCCCGGATGCCGGCGAGCGACTGCTGGAGATCGCCGAGCAGTTCAACAGCACCGAAAAGGCCGACGATCCGGCGGCGGCCCAGTGGCGCAGCCTTCCGGCCCGCGAGCGGATCACCCACGCCTTGGTCAAGGGCATCGACGCCCACGTCGACGATGACACCGAGGAACTGCGCGCCGAGATCGCCGCCGCGGGCGGCCGCCCCATCGAGGTCATCGAGGGCCCGCTGATGGACGGTATGAACGTCGTCGGCGACCTCTTCGGTGCGGGCAAGATGTTCCTGCCCCAGGTGGTGAAGTCCGCCCGGGTGATGAAGAAAGCGGTCGCTTACCTGCTGCCGTACATCGAGGCGGAGAAAGCAGAGTCCGGTGCCGATTCGGGCGCCAAGGACACCAACGGCACGATCATCATGGCGACGGTCAAGGGCGACGTCCACGACATCGGCAAGAACATCGTCGGAGTCGTCCTGCAGTGCAACAACTTCGAAGTGATCGATCTCGGTGTGATGGTGCCCGCGCAGAAGATCCTGGACGCGGCCAGAGAGCACAACGCCGACATCATCGGCTTGTCCGGTCTGATCACCCCGTCGCTGGACGAGATGGTCAACGTCGCCGTGGAGATGGAGCGTCAGGGGTTTGCCATCCCGTTGCTGATCGGCGGCGCGACCACCTCCCGCGCGCACACCGCGGTCAAGATCTCGCCACGACGCAGTGGTCCGGTGGTCTGGGTCAAGGACGCCTCCCGGTCGGTGCCCGTCGCTGCCGCGCTGCTGGACGACAAGCAGCGCGGTGCCCTGCTGGACGCGACCGAGCGAGATTACGCCTCGCTGCGCGAACGGCACGCCCAGAAGAACGAGCGCCCGATGCTGACCCTGGAGAAAGCCCGCGCAAACCGGACACCGATCGAGTGGGACGGCTACACGCCACCGGTTCCCGCCCAGGGACTCGGCGTGCGGGTCTTCGAGGACTACGACCTCGCCGAGTTGCGTGAGTACATCGACTGGCAGCCGTTCTTCAACGCCTGGGAGATGAAGGGCCGCTTCCCCGACATCCTCAACAACCCGGCTTCCGGCGAAGCGGCCCGCAAGCTGTACGACGACGCCCAGGAGATGCTCGACACCCTCATCAAGGAGAAGTGGCTGCGGGCCAACGGGGTGATCGGCTTCTTCCCGGCCAACGCGGTCGGAGACGATATCGAGGTCTACACCGACGAGACCCGTGCCGAGCTGCTGACCAAGCTGCACAACCTGCGCCAGCAGGGCGAGCACCGCAACGGCATCCCGAACCGTTCGCTGGGCGACTTCATCGCCCCCAAGGAAACGGGTCTCCGGGACTACATCGGTGCCTTCGCCGTCACCGCGGGGCTCGGCGGCGGAGACAAGATCGCGGAGTTCAAGGCCGTTCACGACGACTACAGCGCGATCCTGCTGGAGTCGCTGGCCGACCGGCTGGCCGAGGCGTTCGCCGAACGGATGCACCAACGGGTCCGCGAGGAGTTCTGGGGGTACCGGCCCGATGAGCAACTCGACAACGAGGCGCTCATCGGCGAGAAGTATGTGGGAATCCGTCCCGCCCCCGGCTATCCCGCCTGCCCGGAGCACACCGAGAAGGAGACACTCTTCAGATTGCTGGACGTCACGAAGCTCACCGGAATCGAGCTGACCGAGTCGATGGCGATGTGGCCCGGTGCGGCGGTCAGCGGCTGGTACTTCTCGCACCCGCAGTCGCAGTACTTCGTGGTCGGCCGGCTGGCCCAGGATCAGGTAGCCGACTACGCCAGGCGCAAGGGCTGGACCATGGCGGAGGCCGAACGCTGGCTGGCCCCCAACCTCGGCTACAACCCCGAGGACTGAGCGGCCCGGCCTAGTTGTTGCTCGGTGGTGGTTTCGGTTGGAAGGGGTCGTACCACCACCAGTCGGCGCGTTCGCCGGTGGGTCCGGGGTATGGGGGGACCGCTGGTGGTGGGGTGGCCGGTGGTCGGGCCAGTGATCCGGGTGGGAGTTGGTGGCCGTTGGTGTCGGTGATGGTGAGGTGTTCGGCGGGGCCGGTGATGGTGATGATCCCGC
>JAKOYE010000053.1 GCA_029780675.1 Actinomycetes bacterium
GATGGAGACCGCCCGTGAGGCGGTGGTCCGCGAACGCCTGTACGACAGAATCCCGCTGGACGAGGACGGCGACGCGATCCCGCCCGAGCCGGTCAGCGGCGTGCCGTGGGAGAAACGCTGGATGGACTACCGCTACCGCGTCGCGGAGGTCACCGACGCCATCAACGAACACGCCCGCCAGGTCTGGCCCGACAACAGCACCATGTTCCAGGTGATGGGCGGGCTGCTGCTCGCGGCGCGGTTGGAGGAAGGCCGCCCGGTGCCCAGGACCCGCCGCGATCAACTGGCCCAGGACTTAGTCCGCGACATCAACGAGTTCCTATGCCGAATGAACTACCCCCCCGAGTAGCCCGCCGCCGCACCAAAGCGGCACTCCCCGCGGAGGATCAGCTGTCGTTGTTCGCCGACGACGACACCTTCGACCAGCCGATGGACCCGCGGATCGTCGATCCCGGCGGCCGCCCACTGCCCCCGGTCCGACACACCGCCCCCGGCCCGGCGCAGGCGCCGGTGGGGGAGGAGGCCACGCCCACAGCACCGCCAGCGTTGTCGGTGGTCACCACGCCCGACATCAGCGACCCGGCCACGCCCCAACCGGCGGCACAGAGCGCCCCCGAACCCCGGCCGGCACTGACGGTGGTCGACGGTGCAGCGGCGGTGGTCGAGCTGCCGCCGCCCGCCACTGATTTCGTCCTCGACACCACCGTGCGGGTCCCGTCGGGGGCCACCGCCCGTGTCGAGGCCAACATCGCGGTAATTGACTTGCTGCGCCGCCTGGACGCCGAGGGCCGCCCCGCCACGCTCGCCGAGCAAGAGGTGTTGGCGCGATGGTCGGGATGGGGAGCGGTGCCCGACCTGTTCGACGTGCGCCGCGACACGTTCTCCGCGCAGCGCGAGTACCTGAAAACCGTGCTCACCGCGACCCAGTACCGGGCCGCCGAGGCCAGCATCCTCAACGCCCACTACACCGACCCGGCCATCGCCGCGGCGATGTGGAAAGCCGTGCAGGAGGCCGGGTTCACCGGTGGGCGGGTACTCGAACCCGGCTGCGGGGCAGGCACGTTCATCGGTTTGGCACCCGCGGACGCCCAGATGGTCGGGGTGGAGAACGATCCGATCACCGCCGCGGTGGCCGCCCACCTGTATCCCTCCGCGCAGGTGCGGTTGGAGGGTTTCGAATCCACTCGCGTGCCCAACGACAGCTTCGCCGCCACCATCGGCAATGTGCCCTTCGGGAAGTTCGCGGTGTCCGACCCCGCGCACAACCCGGGCGGATTTTCCATCCACAACGCTTTCCTGCTCAAATCGGTGAACTTGACCGCTCCGGGTGGCTACGTTGTCGCACTGACCAGCCATTTCACGATGGACGGGACCACGCCGCGGGCACGCCAGGCCATCGCCGCCCGCGCGGAGCTTCTCGGGGCGGTCCGCCTGCCCAACAACGCATTTCAACGTGTCGCAGGCACCAGCGTCGTCACCGACGTGCTGGTGCTGCGCCGCCGCGAACCGGGCGAGGAGATCGACCCCGCCACCCTGGAATGGGTCCAGACCGCCGAGATGCCGGTGCCCTCCGCTGAGGGCATGGTCGACCTCGCGATCAACAGCTACTACCACCGCAATCCCGACCACATCATCGGCGTCGTCCGCGCCGGCCACGGCCCCTAC
>JAKOYE010000054.1 GCA_029780675.1 Actinomycetes bacterium
AACGAGTTCCTATGCCGAATGAATTACCCCCCCGAGTAGCCCGCCGCCGCACCAAAGCGGCGCTCCCCGCGGAGGATCAGCTGTCGTTGTTTGCCGACGACGACACCTTCGACCAGCCGATGGACCCGCGGATCGTCGATCCCGGCGGCCGCCCACTGCCCCCGGTCCGACACACCGCCCCCGGCCCGGCGCAGGCGCCGGCGGGGGAGGAGGCCACGCCCACAGCGCCGCCAGCGTTGTCGGTGGTCACCACGCCCGACATCAGCGACCCGGCCACGCCCCAACCGGCAGCGCAGAGCACCCCCGAACCCCGGCCTGCACTGACGGTGGTCGACGGTGACGCGGCGGTGGTCGAGCTGCCGCCGCCCGCCACTGATTTCGTTCTTGACACCACGGTGCGTGTTCCCTCGGGGGCCACCGCCCGTGTCGAGGCCAACATCGCGGTGATTGACCTGCTGCGCCGCCTGGACACCGAGGCCCGCCCCGCCACTCTCGCCGAGCAGGAGGTGTTGGCGCGATGGTCGGGGTGGGGGGCGGTGCCCGATCTGTTCGACGTGCGCCGCGACACGTTCTCCTCGCAGCGCGAGTATCTCAAAACCGTGCTCACCGCGACCCAGTACCGGGCCGCCGAGGCGAGCATCCTCAACGCCCACTACACCGACCCGGCCATCGCCGCGGCGATGTGGAAGGCCGTGCAGGAGGCCGGGTTCACCGGTGGGCGGGTACTCGAGCCCGGCTGCGGGGCAGGCACGTTCATCGGTTTGGCGCCCGCGAACGCCCAGATGGTCGGGGTGGAGAACGATCCGATCACCGCCGCGGTGGCCGCGCACCTGTATCCCTCCGCGCAGGTGCGGTTGGAGGGTTTCGAATCCACCCGCGTGCCCAACGACAGCTTCGCCGCCACCATCGGCAACGTGCCCTTCGGGAAGTTCGCGGTGTCCGACCCCGCACACAATCCGGGCGGGTTTTCCATCCACAACGCTTTCCTGCTCAAGTCGGTGAACTTGACCGCTCCGGGTGGCTACGTTGTCGCACTGACCAGCCATTTCACGATGGACGGGACCACTCCGCGGGCACGCCAGGCCATCGCCGCCCGCGCGGAGCTTCTCGGGGCGGTCCGCCTGCCCAACAACGCCTTTCAACGTGTCGCCGGGACCAGCGTCGTCACCGACGTGCTGGTGCTGCGCCGCCGCGAACCGGGCGAGGAGATCGACCCCGCCACCCTGGAATGGGTCCAGACCGCCGAGATGCCGGTGCCCTCCGCTGAGGGCATGGTCGACCTCGCGATCAACAGCTACTACCACCGCAATCCCGACCACATCATCGGCGTCGTCCGCGCCGGCCACGGCCCCTAC
>JAKOYE010000088.1 GCA_029780675.1 Actinomycetes bacterium
GGACACGTCCCGCTGTCCTGTGTTCATCGCAGCACGCCGACCGCCGTCGCGAGTAGGGGCCATAAGTCCCCTGGGGTCGGGTTCCCGGCCCCGCGTGCTGGCCGTCCACGCACAAGGCGGGTAAGACTGGATTTTGTGGTGATGCGATTGATCGGTTCGGTGGCTGCCGCCGGGGCACTGTTGGCGGCGCGCCAGTTCTACCGGAACTGGGGAACCACCAAGGAGGAGTGCCAGACGCCGTTGCCCGGTGACGAACTGATCGGGCAACCGGCCGTGCAGACCACCGAGGGGGTGTGGATCGACGCGCCGGCCGCCGACGTCTGGCCGTGGCTGGTGCAGATGGGCCAGGACCGTGGCGGGCTGTACAGCTACGAGGGTTTGGAGAACGCAGTCGGCCTCAAGTACCGCAACGCCGACCGGATCCATCCCGAGTGGCAGCACCTTGAGGCCGGCGACGTCATCCGGGTGGTTCCCCGCGGCTGGATGGGCCTGTCCGAGGGGATCGCCCTGCCGGTCGCGCAGGTCATCGAGGGAGAGTCGATCGTTTTGCGGTTGCAGCCACCGCAACTTCCCTTCGACGGCGTCTGGTCATTCCACGTGATCCCGCGTTGGGAGGACCGCTGCCGGTTGCTGGTGCGGTCCCGAACCCGGATGCAGGCGCCCGGCGAGGTGCTGGGTGCCGAGGCCGCCGGCCCGGTGCTTGCCCTCATGACCCGGGGAATGTTGTTGGGCATCAAGCGGCGGGTCGAGGCGAACCGCTCGACCGGCTGAGATCGGCTGGCGCAGATCGGCCCGGGCCGGGCGGGGTCTTTGTACTCTCGGCATAGGGCGATCGGGCCGGGCAGGATCGGCACCGGGCTCGAATGACGCGCCGATAGGGGGCCGATGGCTGAGGTGGCCGAGACCCACACCGGGATGGTCTTCCTGGTGGGTGAACGGGCCTACAAGGTGAAGAAGCCCGTCGTCACCGATTTCCTGGACTTCTCCACGGTGGACCGGCGCGTGCAGGCCTGCACCCGGGAGGTGATGCTCAACCGCCGACTGGCCCCCGACAGCTATCTGGGGTTGGGCCGGTTCACCGGTCCGGCGGGTGAGACCGAACCGGTGATCGTGATGCGCCGCCATCCCGACGACCGCCGACTGGCCACCCTGGTGCGCCGCGGGGCCGATGTCGCAGGCGAATTGGCCGCGGTGGCATCGGTGCTGGCATCTTTCCACGCCGACGCCGATCGCGGCCCGCAGATCGACGACGAAGCGCGGACCGGCGCGGTCGCCGCGCGCTGGCAGGAGAACATCGCCGAGTTGCGCCGCTACGCGGCCGGTCTGGTACCGGGTCTCGACGGGGCGGTGGTCGACGAGATTGGCGTGCTGGCAACGCAATTCAGCACCGGCCGGCCGGAGTTGTTCGTCGCCCGGATCGCCGACGGGCGAATCCTCGACGGCCATGCCGACCTGCTCGCCGATGACATCTTCTGCCTGCCCGCCGGCCCCGAACTGCTGGACTGCCTGGAGTTCGACGACCGGTTGCGCTACGTCGACGCCGTCGACGACGCCGCGTTTCTGGCGATGGACCTGGAGTATCTGGGCCGACCCGACCTCGCCGCGTTCTTCCTGGATCGCTACCTGAACCTGACCGGCGACGACGCGCCGCCATCGCTCCAGCACTTCTACATCGCCTACCGGGCGGTGGTCCGTGCCAAGGTCGACTGCGTCCGCTACACCCAGGGCCACCCCGCGTCCGTCTCGCAGGCGGCCCGTCACCTCGGCATCGCCCTGGAGCATCTGCGCCACGGCACGGTCCGACTGGTCGTGGTGGGCGGGGCACCGGGTACCGGGAAGTCCACCCTGGCCCGCGCGCTGGCCGGGCCCCTCGACGCCACGGTGCTGTCCACCGACGACATCCGCGCGGCGATGGCCGCGGCCGGGGAGATCAGCGGCGCGCCGGGAACCCTCGGGGCCGGACTCTACCGTCCGGAGAACGTCGCCGCCGTCTACGACGCGGTTCTCGACAGGGCCGGTCACACCCTGGCCCGGGGCCGGTCGGTGATTCTGGACGGCACCTGGGGCGATCCGCGGCAACGCGACCGGGTCCGCGCACTGGCCGCGCAGAGCGCCTGTCCGCTGACCGAACTGGTCTGCACCGCGCCCCTGGCCGACGCCGTCACCCGGATCCAGACCCGCACCGCCACCACGTCGCAGGTGACCCCGCAGATCGCCACCGCACTCGTCGCCGGTGACGACTGGGGTCCGGCGCACTGGCCCCAGGCGCACCGGGTCGACACCACCACGCCCCCGGCGGAGACGCTGGCCGCCGCCCTGGACATCTGCCGTAACCCCCATCCCGCCGACTGAAGGAGAACCATGCGTTACGTCGAGGACATTGCGAAGCTGGGAATGGCCGACGCCGAGGAGGCGGGCGGTAAGGGCGCCAACATGGGGGAGATGGTGGCCGCCGGGCTGCCGGTGCCGCCCGGGTTCGTGGTGCTGCGCGACTCCTATCTGGAGTCGATGAGGGTCGGCGGGGTGGCCGACGAACTCAACGCCGCCCATCGCGAGGCGATGCGGGCGGCACTGGACCCCAGCCGCTTCGACCAGATGTGCGCCGCGATGAAGGCCCTGGTGCTCAAGGCGGGGATGGCCGAGGAGGTCCGGGACCGGATTCTGGCCGCCTACCGGGCGATGGGACCGGATTGCTTTGTCGCGGTGCGCTCGTCGGCCACCGGCGAGGACGGCGCCGACGCCTCCTTCGCCGGGATGAACGAGACCTTCACCAATGTGCGTGGGGAGGCGGATCTGATCGAGGCGGTGCAGAACTGCTGGGCTTCGCTGTTCGGGCCGCGGGTGGTCTCCTACCGGGCCAGTCGCGGTTTCACCGCCGACCCGGCGATGGCGGTGGTCGTGCAGTTGATGATCGCCTCGGAACGCTCCGGTGTGGCGTTCACCGCCGACCCGACCACCGACGCCACCGATCGGGTGGTCATCGAGGGCGCGTTCGGTCAGGGTGAGGTGGTGGTGTCCGGATCGGTGGAGCCGGACACCTACGTCGTCGCCAAGGGCAGCGGTGAAATCCTGTCCCGCCGAATGGGTTACAAGTCCTTCAAGATCGTCCGCGGCGACGACGGCAAGGATCTGCGCGTCGACCTCGACGACGCCCAGGCGCAAACCCAGGTGCTCAGCGACGACGAGATGCGGGCGATCGCGGAGATCGCGGTGCGCAGCGAACGCCACGCCGGCTGCCCGCAGGACACCGAGTGGGCGATCGCCGACGGCAAGACCTACATCGTGCAGACCCGTCCGATCACCACCCTGCACCGTGTCGGCAAGCCCGCCCCGGAGACCCACGAGGTTCTGCTCCAGGGCCTGCCCGCCGTGCCCGGGGAGGCCTCGGGCGTGGTGCGGGTGCTGACCGATGTCGCCGACGGCGGCCGCCTGCAGGACGGCGAGGTCCTGGTCGCGCAGATGACCAATCCGGACTGGCTGCCCACCATGCGGCGGGCCTCGGCGCTGGTGACCGACACCGGCGGAATGACGTGTCACGCGGCGATCGTCGCCCGCGAGCTCGGGGTGCCCTGCATCGTCGGTGCGCGGACCGCCACCCGGGACCTCAAGGATGGTGTGGTGGTGACCGTCGACGGCACCCACGGCCGGGTGCTCTCCGGTCGGGTCGAGAAGGAGAAGACCGGCGGCGCGACGACTACGCCGGTGACGGCGGTGGCCGTGGCTTCCGAGGTGACCGCCACCAAGATCTACGTCAACGTGGCCATGCCGGACAAGGCCGAACAGGCCGCCGAACTGGACGTCGACGGTGTCGGACTGCTACGCGCCGAATTGATCCTGGAGGACGCCCTGCAGAATCGGCACCCGCGCGATCTCATCGAGAACGGCGAGCAGGACAGCCTGGTCGATTCGCTGGCCACCGCGGTGGGCCGGATCGCCGCGGCGTTCGCGCCCCGGCCGGTGGTCTACCGGGCCTCGGACTTCCGGACCAACGAGTTCCGCAACCTCAAGGGCGGCGACCGGTTCGAGCCCGAGGAGCACAACCCGATGATCGGCTACCGCGGCTGCTACCGCTACGTGAGCAACCCGGATCTGTTCGGCCTCGAGCTGACCGCGTTGGCCCGGGTCCGGGAGCAGAACCCCAACCTGCACGTGATGATTCCGTTCGTCCGCACCAAGTGGGAACTGGAGCGCTGCCTGGAGTTGGTGGACGCCAGCCCGTTGGGCCGGCAGCGCGGCCTGCACCGCTGGGTGATGGCCGAGGTGCCCTCAGTGGTGTACTGGCTGCCGGAGTACGTCGGTATGGGTATCGACGGGGTGTCGATCGGCAGTAACGACCTCACCCAATTGATGCTCGGGGTGGACCGCGACTCCGATCTGTGCGCCGAGTTGTACGACGAGTCAGACGCCGCGGTGCTCGACGCCATCGGTCGGATCATCGGCACGGCGCGCAGGTTGGGCATCACCGCCTCGCTGTGCGGCCAGGCGCCGTCGAGCCGGCCGGACTTCGCCGAGCACCTGGTCCGCATGGGCATCACATCGATCTCGGTCACCCCGGACGTGGCCGCGCGCACCCGCCGCAACGTCGCTGCGGCCGAACGGCGGCTGATGCTGGAGGCGGCCCGGGGCGATGACGGTCGTCGAGGGTGACCGGCAACCGACCCTGGCGGCGGTTTCCCCTCGCACCCCAACTGTGACCGTTGCGGTCCCGGGTACGGCCGCCGGGTTGTCCTAGGGTGGCGTCATGTCCGTGTCACGCCGCGACCTGCTGAAGTTAGCCGCCGCGACTCCCGCGGCCGTCGGTCTGGGCGCGCTGGCCGCCGGGGTGGCGCCGGTGCCGGCGTCGGCCGACTCGCTGGGCCTGCTGTTCGACTACTCCGCCGGTGTGCTCAAAGCCGCCGACATCAAGGCCGCCGGCGGGATCGGCGCCATCCGCTACGTCTCCGACCGCCGTCCCGGCGGGGAGTGGATGCTCGGCAAACCCATCCAGTTGAACGAGGCCCGTGAGCTGTACCAGGCCGGCCTGAAAATCGTGTCCAACTACCAGTTCGGCAAGCAGGCCACCGCCGACTGGCTGGGCGGGCAGTCCGCGGGTGTGGCCCACGCCAAGCGCGGGGTGGAATTGCACACCGCCGCAGGCGGACCCGCGTCGGCTCCCATCTACGCCTCCATCGACGACAACCCGACCTACGAGCAGTACAAGAAGCAGGTCGCGCCGTACCTGCGCGGCTGGGAATCGGTGATCGGCCACCAGCGCGTCGGCATCTACGGCAACTCCAAGGTCATCGACTGGGCGCTGCAGGACGGGCTCGGAGCCTGGTTCTGGCAGCACAACTGGGGCACCCCGAAAGGGTTCGTGCACCCCGCCGCGCACCTGCACCAGTTCGAGATCGACGCCCGCACCGTCGCCGGGGTCGGGGTGGACCTCAACAGCATCCTGAAACCGCAATTCGGTCAGTGGGCGTGAAAAACCCGGCGCAACCTACTGAAAAGTAGTATTTGCCAGCAAACTCCGGTCTGGAATTCCGGCGGACGGTTTCGGGATCGTGCGTCGAGCAACCGCTTGGTCGGTCGCCGCGGGACGCCACTGGTGTTGTGATAACAATTCGGTAACAGTCATGCGTTGATCTGCGGTGTTGTGGCTACTCGACCGTAACCGCCCGCATGCAGCAGATATGTCCGGAGCGCTCGACCCAGGTGCCGATCCGGCCGTTATCCACCGCGCCGGTACCCGGCGAAGTACTCGTCAGTAACCACGTGAGCGCGCAAAATGCCGCCCGTTCTTATGGGACTCTTAAAGCGCCAGACATGCCTCCCGAGAGGACGACACCCGCGTGACCATCCACGAGCCCGCCCAGTTGGGCGGCGACGCCGACAGGCGCAGTGAATCAGACACCGACACGCGAACCGACACCGCCCGGGCCGGACTGGACACCACCCCCGATACCGCCCCGGACGCCACCCTGGACACCAGGACCAGCAGCGCTCTGGTTGACCGGCTCAACGCCGGCGAACCCTATGCGATCGCATTCGGCGGTCAGGGCGACAGCTCATGGCTGGCCGGGCTGGAGGAACTCGTCACCTCCGCGGGCATCGAATCGGAGCTGTCCCGGATCGTCGGCGAGGCAGAGCTGCTGCTGGAACCGGTGGCCGGCGACCTCGTGGTGGTGCGTCCCATCGGCTTCGAGCCGCTGACCTGGGTCCGAGCCCTCGCCGCCGATGAGCAGGGCCCCACCGCCGGGCAACTGACCTCCGCCGCGGTGTCGATGCCCGGTGTCTTCCTCACCCAGATCGCCGCGGTACGGGCGCTGGCCCGGCAGGGCCTCGACGTCAGCACCGCTCCGCCGGTCGCGCTGGCCGGGCATTCCCAGGGCGTGCTGGCCGTCGAGGCGTTCGAAGCCGGTGGCCGGCGCGACGTCCACCTGCTGGCGCTGGCCCAGCTGATCGGTGCGGCCGGGACGCTGGTGGCCCGCCGCCGGGGGATCACCGCGTCCGGGGATCGGCCACCGATGGTCTCGGTGACCAACGTCGACCCGGAACGGATCGCCGCGCTGCTGGACGAATTCGCCGCAGACGCGCGCGCCCCACAACCCCCCGCGCTGTCCATCCGCAACGGGCGCCGCGCCGTGGTCATCACCGGCACCCCCGAGCAACTGTCCCGATTCCAGCTGTTCTGCGAGCAGATCGCCAAGGCCGAGGCCGCCGAACGGAAGAACAAACTGCGCGGCGGCGCGGTCTTCGCCCCGGTCTTCGACCCGGTCGCCGTCGAGGTCGGCTTCCACACCCCCCGGCTTGCCGACGGGGTGGAGATCGTCGCGGGCTGGGCCGAGCGGGTCGGCCTCGACGTCGAGCAGGCCCGCCGGCTCGCCGAGGCCATCCTGGTGCGTCAGGTGGACTGGGTGGAGGCCGTCACCGAACTGCACGAGTCCGGTGCCCGCTGGATTCTGGACCTCGGACCCGCCGACATCCTCACCCGGCTGACCGCACCGATCGTCCGCGGGTTCGGGGTGGGCATCGTCCCGGCCGCCACCCGTGCCGGTCAGCGCAGCCTGTTCACCGTCGGCGCCGCACCCGAGGTGGGCCCGGCGTGGTCGGCCTACACACCGCAGGTGGTGCAGTTACCCAACGGTTCGCTGGCGCTGTCCACCAAATTCACCCGGCTCACCGGCCGGTCCCCGATCCTGCTGGCCGGCATGACGCCCACCACGGTGGACGCCGCGATCGTCGCCGCCGCCGCCAACGCCGGCCACTGGGCCGAACTGGCCGGCGGCGGGCAGGTCACCGAGGAGATCTTCAACCGCCGGATCGCCGACCTGACCGCGCTGCTGCAACCCGGCCGTGCGGTGCAGTTCAACGCGCTCTTCCTCGACCCGTACCTGTGGAAGCTTCAGGTGGGCGGAAAGCGCCTGGTGCAGAAGGCCCGGCAGTCCGGCGCCCCGATCGACGGCTTGGTGATCAGCGCCGGAATCCCGGATCTCGAGGAGGCCGTGGAGATCATCGGCGAACTTCACGACGCCGGTATCCCGCACATCGTGTTCAAGCCCGGGACGGTCGAGCAGATTCGTTCGGTCATCCGGATCGCCGCGGAGGTTCCCGACCGGGAGGTGATCGTTCACATCGAGGGCGGCCGGGCCGGCGGTCATCACTCCTGGGAGGATCTCGACGACCTGCTGCTGGCCACCTACGCCGCACTGCGTGCGCAGCCCAACATCACGGTGTGCGTCGGCGGCGGCATCGGGACTCCGGAGCGGGCGGCGGAGTACCTCACCGGCCGGTGGTCGGTCGCGCACGGTTATCCCGTCATGCCGGTGGACGGCATCCTGGTCGGCACCGCCGCGATGGCCTGTCTGGAAGCCACCACCTCACCGTCGGTCAAGCAGTTGCTGGTGGAGACGGGCGGCACCGAGGCCTGGGTCGGCGCCGGCAGGGCGCTCAACGGTATGGCCTCCGGCCGCAGCCAACTCGGTGCCGACATCCATGAGATCGACAACTCGGCGTCGCGGTGCGGCCGGTTGCTCGATGAGGTCGCCGGCGATGCCGAGGCGGTGGCCCGCCGCCGCGACGAGATCATCGCGGCGATGGCGGCCACCGCGAAGCCGTACTTCGGCGACGTCGCCGAGATGACCTACCTGCAGTGGCTGCGGCGTTACGTCGAACTCGCCGCGCCGTGGCTGGACGTGACCTGGCGGGACCGCTTCACCGCCATGCTGCACCGCGCCGAGGCCCGCCTCAACACCGCCGAGACCGGTCCGATCGCCACGCTTTTCGCCGAGGGCGACGCGTTGCTGGACGAGCCGGGCAGGGCGATCGACATGCTGCTTGAGACCTACCCGGATGCCGCCACGGTGGTGCTGCACCCCGCCGACGTCCCGTTCTTCGTCGAACTGTGCAAGACCCCCGGCAAGCCGGTCAACTTCGTGCCGGTGATCGACGCCGACGTCCGGCGCTGGTGGCGCAGTGACTCGCTGTGGCAGGCGCACGACCCCCGCTACACCGCCGACCAGGTGTGCATCATCCCCGGCCCGGCCGCCGTCGCGGGGATCACCCGCGTCGACGAACCGGTCGGTGACCTGCTGAACCGTTTCGAACGGGCCGCCGTCGAGGACGTGCTGAACACCGGCGTCCAGCCGGTTCCGGTCGCCTCCCGACTGCAGGGCGGCGAAGGCCCAAACGGGGCGCTGGGCATCGTCCTGGATTCCCCCGACGTGCTGTGGGCCGGGCGCACCGCCGTCAACCCGGTGCACCGGTTGGCACCGCCGTCGGACTGGCAGGTGAACAGCGAATATCGCAGCGCCACAAGCCATTCCACCGGCGCCCGGCTGGAGGTCGTGGGCCCGGACCGGGTCGTGCTGCGGGTACCGGTGTCGGGGACCTGGATCGACATCGCCTACACCCTGCCGCCGACCGTGGTCGACGGCGGCGCCCCACTGGTGCTGTCCGCCGATGCGGCCGCCGCCATGCGTTCCGTGCTGGCGATCGCGGCGGGAGCGGATATGCCCGACTCCTCGGGCGGGCCGTCCACCGTCACCACGCACTGGGACCCCGACCTGGTGGCCGACCACACCGGTGTCACCGCACTGCTCGGCGCCCCCCTGGCGGCGACGGTGTCCGGCGTCCCGGACGCCGTCGTCGGCAAGTGCTGGCCCGCGGTGTTCGCGACCATCGGGGCGGCGGTCACCGAGACCGGCTTCCCGGTGGTCGAGGGTCTGCTGAGCCTGGTGCACCTCGATCACGCCGTGCGACTGCTCAGGCCGCTGCCGGCGCAGCCCACCGATCTGGTGATCACCGCCACCGCGGCCACCGCCGTCGACACCGAGGTGGGTCGGGTGGTGCCGGTCACCGTCAACATCAGCGACCGGGCCGGGGCGGTGTACGCCGTGCTCGAGGAGCGCTTCGCGATCCGCGGCCGTACCGGCGAGGCCGACCTGCCCGACCCGGTGCGGGCCGGGGGAGCGGTGTCGAACAACGCCACCGAAACCCCGCGGCGCCGCCGTCGCGATGTCACCCTGACCGCCCCGGCGGATCTGCGGCCGTTCGCCCAGGTCTCCGGTGACCACAACCCGATCCACACCGACCGGACCGCCGCCCTGCTCGCCGGTCTGCCTGGTCCGATCGTGCACGGCATGTGGTTGTCGGCCGCGGCGCAGCACGTCGTCACCGCCACCGACGGCACCGCCGTCCCGCCCAGCCGGCTGATCGGCTGGACCGCCCGCTTCCTGGGCATGGTGTTCCCCGGGGACGAGGTGGACTTCCGGGTCGATCGTGTCGGAATCGACTTGGGCGCAGAGGTTCTGGAAGTCACCGCGAAGGTGGGCGGTCAGTTGGTGATGGCCGCGACCGCGCGGCTGGCCGCCCCGAAGACCGCCTACGCCTTCCCCGGCCAGGGCATCCAGCACAAGGGCATGGGGATGGAGGTGCGGGCCCGGTCGAAGGCGGCCCGCACGGTGTGGGACCGCGCCGACCGGTACACCCGCGACGCGCTGGGCTTCTCGGTGCTGCACGTGGTTCGGGACAACCCGACCAGCCTGGTGGCCGCGGGGGTGACCTACCACCATCCCGACGGCGTGCTCTACCTCACCCAGTTCACCCAGGTCGCGATGGCCACGGTGGCCGCCGCCCAGGTGGCCGAGATGCGCGAGCAGGGTGCCTTCGTCGACGGCGCCATCGCCTGCGGGCACTCCGTCGGCGAGTACACCGCCCTGGCGTGCGTCACCGGCGTCTACGAACTCGAGGCTCTGCTGGAGGTGGTCTTCCACCGCGGCAGCAAGATGCACGACATCGTCCCGCGCGACTCCGAGGGCCGCTCGGACTACCGACTGGCGGCCATCCGGCCGTCCCAGATCGATCTCGACGACGCCGACGTGAAGGGCTTCGTCGCCGATATCGCCGAGCGCACCGGTGAGTTCCTGCAGATCGTCAACTTCAACCTGCGCGGCTCGCAGTACGCGATCGCTGGGACCGTGCGCGGACTCGACGCGTTGGAGGAGGAGATCACCCGCCGGCAGCAGATCTCCGGCGGAAAGCGTGCCTACATCCAGGTGCCCGGGATCGACGTGCCGTTCCACTCCGACGTCCTGCGGGTCGGGGTGGCCGAGTTCCGCCGGTCATTGGAGCGGATCATGCCCGCCGAGGCCGACGCCCGGGTGCTCATCGGCCGCTACATCCCCAACCTGGTGCCCCGGCTGTTCACCCTGGACCGCGACTTCATCCAGGAGGTCCGCGACCTGGTGCCGGCCGAACCACTCGACGAGATCCTGGCCGACTACGACACCTGGATCACCGAGCGGCCCAAGGAACTCGGCCGCCGTCTGGTGATCGAACTTCTCGCCTGGCAGTTCGCCAGCCCGGTGCGCTGGATCGAGACCCAGGACCTGCTGTTCACCGAGGAAGCCGCCGGGGGGATCGGTATCGAGCGGTTCGTGGAGATCGGGGTGAAGTCTGCCCCGACGGTGGCCGGTCTGGCGCGCAACACCCTGCGCCTGCCCGAGTACGCCCACAGCACCGTGCAGGTGCTCAACGCCGAGCGCGACGCGGCGGTCCTGTTCGGGACCGACGAGGACCCGGCGGAGGCCGACGCGGATGCGGCGCCGGATGCGTCATCCGCGGCCGCGCCGGCCGGTTCGGAAGCGCCGGCGGAACCCGCCGCCGCGCCGGTACCCGCTTCTGCGCCAGCGGTCGCCGCCGCTTCGGGTGCGGCCCGGCCGGATGACATCCCGTTCGGTCCCGCCGACGCCACGCTGGCCCTGATCGCGCTGTCCACCAAGATGCGGATCGACCAGATCGAGCCGTTGGACTCCATCGAGTCGATCACCGACGGTGCGTCGTCCCGCCGCAACCAGCTGCTGATGGATCTCGGGTCGGAGTTGAACCTCGGCGCCATCGACGGGGCGGCCGAGGCCGACCTCACCGCGTTGCGCGGACAGGTCACCAAACTGGCCCGCACCTACAAGCCGTACGGCCCGGTGCTCACCGATGCCGTCAACGACCAGTTGCGGACCGCGTTGGGTCCCTCCGGAAAGCGTCCCGCCTCGATCGCCGACCGGGTCACCAAGACCTGGGAACTCGGGACCGGCTGGGTCAAGCATGTCGCGGTCGAACTCGCGCTGGGCACCCGTGAGGGCAGCAGCGTCCGCGGCGGTCCGCTCGGCGGACTGGTCGACGGCGCGCTGACCGACGCCGCCGCGGTGGATCGTGCCATCGACGCCGCGGTGGCCGCCGTCGCCGCCCGTCACGGTGTCGCGGTGGCGTTGCCCGCGGCCGGCGGATCCGGCGGTGGTGTGGTCGACTCGGCCGCGCTCGACGAGTTCGCCGCCACCGTCACCGGCCCCGACGGGGTGCTGGCCTCCACCGCCCGTCTGCTGCTCGACCGGCTGGGCCTGGATCAGCCGGTGAGCTCCCCGGCGGCCAACGCCGACGCCGAGTTGATCGACCTGGTCACCGCCGAACTGGGTGCGGACTGGCCGCGGCTGGTGGCCCCGGTCTTCGACGCGCGCAAAGCAGTCCTGCTCGACGACCGCTGGGCCAGCGCACGCGAGGATCTGGTCGCCCTGTGGCTGACCGACGAGGACGAGATCGACGCGAACTGGCACCGGCTGTCCGGACGTTTCGAGGGCGCCGGCCATGTGGTCGCCACCCAGGCCGACTGGTGGCGTGGCCGGGCGCTGGCCGAGGGCCGGCGCGTGCACGCCACGCTCTACGCCCGGATCGCCACGGGTGCGGAGAACCCGGAACCGGGCCGCTTCAGCACCGACGTCGCGGTGGTCACCGGGGCGTCGAAGGGTTCCATCGCGGCCTCCGTCGTGGCGCAACTGCTCGACGGTGGCGCCACCGTCGTCGCCACCACCTCACGGCTGGATGACGACCGCCTGGAGTTCTACAAGCGGCTCTACCGCGAGAACGCCCGCTTCGGTGCCACGCTCTGGGTGGTCCCGGCCAACATGGCCTCCTACGCCGACATCGACGCGCTGGTGTCCTGGGTGGGGGAGGAGCAGACCGAGAACCTCGGGCCGCAGTCCGTCCACGTCAAGGACGCCCAGACCCCGACGCTGCTCTTCCCGTTCGCCGCGCCGCGGGTGGCCGGCGATCTCTCCGAGGCCGGTGCGCGCTCCGAGATGGAGATGAAGGTGCTGCTGTGGGCCGTGGAACGGCTCGTCGGCGGACTGTCGGCGATCGGCGCCGACCGCGACATCAACTCCCGACTGCACGTGGTGCTGCCCGGTTCACCCAACCGCGGCATGTTCGGCGGTGACGGGGCCTACGGCGAATCCAAGTCCGCGCTGGACGCGGTCGTCAGCCGGTGGAGCGCGGAAACGTCCTGGGCGCAACGGGTCACCTTCGCCCACGCCCTGATCGGGTGGACCAAGGGCACCGGCCTGATGGGCCACAACGACGCCATCGTCGGGGCGGTGGAAGAGGCCGGCGTGACGACCTACACCACCGCTCAGATGGCGACCATGCTGCTGAACCTGTGCACCCCCGATGCCCGGGCCGGCGCGGCCGTCACACCGTTGCAGGCCGATCTCACCGGCGGGCTCGGCGACGTCGAACTCGACATGGCCGAGCTGGCAGCCAAGGCCCGCGCGGAAATGTCCACGGCCGCCGGTGGTTCCGGCTCGGAGGGTGCCGAATCGGAGACCATCGCCGCGCTGCCGTCGCCACCCCGTGGCCACCGCGCCGCCCCGGCGCCGGACTGGGCCGACCTCGACGTCGACCCCGCCGACCTCGTCGTCGTGGTGGGTGCGGCCGAACTGGGCCCCTACGGCTCGTCGCGGACCCGTTTCGAGATGGAGGTCTCCGGCGAAATGTCGGCGGCCGGGGTGCTCGAACTGGCCTGGACCACCGGACTGGTCACCTGGGAGAAGGATCCCAGGCCGGGCTGGTACGACACCGCGACCGGGGAACCGGTCGACGAGGCCGAACTGGTCGAGCGCTACCACGACGCCGTCGTCGAGCGTTGCGGCATCAGGGAATTCGTCGACGATGGTGTCATCGGCCCGGACGGTAACGCGCCCCTGCTGGTGAGCGTCTTCCTGGACCGCGACTTCAGCTTCGTGGTGTCCTCGGAGGCCGAGGCCCGGGCCTTCGCCGCCGCCGATCCCGCCCACACCGTGGTCCGGCCGTCCGGTGACACCGGGGACTGGGAGGTCATCCGCAAGGCGGGCACCGAGATCCGGGTCCCGCGGACGATGAAGCTGTCCCGGACGGTGGGCGCGCAGATTCCCACCGGGTTCGATCCCACGGTGTGGGGTATCAGTGCCGATATGGCCACCTCCATCGACCGGGTGGCGCTGTGGAACATCGTCGCCACCGTCGACGCGTTCCTGTCCTCCGGATTCACGCCGGCCGAACTGATGCGCTGGGTGCACCCCAGCCTGGTCGCCAGCACCCAGGGCACCGGCATGGGCGGGATGACCTCGATGGAGCGGATGTTCCACGGGAACCTGCTCGGCACCGCCAAGCCGAACGACATCCTGCAGGAGGTGCTGCCGAATGTCGTTGCCGCACACGTCATGCAGTCCTACGTCGGCGGTTACGGGGCGATGGTGCACCCGGTGGGGGCATGTGCCACCGCGGCGGTGTCGATCGAGGAGGGTGTCGACAAGATCCGGCTCGGCAAGGCCGAACTGGTGGTGGCCGGCGGGTTCGACGATCTGATCATGGACGCGGTGATCGGCTTCGGCGATATGGCGGCCACCGCCGACACCGAGATGATGCGCGCCAAGGGCATCAGCGACGCCAAGTTCTCCCGCGCCAACGACCGGCGCCGGCTGGGCTTCCTGGAGGCCCAGGGTGGCGGCACAATCCTGCTGGCGCGCGGCGACCTGGCGGTGAAGATGGGCCTGCCCGTCCTCGGCGTGGTGGCCTACGCGCAGAGCTTCGCCGACGGCGTGCACACCTCCATCCCGGCACCGGGTCTGGGTGCGCTGGGCGCCGGCCGCGGCGGGCGCGAATCGGCGCTGGCGCGTTCGCTGTCCCGGCTGGGGGTGGGCGCGGACGACATCGCGGTGATCTCCAAGCACGACACCTCCACGCTGGCCAACGACCCCAACGAGACCGACCTGCACGAGCGGTTGGCCGACGCGCTGGGCCGGGCCAAGGGCAACCCGCTGTTCGTGGTGTCGCAGAAGAGCCTCACCGGCCACGCCAAGGGCGGCGCGGCGGTGTTCCAGCTCATCGGGCTGTGCCAGATCCTGCGCGACGGGGTGATTCCGCCCAACCGCAGCCTGGATTGCGTCGATGACGAACTGGCCGGCTCGGCGCACTTCGTGTGGCCGCGGCAGACCCTGCATGTCGGCGGCAGGCTGCCGCTGAAGGCCGGTCTGCTGACCAGCCTCGGGTTCGGGCACGTCTCGGGCCTGGTGGCACTGGTGCACCCGCAGGCGTTCCTGGCCGCGCTCAGCCCCGAGGAGCGGGCCGCCTACCGCGAACGCGCCGAGGCGCGGGTGCTGGCGGGTCAGCGCCGGCTGGCTTCGGCGATGGCCGGTGGACGTCCGCTCTACGAACGTCCCGCCGACCGCCGGTTCGACCACGACGCGCCGGAGAAGAGGCAGGAGGCCGCCATGCTGCTGGATCCGACGGCCCGACTGGATGCCGAGGGCGCCTACCGGAGCGGTGCCATCGGCTAAGGTCTGGCCCCGTGGCAGTGGTGGGCGTCGGCATCGACCTGGTTTCCATTCCGGACTTCGCCGAACAGGTGGACCGGCCCGGGACGGTGTTCGCCGAGACGTTCACCCCCGGGGAGCGCCGCGATGCGGCAGACCGCAGTTCGGCGGCGGCGCGGCACCTGGCCGCCCGGTGGGCTGCCAAGGAGGCCGTGATCAAGGCGTGGTCGGGTTCCCGGTTCGCCCAGCGGCCGGTGCTGCCGGAGGGCATCCACCGGGACATCGAAGTGGTGACCGACATGTGGGGCCGGCCGAAGGTGCGGTTGCACGGGGCGATCGCCGAGCACCTGGCCGATGTGGTGATCCACGTGTCGCTGACCCACGACGGTGACACCGCCGCCGCGATGGCGGTTCTGGAGACTCGCTAACCCCGCCGAGCAGACGCAAAGTCGCACATTTCGGGCCCGAAATGTGCGACTTTGCGTCTGCTCGCCAGTGGGTAATCTCACCCGGGTGGACGATCTGATCGAACGGGTGCGGGCGGTCCTGCCCGACGTGCGCCGCGACCTCGAGGACCTGGTGCGGATCGAGTCGGTGTGGGCAGACCCCGCGCGGCGCGACGAGGTGAACCGCAGTGCGCAGAAAGTGTCCGAGCTGCTGCGCGGCGCCGGCTTCGCCGAGGTGGAGATCGTCAGCGCCGGCGGCGCGCCCGCGGTGATCGCCCGACACCCAGGGCCGCCCGGAGCGCCCACCGTGCTGCTCTACGCGCATCACGATGTGCAGCCCGAAGGTGAACGCGGACAATGGGATTCGCCTCCTTTCGAACCGGCCGAGCGGGACGGTCGGCTCTACGGCCGTGGGACCGCCGACGACAAGGCCGGTATCGCCACCCACCTGGCCGCATTCCGTGCGCACGACGGGCACCCGCCGGTCGGGGTGACGGTGTTCATCGAGGGGGAGGAGGAGTCCGGATCGCCCTCGCTGGGCCGACTGCTGGCCGAGCATCGCGACAAACTCGCCGCGGACGTGATCGTCATCGCCGACTCCGACAACTGGACCGCCGAGATCCCGGCCCTGACGGTATCGCTGCGCGGACTGGCCGACTGCGTGGTGGAGGTGGCCACCCTCGAGCAGGGTCTGCACTCGGGAGTGTGGGGCGGGGTGGTGCCCGACGCGCTCATGGTTCTGGTGCGCCTGCTGGCGGGCCTGCACGACGACGACGGCAACGTCGCGGTGGCCGGGCTGTATCACGCCACCGCCGCTGAGGTGGACCGCGACCCGGGGTGGGTGCGCGCTGAGTCCGGGTTGCTCGACGGCGTGCAGGAGATCGGTTCGGGGTCGGTGGCGCAACGCCTGTGGGCCGCCCCGGCGATCACCGTCATCGGCATCGACACCACTCCGATCGCGAAGGCATCGAACACCCTGATCCCGCGGGCCCGCGCCAAGATCAGCCTGCGGGTCGCCCCGGGCGGTGACGCCGCGGCGCACCTCGACGCGCTGCGCCGCCACCTCGAAGCGCATGTGCAGTGGGGAGCGTCGGTCACCGTCACGCCCGGCGATGTGGGCCAGCCCTATGCGATCGACGCGACCGGACCGATCTACGAGGCCGCACGCGCCGCGTTACGGCAGGCCTGGGGCGCCGACGCGGTCGAGATGGGGATGGGCGGATCCATCCCCTTCATCGCCGAGTTCGCCGCGACCTTCCCGGACGCCACCATCCTGGTGACCGGCGTCGAGGACCCGGGCACCATGGCGCACAGCGTCAACGAAAGCCTGCACCTCGGCGTCCTGGAACGGGCGGCGGTCGCCGAGGCACTGCTACTCGACAATCTCGGACGGGGCCACGCTCGCTAGCGGGGTCATGCGGTTCGGCCGCGAATAGGAGCTGTGGTTTAGCGCTGAAGCGAGCACCCAGTGCCGCCGGGGCGGTGAGGGCCAACAACGCGATGTGGAGGCGCCGGACCCTATTACAAACCAACTAGTACGTTTGGTTTAGTATGTTGTCAGAGGATCCGGCGAACAGGTGGGCTCTCGTGGCTAACCGTCAACGCAACTGAAATCCGGTTCCACTCACTGCACCCGAAGGGACGACACGATGGCGACCACACCCGCATCCGGCGACCGCGCAGCGACGGTGCCCGCCTCAGCGGAGCGGAACGGTCCCCACTCGACTGCATCAACCGGTGAGCGGATGTGGCGGAGGGTGCTTTCCGCGGCCGCCGACAACATCGGCCCGGTGCTCGATCTTTACAAGCCCTACGTTGAGGGGCTGGAGAACCTTCCGGCCGACGGGCGTTTCCTGTTGGTCGGCAATCACACACAACTGGTGGCCGCGGAAATGATCCTGCTCCCGTACTTCGTGCGCCAGGCCATCGGAAGGCAGTTGCGCCCGCTCGCTGATCGCCGGTTCGGTCAGGGCGGGCGGATGAAAGCAGATCTTGTGGCGGCTTACGGCGCTGTCGTCGGCTCCCCGGAGTCCGCCGCTGCGCTCATGCAGCAGAACGAGCCGATCCTGGTCTTCCCCGGTGGGGGGCGCGAAATCGCGAAGTTCAAAGGTGAACGAAACATGCTGCGCTGGGACAATCGGTACGGGTTCGCCCGAGTCGCCGTCGAACACCGCTACCCGATCGTCACCGCCGCGCTTATCGGCGGCGACGATGTCTACACCAGCCTCACCAGCCGCGACGGACTCTTCGGCCAGGCCAGCGAATGGATCAGCCAACGACTGACCGGACAAACAGGCATGGCTGTACCCCTCGTCCGGGGCATCGGGCCCACGTTGCTGCCGAACCCCCAGCGGATGTACTTGCGGTTCCGCCCGCCGATCACGACCATCAAGCCGTCCGAGATCGCCGAGGACACCTGGGTTCGTCAGCTCAAAGAACGCACCGAGAATCAACTGCAGTCCGATCTCGATGACCTGCAGCGCCTTCGTGCAGCCGACCCCTACCGGTGGCTGAACCCCCTGGCCTGGACGTCGGCATTGACGCCGGAGTCGTGACGATCTCGTCGCTGATGCCTCACCCGCCGGCCGGGGTACTTCGTCACCGCCGTCGTCCCACAGCCCGGTTCGCTGCCCGATTTGGTCGGCGAGATCGACTCACCGGCTCCCAGAACGTCAGTAGATGATCACCTGAGCGCGCTTGGAAGGACTCGAGCTAGGCCCGTCGGAAGACTCAGGCTGTGCCCGCGACGATCTTCTGAATCGCCGACGCCGTGTTGGCCGCCCTGACGTTGTACTGCGCCACCTCGACCTTGCCCTTCTCATCGACCAGGAAGGTCGATCGGATCACGCCGTGGACGGTCTTGCCGTACATCTTCTTCTCGCCGAAGGCGCCCCAGGCCGTCAGGACCGACTTCTCGGGGTCCGACAGCAGCGGGAAGGTCAGCTGCTCGGCGTCGCGGAACTTGGCCAGCTTCTCGGGCTTGTCCGGCGAGATCCCCACGACGTCGATGCCGACGTCGTTCAGTTCGGCCAGGCTGTCGCGGAAGGCGCAGGCCTGTTTGGTGCAACCCGGGGTGGAGGCGGCCGGGTAGAAGTACACGATCACCTTGCGGCCCTTGAAATCCGAGAGTGTGACGGTGTTGCCGTCGGCATCGGTCAGGCTGAACGCGGGTGCGGTGTCGCCGACCTCCAGGCGTGCGGTCTCGGTCACGGTTCGTCCCTTCATCGTCGCCGTCGTTGTCTTCCGGTGCATCCTGCTCCTGCGCAGGCCCGGTGCTGATCTAGGGTAGTGCGGCAAGGCGGCACTTTCTCCAGCGCGGAAGCGAGGACGGCAGTGGTGGATCGGGATCCCGAGGTCATCAAGCAGGACATCGCCCAGGCGCGCGATCGTCTGGCCCTGACCGTCGATTCACTGGCGGAGCGGGCCAACCCGCAACGGCTGGCCGACGACCTCAAGGCCGCCCTGCTGCGCTTCGTCAAACAACCCGCGGTCGCGGCCACCCTGGCCGGGGTGAGCGTCATCACCGTCGTCGTGGTGGTTCGCACCATTCGGCGCTGATATTCGGCGCGAGCCGGCCTAAATCAGCCGGCCCAGATCGGCCAGCCTGAGTCACCCGTAGTACGTCTCTCCACCGGACGGGTAGCCGCCGCCGGTGGTGGCGATGTGGACGTGGGTGTAGTGGTTGGCGTCGTCGTTGCCCAGATCGGCCATCCGGCGCGGATTACCGTTGACCGGGTAGTAGGTCTGCTGCCAGATCACGTTGTCGATGCCGAACCGGTCGGCGTTCTGGAACACGAAGGCGACGATCCGGTCCCCGAGGTCCTTGCCCGCCTGGGTGTTGTAGTGGGGGATCATCACATCGATGGCCAACCCCGAGGGGTGCCAGTGCAGGCTGTCCTGCCGCACGCCGCCGATGTTGGTGACTTCCGGGAAGCGGGCACTGATCGCCCGCTCGACCAGAATGGTCCGGACCTGCAGACCGCGCTCGATGCCGACTCCCGGCGGGAGGGTGCGGACCCGTGAGCGGCTGGCGACGAGCGTGCTCATCGTCGGCTCGGACGACCCGACTCCGGCGCTGACCTCGATGCTGGGGCTCACCACGTAGTGGGCGAATCCGGACCCGTTGGGGGCCGCGAGGACGATCTGCGGCTGCCAGCCGGTCGGTTGGGGCGCGGCGGGGCGTGCGCTGGCGCCGGCGGCGACCAGAAGGGCGGCCGGGATCGCCACTGCTGCGGTGATGACGGGGAAGACACGTCGACGTTTACCGGGCATAACACACACGGTATCGAAAGTAGTTACCAAACCGTTACCGGCGACTTCTCCCTTCCACCGCGAATCGCCATCCTGTTAGGTTTCCTGGCGGTGGTGGACGGAGGGTTTGTGCAGCCCAACCAGCTCGAAGACGGCGAACTGGCCCGCAAGCTGTTACGGGCCAGTATCGACTCGTTGCTTGACCCCCAGGTGCTGATGGAGGCGGCGCGGGACGCCGCCGGCCGCGTCACCGACTTCGTCTACCGCGAGCTGAACCAGGCGACCTGCGACTACCTGGGCCTGTTCAGGGAAGACCTGCTCGGCCACAGTTTTGTCGCGATGTCTCCGGGCGTCGTCGAGTCCGGGTTGTTCGCCCGGTACGTGCACTGTCTCGAGACCGGCGATCCGGTGGTCATCGACGATCTGTCCTACGACAACGAGATTCTCCAACAAACCCGGCGCTATGACCTTCGCGCCACCCGGGCTACCCCGTCGTCGATCACCCTGACCTGGCGCGACGTGACCGACCGGTTCCGGGCGGCGCAACTCCTCGCCCAGACGCGCGACCTGCTGCGCGCCAGCATGGACTCGCTGCTCGACTCCCAGGTGCTGTTCGAGGCGGTGCGCGACGACGGCGGCCGTGTGGTCGACTTCGTGTTCCGTGAGCTCAACCAGGCGACGTGCGACTACCTCGGTGTCCCGCGGGAGCGACTCCTCGGCATCAGCCTGCTCGAGGGGTTGCCGGGCGCGGCCGAGTCGGGCTTGTTCGACGCCTACGTGGAGTGCCTGGAATCCGGTCTCCCGGTGATCGTGGACGATTACGCCTACTCCAACAAGGCCTTCGGCGAGACCCGCCGCTATGACATCCGGGCGACCCGGGCCACCCCGGACATCATCACCCTGACCGTGCGCGACGTCACCGAACGGTTTCGGGCGATGCAACTGCTCGCCCGGGCTCGGGATCTGCGTCACAAGGCCGATCTGCGCTACCGCAGGCTGGTGGACAACTCCGCGATCGGCGTGAGTCTGATCTCCCCCGAGGGCCGGTTCGAGACGGCCAACCAGGCGATGTGCGAATTCTTCGGCTACGACGCGGACACGTTGCGCGTGAAGACGTGGCAGGAACTGACCGCCCCGGCTTACCTGGATGTCGACCTCCGCAACGTCAGAGATGTGGCGGAGGGACGTATCGAGTCGTACCGGATGACGAAGCAGTACATCCACGCCGACGGTCACCACATCTGGGGACACCTGTCGGTGAGTTGTCTGCGCACGTCCGACGGCGGGGTGGAGAGCTACATCGTCCAGATCACCGACATCACCGCGGAAATGGAATCACGTCGGAAACTCGCCGAACGGGATGAACAGAACCGCGAACTGGCACGACGTCTCCAGGAGCAGACCGACCGCCTCACCGGGGAGTTGCGCAGCGCGGCAGCCTATGTGCGGTCGATCCTTCCCTTCGATCTCGTCGGCCCGGTGCGGGTGTCCTCCCGGTATCTGGCATCCGAAGAACTTGCCGGGGACAGTTTCGACTACCGCTGGATCGACGACGACCATCTCATCGTCTACCTGATCGACGTCTCCGGGCACGGCATCGGGCCCGCGCTGCTGTCGGTGTCGGTGCACAACATGTTGCGGTCCGGTGCGCTGTTTCACACGGCTCGGCTGGCCCCGGAGCGAGTTCTGTCAGAGTTGAACCGCAGGTTCCAGATGGAACACCACGGCGGCAGGTACATGACGATGTGGTGCGGGGTCTACGAACTGTCGTCGCGAACCCTTCGCTACGCCAGCGCCGGGGCGCCGCCGGCCTTCGCGATCGGTGGCGACGCCGGAGTCGTCGAATTGTCGACGCGCGGCCAACCGCTGGGATTGTTCTCTGACGCGGACTTCACGGCCCGCAGCTACACCGTGCCGCCGGGGTGCCGGATCCTGCTGTACAGCGACGGCGCCTACGAGGAGGCCTTCGACGACGGCCGACAGCTCAGCATCGACGAACTGAAAGCCCTGTTCAACCGGTCGGCCGAATCGTCCCTCGACGACTTCATCGTGGCACTGAGGGCACTGCGGCCGAGCGGAGGCTTCGAAGACGACTGCTCGCTGATCCGGATGGAGTTCGACTAACGACTCTGGTGAACGGTGGTGTCCACCTGGGGGGCAGTCGCCAGACCACCGCTGATCCACTGACTCCACGGGATAAGGTTGGGCGCGGGGTCGGCGTAGGTGTCCGGTGCCGCGTAGATCTCGTTGGCGGGACCGTAGTCGTCGAATTCGTCGTACTGGTCGTCCCACGCCGAGTAGTAGTCGTCGTCATCGTCGTCCGCGGTAGCGGTTGCGGCCACAGCGAGTGCGCCGCCGAAGAGGCCGACCGAGAGGAGAGGCGCGGCGAGCAGGCGTGCCCAGCGGGTCCTGATCATGGGTAGCAAACCTCCTGGCTGTGCGACGATCCGGCTATGCCGCCTTAAATCTCTCACAGTCGGTGTCAGGTTGCCCAGAGTGGCGGTCAAACGGTGGCTTCATCGGCCCGGTTGGGGGACCGACCTCTCCCGAAAAACCAAAAAACCCCCGCTGAGCAGGGGCTTTGTTGGTGCGCCGTCAGGGTTTCGAACCCCGGACCCGCTGATTAAGAGTCAGCTGCTCTACCAACTGAGCTAACGGCGCATCGGGCTGAGAATAACAGGCCGGTGGTGGTGACGTGAAATCCGCGATCTCTGTCGCTGACCTGCGAAGTCGCGCGTCAACTCCGCTCGCCCCTAGACTGGCTGGAGTCAGCGGGGCGCCCCGGCCCCGCCACCAGCGAGGTGGGAGCCCAGCATGCGACAGGTTCGATCGGCGCGTCGTGCACGCGCGCTGACCGCGCTGTCCGTCGGGCTGGTGGTGGCCCTGACCGGCGGCACCGTCAGCGGCTGCGCCAACTCGGACTCCACGCCGCAGGTGCTGGCCGACAAGGGCACCCCGTACATCAACCAGATGGTCCCCAAGATCACCGCGTCGGTGACTGACGGTGCCGTCGGTGTTCCGGTCGACAAGCCGGTCACCGTCACCGCTCAGGGCGGCGTCCTCGGCCCGATCACCCTGACCGACGAAGCCGGTGAGGAGCTGCCCGGCGAGATCGGCCCGGACGGTGTGACCTGGACCGCCGACGAACCCCTCGACTACAACCAGCGATACACCCTGTCGGCGACCGCACTCGGCCTGGGCGGCGTCGCCAAAGAGGCGCTGGAGTTCGAGTCGCATTCGCCCGCCAACCTGACCATGCCGTACCTGATGCCCAACGACGGCGACACGGTCGGCGTCGGTCAGACGGTCCAGGTGAAGTTCGACGAGAGCATCCCGGACCGGGTCGCGGCGCAGAAGGCCATCACGGTCACCACCACTCCGCCCGTCGAGGGCGCTTTCTACTGGGTCAGCGACCGGGAGGTCCGCTGGCGGCCGAAGGACTTCTGGGCCCCCGGTACCAAGGTGGACGTCGAGGTGAAGGCCTTCGGCGCCGACCTCGGCAACGGACTGTTCGGCCAGCAGGACCGGAGTGCGACGTTCACCATCGGCGACCGGTTGGTCGCCACCGCCGATGACGACACCAAGACGCTGACCATCCGCCGCGGTGACGAGGTCGTCAAGACGATGCCGATTTCGATGGGCAAGGACAGCACGCCGACGCCCAACGGCATCTACGTCATCGGGGACCGCTACCGGACGCTGATCATGGACTCCTCGACCTACGGGGTGCCGACGAACTCGCCCAACGGCTACCGCCTCGAGGTGGACTGGGCCACCCAGATGTCCTACAGCGGGATCTACGTCCACTCGGCACCCTGGTCGATCGGCGCCCAGGGCAGCTACAACGCCAGCCACGGCTGCCTGAACGTCAGTCCCGCCAATGCGCAGTGGTTCTACGACAACACCCGGCGCGGCGACGTCGTCGAGGTCGTCGGCACCGTCGGATCGGTGCTCTCCGGGACCGACGGACTCGGGGACTGGAACATCCCCTGGTCGCAGTGGAAAGCCGGCAACGCGACCTCCAACCGCTGACCGCTCACCGAGTGGCCTGGGCGCTTTGACGCGACCCGTCTAAACGTGATCTCCTTAACATATTCTTAGCCGCGCTCAGCCTTCGGCGGCGCCTCACTTAGGGAGACGTTTCATATGCAGATCACCATGCGTTCCTACCTGACCGCCGGCACGGTCGCCGTCGTCGGCGCCGGCGCCATCGCCATGGCCCCGGTGGCGCTGGAGGCCCCGCTGGCGGTTCCCGCCCCGGCCATCGCCGAGGTCAGCCTCACCGGTCTGGGCCTGTCCCTGACCGACGTCGTCGGCCTGCTCCAGGGCTTCGGGATCGGCGGGGCGCTGCCGGACTTCCTGACCTCGCTGCCCTCGCTGCTGCCCAATGACATCGTCACCGCGGTCGTCACCGAGTTCGTCAACCAGGCCAGCCCGCTGGTCCTGGCCGCCGCCGGCGAGGTGTTCGACTACCTGGGCGCGGCTATCGCCGGCCTGATCAGCGGACCCGACTCCATCCCGGCCCGGTTCGGCGATGCCCTGGCCGCCATCCCGGAGACCGTCGTCGCCGCGTTCGAGTTGCTGGGTACCGGAGATTTCGGGACGGCCTTCCAGACCATCGCCGACGTTCTGGCCGGCCCGGTTTCCGGGATCTCGGCGGTGCTGTCGGAGGCCGCTCAGCAGTTCGAGGAGTTCTTGACCACGGAGTTCAACGGGCTCATCGGCGCGCTTCCCGCCGTGCTGTTCTCGGCGGTCCAGACCGTGATCGGCGGCGGCCTGCAGACCCTGATCGACACCGTGGGCGGCGCGCTGTCCGACCTTCTCAATGGCCTGGTTCCCGGGCTGGCGGCGTCCACCGTTCCGGCTGCCGCAGCGGCCGTGGCAGTGGTGAGCAGCGGCGCGGCGAACCCCTCCCAGTCGGCACTGCCGGCTGCCGCCGAGGTGCCCGCAGCGGTGGCCCCCGCGGCTGTCTCGGTGGTGGTGTCGGCGCCGGAGGCGACCTCAACGGCTGCCGCCGATGAGACCTCGGCCACGGTGTCCGCTCCGCGCTCGCGGGGTGCCGCCAAGTCGGCGGCGGCCGATTCGGCTTCGGCGGCTGAGGCGGCGACCGGTTCGGATTCGGCGGCCGAGGCGGCCACCGGCGCTGCTGACGACGCGGACACCGCCGGTGCCCGGGGTTCGGCGGCGGGGGAGCGCGGGGCCAGCGCCAAGGCTGGTGCGCAGCGCGGCGGATCTCGCTAACCGCAGACCAACGAAAGACGCCCCCGGCCATGCCGGGGGCGTCTTTGTCATCGGGTGCGTACTACCTGAGGTAGACAATGCGGTCGTCGAGCGGTTGTTGTACCGCTTCGGCGATGGCGGCCACCAGTGCGGCGGAGCCGGCCAACTGGCGCGAGAAGCGCGACGAGAGTGCGATCAGCAGTCCGTGGTGGTGACGGCCGGTGGTGCTGTAGTCGGCGGCGATTCGCGTGAAGTCGCCCACGTTCTCGGTGAGGACGGCGCAGCGATGATCGACGGCTGCGGCGAACACGTCGGTGTCTGGGCTGCCGGCGAGGCCGATCGCGGCCACGGTCGTCGCCTCGATCCCGGCCTCGTTTAGCTGCGCCGCCAACCTGGGGGGATACATTTCGTCCAGCAGAACTTTCACCGTGAAGACGCAGCGGCGGTGTCGTCGCGATGCAGGTCGATCCTCGCCTGGATCTCGACGGGATACGCGGCGCGATAGGCCAATGCCGCGTCGGCCTGGGGACGGGTGATGATCTGGTCGGTGATCAGATCATCAGCGCCCCCGGCCTCTTCGATCCACATCACGATCTCCCATACGTCTGGCCCGCCGATCACGCCGGCGCGGCGACCAAGTGGACCGTCGCGGAACGTGATCAGCGGATGCTCATCGCGGCGGGCGCCTTCCTCGGCGTATCGACGTAGCCGGTCAGACAGGGTTTCGCCGGCGGCGTTCGCCCGCAGGCGCAACCTCTCGGCAAGGCGGTCATCGAGCCGAACGGACACATTCACCGACATGTTTACACCGTAGTACGTTGTCACCGACCGGCTTGGGGATGGGCCCGCGTGCGTGACCGTCGCGACGGGGGTGTGTCGCTTGCCACGGTGACTGCGTACCGGTTTCTGCCCCGGACGCTGGTGCACCCGGTCCGGTTCAGGAGGAAACGCCATTCCGAGGCCGCGGAGATTCACCGAAAGTTGGGGACTGCATTGGAGGGGTTCAGGCTCGGCAGGTTTGGATTCGGCCCGTTCATGAGGGGCGGGTTGACGGCGTGTTCCCCGGTGGGGCGACGACGGGCACGGGCATCAGGGCGCTAGCGCATCCCTCCATCACAACAGAAAACCGCCCCTGAACTGGTCAGGGGCGGTTTTCTACATGCCGGGACTCGAACTCCTGACAGGCGTTCAAACAGGCGTTTCAGCATGGTGCGGAAAGCGGAGTTCGGGCTACTGTGCTGGGCCAAGCCGGTGGGACGCTTCGACTGGCCGGTGCCGGGGGCAATCAGCGGATTGCGATACCGATCGCCGCGTTTCTGTGGGGCGTGACCGGCTCGGGTGTGGCGGTGAGCGCGGCGGTGCGCAGCGACTGGCTCGCCGAGAAGCTCAACGCCGGCCTGGCGCGGCTGCCGTTGCTGTCCCACCCGGTGGGGCTGTGGGACCTGGAGGAGCCCGTCGCCCACCGCCTCGAGGATGGGGCGCTGTCCCCGCTCAGCGTGCTCGGGTGCGTGGCTGCTGATGCAGCAGCCCAGTGTCGCCTCGTCACGGCAGATCCGCAGCGCCACAGCCGGTTCCGGCGGCGGGGGTGATGCGGCCGACGATGCCGAAGCGGTGTCGAGCATCGAACTGAGGCGGCTGCAGAGCGGCGACCGCGACGGTGCCGGGGCTTCGGGGCGCAAGATCACCAAGCGGTTCCTCGTGAGCGGGCACTGGCGGCAGCAGGCGTGCGCGCCGGGAAGATCGTTGCGAAAGCCGTTGTACATCGACGGCTATCTGAAGGGACCGGACAGGGCGCCGCTGATGGAGGCCAGCGACCGGGTCTACGTCTGGCGGCGGTGAGAGGTTCGAATCCTCACTGGCCGCCGGCGGCGGAGGAAGAAGCGGTTTCCAATGACTGGCTGCAGGCGATCGCTGCGGCGAGTGATCCCGCCGTCTGGAGCTGATCGAGCAGGACCCACAGGCGTGCGGCCCGGTAGGGCGCACCATTGGGAATGGGTTCGTGGGGTGGCAGCCTCGGGCCGAGCCGGTAGACGGCGTACGGATGACTGGCGGCCTCGTCGGTGATCTCGGGCCAGTAGTCGCTGAGCTTCGGCACCACCTCGGAGTGTTGAACTCGGTGGATGCGCTGGACCGCGCCATCCCAGCGAAAGGCCATGAAGTTGGGCGCCTCGGTGGGCCAGCCGCCGGCGCCGTAGGGGTGGAAGTAGGTGAGCTGCTCGGTGACGATCTGCTTATAGGTGAAGGTGCCACCGGGCTTGACGTCGTTGAGGACGACGCAGTAGGTCCAGCTGTCTTCGACACGGCGCATGCTGATCACCTCGTTCATGTAAGCGTTAAATTCATCGAGCCACAGGCGCTCGTGGCCGCGGCAGCCCACCCTGACAGCCCCGACGTCGGCGAGCACATCCCGCCAGGGGAGGTGAAGTACCGGCACGCCGGCAACTTCGGAAGGCAGGGTTTGCACCGCCAGAGCCGGAGACGCTTGGGACAGCGTCACCAACGCCCCGCCGCCAGGAGCGGCTTTGATTCGGCCCGCGTATTGCGCGAGCTGCGCCTTTCCGGGCAGCAGCCATCCGCGCTTGGCCTCGACGATGAACAGGCTCGATCCGAGTTTCAGTTCCAGGTCGGTCCGCCCGACCGCTCCGTGCTCCTCCAGGGCCAGCGACAGATCTCCCTGCGGGGTTGTGCCCGCGGCGGCGCAGATGCGTTTCGTCACAGCTGCCGCCAGCGGCGGGCATTTTGCCAACGCGAAGCCCAGTGCCGCGGTCAGATCGTTTTCGTTGCTGCCAGCCAGGCCGAACACCGACGCCACCGCCGCGCCGTGACGAGTGAGCGCAACCACCACACCAGTGTGGCCGAGCCGGCCGTGCGTTTCGACATGCTTCGTGACAGCGTCGCGGTATTTCGATCGGTCAGCGCTCGGCCGAGAGAACCCGCAGGTGAGCACGCCGAGACTGTTATGGCAGGCTCATTAAGCACGGGACAGGGGGCTTCGATGAACCAGATCGCGCAGTGGGTGTTGCCGGATGAGCTGACCGCGCCCTATCCGGCGCAGGCTGTGGAGCTGCTGTCGCGGTACTTCTACACGACGCTGGACGACGGCTCGCCCGCCTACACCGGGGCTATGTTCGAGAGGTTCGCCGGCGGCGGGGACGCCACAGAGGTCGCCGACACGTTCACCCCAGCCGATCTGGTGGCGGTCTCCCTGCTGAGCGTCGACGTGCCGGGCGCGGCGGCGCTGCGGATCTTCGGACGCGACGCCGAGAACCTGAACGGGCTTCTTGAGCGAATCCCGATCGACCTGGGGCTGTGCGACGCCGGCGAGGCCGACATCGGCCCCGGCTCGCCGGCCGACGAACTGTGGTTCTCGATTCGCCGCTGCGGTGTGGGTCCCGTGACCACCAGCAAGCTGCTCGCCCGCAAGCGGCCGCGGCTGCTGCCGGTGATCGACACCGTCGTCAAAGAAGTCTTGGGCCACCCCGCGAAGGCCAGCTTCTGGCTGACCCTGCGCGCCCACCTCGCCGCCGATGACGGACGTCTGACCGAGCAGCTCATCGCGATCAGGGACCAGGCCGGACTCCCGAACATCAGCGTGATCCGGTGCTTCGACGTCCTCGTGTGGATGATCGGCAAGCGCGACGGGATCGGCGATACCCGAGGCAGGTACTAGAACGCGGTCCCGTGCGGACGCAACGGTGAACGCACCCGGTGAGAGCGGCGACGCGCTGCGCATCGTCACCCTGAACCTCCAACAGGGCGGGCGGCCACGGATCGCCAAGCTCGCCGCGCGGCTGCTGGGCTACGACGCTGAGGTGCTGGTGCTCACCGAGTTCCAGCAGCAGAAGTCCGCTGCGCTCGTGCGCAACCTGGAGGCCGCGGGTTACGCGGTCGCCCATCCGGTGGGGGTGGATCCGACGCTGAACACGGTGGCGGTCGCGTCTCGCCAGCCGATCACCGGGGTGCGGCCGTTCTCCCCGGCGCTCGATCCGCGGCATCTGCTGTGCGTCGAGACGGCCGGGATCCGGCTGTGCGCCGCCTACCTGCCGGTGCCGACTGAGATGCGGGTGCCGCACCTGGAGGCGCTGGCCGCCGACGGCCGGGCCGGGGGCATCGAGCTGATCGTCGGGGACTTCAACACCGGCACCAACCCCGCCG